>DUOX01000013.1 GCA_012838665.1 Clostridiales bacterium
CTCCCCTTCCGATTTTCCCATGTAATATTTGTCTTCATCCGGATAATCCATATTTGAATCCCAATCGCTAAGTACGTTATCGGTAAAGTACAAAACCTCCAATCATCCAAATTCACAAAGCAATTGATGTTTCAGCCAAATTATCGCTATTTAGTATAGAGCAAAAAGAGCACAATTTTTATCATATTTTAAGATATGGATTCGATTTTAAGCACTCGATTATCTCGTCTCGCAGCCATTGTGGGGAAACAACCTCCACATGGGGCAAATACTGAAGAGCCCAGAACTTTACGCCGTCGGGAGAAACGGTAAAGCTTATTTCAAGTTTTTCGCTGCCTATGTTTCGAATGTGAATGTCCAGACCAAACTTGTCTATAACATGGTCTAAAATGCTGCGCCTGCATATCATGGTGATAAGTTCCGGTTTACCCGTGTAAGCATATACTGCATGTTCAGTCACTACTTTGGGTGAAAACTCAAAGTCCCATGAATCCAGTGCGCAATCAGTAATTTCTATACCACTGATGCGGTCAATACGATACATGCTTATGTTATCCTTGTTCTCCTTTACGCAAATAAGGTAATAGTTTTCATTGTTAATTACCATGCCGTAAGGATTAACCGTATATTTTTCTTCACGGCGGGGAACAAGTTTCTTGTCCAGGTCATAATGCAGATAAGAAAACCGTACCTTTACTTTTTTTGAGATTGCTTCGTCCAGCTGTTCAATATTCCAGAGTACCTGCCGATTTAGTGTTTTCAGGCCCGGGCGGGTTATGGTTAGATGCTTGAAACGTTTGCGCTCGTACACACTTAAGACTTGTTGCAGCTTTTCCACTAGGTCTTCGGTGTGCTTTGGAGGCAGAAACCTAAATGAATAGACCGCATCCATCAGCAGGCGTACCTCACTCAGTTCAAGCAGTCTTTGTTTGATATAATATCCAATGCCGTTTTTCTCATATGTAGAAATCTCAAAATACCCAAATCCATAAGTACAGCAACAGAATTATAAATCGTCCGGCGGTCGGGACAGATTCCGTATTCCGAATTCATCTTTGACAATATTTCCCGCATTGGCAGAATGTGATTTTCGTCCGAATACTCCGATAGTATACGCAATAAGCAGATGGCATTTGCTTTTTCAGATATCATGTAAACGCCCCCTTCCCGACAAAACTTGACTGTTTGAAAAAACCTGTTTAATTGGTTGACATTACCATAATAACATAATTCGTGGACAAAATTTTGTACAGCTAAACAAACCTGCTATTACGATAGCTTCTTTCGATTTTTCATACAATCCTCCTTATTGCGTTTGTCAGAGCCTCTCAAATAGCCTGTGTTGCACATTAAGTATCAAGTGTGCCCATTATCCATGGCATAAATATCACTGTGTGTAACCTTTGCTCGTATCAATCAAAACCAACTTGGCGGTTCCGTCCCCAAAATGGCTCCGAGACGGGTTGCTTTATGCCTTGACAGGCGCAAAACTCCTTGAAATAAGGCATTTTTGCATAGAAAAAGGTAGTAGACTTTCTATCAAAATCTACTACCTTATTTGGTGGAGATGGGGGGAGTTGAACCCCCGTCCGAGAGCGCTTTAACAGGAACTTCTCCGGGCGCAGACGGTTATTCTGGAGGCTGCGAGCCTCCCGTTCCCATCACCCAAGGCAAACCGCCACGCTTTGGGGTCAGGTAGCTTCATTATTCATGGTGCGCTCAAAGCTTTGCGCACTCACGGACGCTGCTAATCGACGCCCTGCACCCGAGCCGCAGCGCTCTCGGGGAGGACGGGTAGCCTTAAGCGGCTACCAGTTCAACAGAATTGTTGTTGTCTAATTTATAAGTGCCCATTTTAAGGATGGTAGGCGCATCCGCCCGCTATTCCTGCCTCTACACCCCCGTCGAAACCAGTACATCCCCATGTCGAGGCTGTCTGAGAGGCAGCCTTTACACTATTATTATAGCATAATTTAAACATTTTTACAATTTTAATTGAACCGGCCTTTGGCCTAGTTCCGCCTTATGGCCCGGTCAATATCCCGTTTTGCCGCGCGTTCGGCGTCGGCCTGGCGCTTGTCGTATAGCTTCTTGCCCTTGCACAGGCCGATTTCCACTTTTACGAGGCTGTTCTTAAAGTAGATAGACAGGGGGATTAAGGCCATGCCATCCCGCATGACGCTGCCGTGGAGCCTCATTATTTCCCGCTTGTGCATGAGCAACCTGCGGGGCCGGACCGGGTCGCGGTTGAAAATGTTGCCTTTTTCGTAGGGGCTGATATGCATGCCCCGGATGAAAAGCTCCCCGTCCTTTATTATGCAGTAAGAGTCCTTAAGGTTAAGCTTTCCCTGACGGATAGATTTTACCTCGGTACCGGAGAGCTCAATGCCGGCTTCAAAGCGGTCCAGCACGAAATAGTCGTGGAAAGCCTTTTTGTTGGAGGCCACCTGTTTTATGCCTTTGGCTTTGGGTGACATCATATTCTCTCCTTTACCTATGGTACATATTGATTGTACCATAAATGTCAAGAGAATAATAGTATTTTTTACAGAATATCAGTCCCGGTTTCTCGCAGGAAGGGAAGGGCATAATCAGCAATTGACACCTGAGGCAGGTTTCTGGGTGTGGCAATAATAAGGCAACTGTCTTCACTGGAAAACAGGTCGATTTCCATGCCGTCCCAGGGTTTCTCGCCCTTTAGGATTAGCGCCGAGCGGACAAGGGAGGCCGCCGTTTCCATATTCAAATCCGCGCTTTCTTCGGTGTCCAGCAAAAGAGCCACACAATCAGCGCTGACTGCATGTATATCCATTATGTATCACCTCTGCTACCCATTTTCGGAGTTTTGACACCGAAAGTCAATCCAAAAAAACTGGTAAATTAGTATCAATTGTGATATAATGCAATAATATATATTTTGGATTAACCAAATAATAGGTTACATGGATTCCCCGAAATATGGAGGCTTAACCAATGGACTATACGGAAAAACGGCTTCGCAGTATCAACAGATATGAGGGCCTAATCATAAATGTCCAGGTGGACCAGATACAGCTCCACAGCGGCAATACCACAATCAGGGAGGTTGTGGAGCATCCGGGAGGAGTAACCGTTATACCCGTGGATGACGAGGGCTACGTCTACTGTGTCAGGCAATACCGCTACCCCTTCGCAGAGCACCTGCTGGAAGTGCCGGCGGGGAAGTTGGAAGACTGCGAGGACCACAGGGACTGCGCTGCCAGGGAATTGGCCGAGGAAACCGGGATAATGGCGGGAGAGCTTACATATATGGGGGAGATATACACTTCCCCGGGCTTTTCCAAGGAGATACTCCACCTGTATCTGGCCACGGACCTGACTTTCGGCGAGGCCCACCTCGATGAGAACGAGTTTATGGACGTAGTAAAAATACATATTGACGAATTGATAAAAATGGTGATGGCAGGCGAGATAAAGGACGCAAAAAGCATAGTTGCCATACTCAAGACAAAAGAGATTCTGGAGGCCTGATTATGAACAAGTCTATACTAATCGTTGATGACGAAAAAGCGATAGTTGACATACTCAAGTTCAATCTTGAAAAAGAATCATACACAACAATTTGCGCATATGACGGTCAGGAGGGGCTGCATCTGGCCCGGTCAAAAAACCCGGACCTTATCCTGCTGGACGTGATGCTGCCCGGCATGGACGGTTTTACGGTTTGCAAGACTCTCCGGGAGGAGGGCAACAACATACCAATAATCATGCTAACCGCCCGAGAGGAGGAAAACGACAAGGTTTTCGGACTGGAACTGGGGGCTGACGACTATATCACCAAGCCTTTTTCCTTAAGGGAGCTTTTGGCCCGGGTAAAGACCAACATGCGCCGGGCAGCCAGCGCCGAGGCCCCGCCCGCCGCCGGCAGCGGCAACGTCCTTATAAGGGGAGAGCTTATTATCGACCTGGACCGCCACAGCGTGTTTAAAAACGGCCGGAGTCTGGAGCTGACACAGAGGGAGTACGAGCTCCTGAAGTTTTTGGCCGCCAGCCCGGGCAAGGTTTTTTCGCGCCAGGAGCTTATGAGCGAGGTCTGGCAGTATGACTATTTCGGCGACTTGAGGGCCGTGGATGTGGCCATACGCAGGCTTCGTGAAAAGCTGGAGACCATCCCGGCAGAACCCAAATATGTTATGACCAAGCGCGGGGTGGGCTATTATTTTGAATGCGACCAGTAAGCTACATACGCCGGACCATGAGATCAAACGGAAAATGCTATCCCCTATAACAAAGTCACCACTATGGAGCTGAAGGTGTATCTATGAACAGGAGCCTTTACGTAAAACTGGTTTTGATAATGCTACTGCTGATAATTTCACTTATGTCCGTTGTGGGGGCTTTTCTCATGCGGGGTATACGGAGCTTTTATCTCAACGAGTTTTATCAGCAGATGCAGACGGTGTTCAGCAAGCCCGATCTTGTGAACGCCCTGCGCTCCGCCGCCGATGAAAAGAACGCCGATGAGCTTATGGCGGAGATACTCAGGGCCCATTCCGGCTCCCTGGGTATAGACTCGGGTACACGCAATTACTACATACTTTCTGGAACAACCGGCGCCGTGATTACCGGCTCCGACGTGAGGCCGGAGTGGGAACTGGAGATTACGCCCAATATTCTCACCGCCATTGCGGGGGCGGAAGGGTACCGCAGCGACAGCAACGCGGAATATATGGACGTGGCCCTGCCCATCCGAGGGCAGTCCGGCAGTTATATAGTCTACATTAAGGATAGTAAGGCTACCGTACAGAGCCTGAGCGCGGAGCTTTTTGAGATAATACTGGAATCCCTTGCGGTAGGTCTTATTATATCGGTATTTTTAAGCCTGCTACTGGCAAAAACAATGGTTACGTCCATACAGAGCCTGACAAGAGCGGCCGAGAGGGTGGCCGGGGGCGATTTTTCGGACAAGCTGGACATTCAGGCCAGGGATGAAATAGGCGTTCTGGCAAAAACCTTCAACAACATGGCCGACCAGCTGGAGAAAACCCTGGACGACCTTAGAAAGTCCGAGGCAATGCGGAGAGAATTTGTGGCCAACGTATCCCATGAGCTCCGTACGCCCATAACCAGCATACGGAGCTATGCGGAGACGCTGGAGACGAATCCGGGCTTGCCCCCTGATACTCAAAAACAGTTCCTGCAGGTTATTGTCAACGAGAGCGACCGCATGACAAAGATAGTTTCTGACCTGCTGACGCTGTCCCGTTTCGACGCGGGCAGCTTTGAGATGGTTTTTGAGGAATTCTCCTTTGAGAAGTCCGTCAGGGACGTTTATAATGCCATGCTTCTGGAGGCCCAGAGGCGCAACCAGGAATTCAGCCTTGAATTCAAAAGCAGCTTACCCAACATCCGAGGCGACAGGGCCAGGGTTGAGCAGGTGCTCATAAATATGGTGAGCAATGCCATAAAATATACGCATAACGGCGGCCGCATCAGCATTACCGCCGGCGCCACCGACGACTGCGTATGGGCTTTGGTTAAAGACAACGGCGTGGGAATCCCGTCGGCAGATGTGCCCCGGGTTTTTGACCGGTTTTACAGAGTGGACAAGGCCCGGTCAAGGGAATCCGGTGGCACTGGCCTGGGGTTGTCCATTGCCAAGGAGATAGTTGCCCGCCACAATGGCACCGTAGAACTGGACAGCCAGCTTGGCAAGGGGACCACCATAACCGTTACCCTGCCCGTGAAGGGAGCCGGACATGACCAAAAAAAGAATAATTGAAGCAGGCAAGAGCCTGCTCATTATACTGCTTTTGGCCAGCGCGTTGCTTCTGGCCAGAGAAACCAATCTTTTTAACGGGAAATTGACCTCCGTTCCTATGGTAAGGAATATTGCCCAAAGATTTCGCTCGCTTGCAGAGAGGGATTCTTCCCCGGACGGCTCGGACAGGGAGAACAGGCCCTTTTCTCCGGCGGCCTCCCCCTTTTTTATGGCGGTTACCTGGGAGGACGGCGCCCGCTACGGAGTGAAATACGACGATGCCCAGCTTAACCAGCTTTACGGGCGCTTTTCCGTGGCCCTGGGGGAGGCTTTGGGTTCCTCCGGGAAGGCGGAGCCTGTTACCGATGCCGAGTGGAAAGAGGCCCTATCCGGGGCCGGGGTGTTTTTTGACTTTTTATACGACCAGCCCTTATCCGTGCTGTCGGGCTGGCTTGGCAGCAGTATAAACGATGTCTCCGCGTCCCATACCGTCCGGCACCTGTGTCTGGCCGGGGCCGGGGACGACCTAGTTCTTTACTATATACGGTCTAAAGACGGGCGGGCCTACCGCTGCGATACCGCCCTTGATTTCTCGTACATTTCACCCCAGTTGGAGAATTACGCACCCAACGGGGCGCAGTTTGCCTTCGAGCTGGGGGAAAAATTTAAACTTCTGTACCCCTATACCATGCTTTTAAAGGAGCTGCCGGAAATCAGCTCTGTCACTGTGACTAATCCTCTTCACTCAAAGGTGACTCCGGAGAGCCTGCTGTCCATATTCAACATGAACAGCTTTGTGGCCAACTCCTATACCGAGACCGACGGCTCCGTGGTATATGTGGAAGGCAGCACCGAAAGCGAGAGCACCCTGAGAGTGGACTCCTCCGGTAGCGTGTCCTACAGCCAGACAGGAATGGGAAACCTTAAGGTTTCAGGTACGGGACCAATTCCCGGCACCGTTCAGGTAATTGAGAAGGCGTTTTCCCTGGTCAACGGCAGCCTGGGGGCCTGGTGCGGGGATGCCGCACTGAGTTTGTCGAAAATAGCATACAATCCCCTGGAACAAACCTATACCGTCTGTTTCGATTATATAGTTAACGGCCTGCCCGTTTTCCTTGCCGGAGGGGAGAGGGCCGCGGAAATCAAGGTAAAGAACGGGGTAATATCAAAAGCCGCACTGAATTTCAGGGAATTTGGCCCCGGCTCTGAACTTCAGACGCCTCTTCCGGAAATACAGGCGGCGGCGGCCGTCATGGCAAAATACGGCGAAGGGGAACCCCTTTTGGTATATGAGGAAACCGGCAGCGAAATAAGTGCCGTGTGGGTTAAAAACTAGCATAGAAACCCTCTTTGAATAAGCTTTGGGGTAAAAAAATGGACACTTCTAAAATCAAAAATCTTATAATTATTGTGTTGGCCCTGGTCAACATCTTCCTATTGACTCTCGTTCTGGCGGACAGGAGCGAGGCAAAGGCCGCCGAAAAGGCGGCGGATAAGGAGATTGCCCACATTTTTTCAAATTACGGCATAACGCTGTCCGAGAAAATAAAAGTATCCGGGATTACTCCCCAGCGCTTTGACCTGCATCGGGACCTAGAGAAGGAGGAAAAAATGGTATCTGCCGTTCTGGGCAAGGTGAAGGTTGAAAACCTGGGGGGCAATATATACTATTACAGCAGTCCGGATGGGCAGGCCAGTTTCCGGGGCACCGGCGAGTTTGAAATGCTGCTGGAGAGCGGGGCCGTACCCGCGGGGGGAGATCCGGTTCATGCCGCCAGAAAGCTGCTGGGGAAGATGGGCATAGACAGCGAAAAGGAGTCCGCAAAGCTGGAACTGAGCGGCGAAGGAGAAACCATAACCGTGACTCTTAACGCCTCCTGGAAGGGGGACCCCATTTATAATTGTCAGGTTACTTTTGTGTTTAAGGGCGGCAGGCTGAAGTTGGTCATGGGAAGACGCCCCTTTGACAGGATAAGTTCCAGCACGGAGGAGGGGCTGCTCTCTGCGGCCACCGTACTTATGCGTTTTCTGGATATTATCAATTCTGGCGGTCACGTATGCAACAAGATAATAAACATAGAACAGGGCTATGTAATGGACGTTTCGGTCCCGGGCGACAGTGTGCTTTGTCCGGTTTGGATGATTGAAACGGATGTGGGGAAATACTATATTAACGGGATTTCCGGAAAGCCTGAAACCATATCAAATTAGAAAAAATACAGGTTTTTTCATATCCGGGACGGTTAAAATTTAATATGACAGAAATACTATTTTTGAAAAATTAATCAAAAAAGGCTGCAAAAAATACCGTTTTCGATAAAAAACGCCTCCTATTATTGGCTATATCGCCGTTTAATTTGACCAGACACTAACGATTTATTGCTTTTTTTATTCTTAAGTGCTATAATTCCGTGTTGATAAGACCGCCCGTTGGGTAAGATAGTAACAAAACAGTATTGGTGTCCATTACTGCAAAGTGAAGGTGAGTTTATTGGACAAATATGTTATAAGGGGCGGCAAGCCTCTGTATGGCGAGGTAGAAATCAGTGGTGCAAAAAATGCTGCAGTTGCCATTATACCAGCTTCCTTGATGGTAGACGGAGTTTGCCGAATCGAAAACATCCCTGACATCAGCGATACGGACAAGCTGTTGACTATTCTGACCCATCTGGGTGCGAAAGTTAGAACGATTAACAAAAACACAGTGGAGATTGACTGTACCGCGGCCAGGCGGACGGGCGCTCCCTTTGACCTTATGCGGAAGATACGGGCCTCATATTATCTTATAGGCTCCATGCTTGGCCGTTTCGGCAGCGCAAAGACAACCATGCCCGGAGGCTGCAATTTCGGCGTGCGGCCCATTGACCAGCACATCAAGGGCATGACCGCCTTGGGTGCGGAAGTAAACGTTTCCGGCGGTTTTATATACGCCGATGCCAGGGGCGGCAGGCTCAAGGGCGCAAAAATATATTTGGACAAGGTCTCCGTTGGCGCTACGATAAACGTTATGCTTGCCGCGACTTTGGCAGAGGGGCAATCTATTATTGAGAACGCGGCCAGGGAGCCCCACATTGTTGACCTGGCAAACTTCCTCAACTCCATGGGTGCCGACATACGCGGAGCGGGTACCGATACAATTAAGGTTAACGGGGTGGACAGGCTCCACGGGGGGAGCTACAGCCTGATTCCCGACCAGATAGAGGCGGGCACCTATATGGCCGCAGTGGCCGCCACAGGCGGCTCTATCCTCGTTAAGAACGTCATACCCAAACACCTTGATTGCATCAGCGCCAAGTTGCGCGAGATGGGCGTCACCGTGGAGGAGGGAGACGATGCAGTTCTGGTCAGCAGAACCGGAAAACTTAAGCGCACTAACATTAAGACACTGCCGTACCCCGGTTTTCCCACGGATATGCAGCCCCAGATTTCCACCGTCCTCTGCCTGGCGGAGGGAACCAGCGTGGTCACCGAGGGAGTCTGGGACAACCGGTATAAATATGTGAACGAATTGAGAAAAATGGGCGCTCAGATTCATGTGGACGGGAAAACCGCCATAATTGAAGGGGTCGGAGCGCTGACCGGAGCACCGGTAGCTGCCTGTGACCTGCGGGCCGGCGCCGCCATGGTCATAGCGGGGCTTTGTGCCGAGGGAGTCACCGAGGTGGAGGACGTCCACTATATCGAGCGAGGATATCAGGATATTGTGGGCAAGCTTCGGGCCTTGGGAGCCGACATTGTATATATATGCGAGAAGGATGAAACCCCCAGAACCGGAGCCGCTGCAATTTAAGCAAAAACAGGCCCTGCCGGCGAACTACATCGCCGCAGGGCAGCATTTTATATACCGGGCAAATAATAATTGGAGAAGCACATATGCAAATTAATGTCTTTGCCAGCGGCTCCGGGGGCAACTGTACCATGGTGAGTTCCGCTGGAACACATATTTTAATCGATGCCGGAATTTCCATGAGGAGGATAAAAAACGCGCTGGGGGAGTTGGGGCTTTTTCCGAAGGATATCAGCGGGGTGCTTGTGACCCATGAACACTCCGACCACATTTCCGGACTTGCCACGATGATAAAATACCATCAATTACCCATCTACGCCCCCCGTACAGTAGGTAACCATCTCCGGTGGTCTATTGCGGGGGTCGAAAATTTTCTCTGTGAAATTCAGGTGGGCGGTGACTTTAAGATAGGGGATATGTCTGTCACTGCCTTTTCCACTCCCCACGACACGCCCCAGAGTGTGGGCTACAGGATTGATTCCGGCATATGTTTCGGTTATTGTACCGACCTGGGCCATGTGTCGGAGGAAGTGCTGGAGGGGCTGACGGGGGCCGACGCCGTGATGATAGAGGCAAACCACGATGTGGATATGCTGCTTTCCGGAAGCTACCCATACCACCTAAAGCGGAGGATACTCTCGGACAGGGGGCACCTTTCCAACGAATGCTGTGGCCAGCTGGCTGCGCACCTGGCGCGGAATGGCGCTTCGGCAATAGTTTTGGCTCACCTGAGCCAGGAGAATAACCGTCCGGCTTTGGCCGGGAAGACCGTATCCGAGGCTTTGGAAAGGGAAGGCGTCCGGCCCGGGCAGGACGTGACTTTGAGGATAGCTCCCCAGGCGGAGCTGGTAAGCCTGAAGGTTGAAAGGATTTGCAGCCCATGCTCAGCATAAGGCTTATCTGCGTGGGAAAGATGCGGGAAAAGCATTATATTGAGGCGTTTTCTGAATATTCCAAGCGGCTTTCCGCATACTGTAAATTTGAAACGGAAGAGTTGCCGGAGTTCCGGCTGGGGGAAAATCCCTCCGGCAGGGAGCTGGAGGCCGCCCTGTCCAGGGAGGCTCAGGAGGTTGAAAAGCGCATCCCGGCAGGGGCATATATTGTTGCCCTGTGTATTGAGGGGCGGCAGCTTTCCAGTGCTGAGCTGGCAGGACTCTTTGAAGACTGCGCCGTTAGGGGCAAAAGCCGGCTGTGCTTCATAATCGGCGGCTCCTTTGGTCTCCATGACAGCATAAAAAACAGGGCAAACCTGAAGCTTTCAATGTCAAAAATGACCTTTCCCCATCATCTGGCCCGGGTCATGCTGGCCGAGCAGATTTATAGGGGATTTTCTATCATGGAAGGGTCAAAATATCATAAATAGAGGTGATTGGGCCATGCGGTGTCCTACCTGCGGGAAAGAGCTAATTGAAGAATCGGCCGCCTGCCCCCATTGCGGAGCAGGCCACCGGGAGTCCGGGGCCAAAGCCGAGCTTGGCTGGGGCTGGTCGGATCCCGGCAGAACGCTGGCAAAATGGCCCGCGGGGGAGGCCGGTGAGCCTGTGGCTCCGGCCTTTCTCACCCATTGCAGCAGTCTAAGTTTTGAGGACGAGATGCTTATCAGCATGCTTAACGCCTACGGCATACCCTGCCTGAAACAGTTTCCCAACAACGGGGCTCTGGGCAGGGTAGTCTTGGGCGTCAGCGGAACGGGCACGGATATCTATGTGCCCGCTACCATGCTGGATGAAGCAAGGGATATATTAGAGGGAGAAAGCGATGTTCAGGTATAAGGACGAATATCAACGCTGGCTGGACAGCCCCTCCATAAGTGAGGATGAATGGCAGGAACTGCACGAAATCGGCGACAATTTGGAAGAGATTGAGAGCCGATTTTTTGCTCCCCTTGACTTCGGGACCGCCGGTCTGCGAGGGATAATGGGCATGGGCCTGCACCGCATGAACGTGCATGTGGTGAGGCATGCCACCCAGGCCTTTGCCTCGGTTATCAAGGCGGAAGGGGAACGGTTTGCCCAAAAGGGCGTGGTAATCTGCTATGACTGCCGAAGGAATAGCGAGGCCTTTGCCCGGGAGGCGGCGGCGGTTATGGCCGCCAACGGCGTAGGCGTGCTGATTTTTGACGCCATGCGACCCACCCCGGAGCTCAGCTTTGCTATCCGCCATTACGGGGCGGCGGCGGGGATTAACATCACCGCCAGCCACAACCCCAAGGATTACAACGGCTATAAGGTCTATTGGTCCGACGGCGCCCAGCTTCCCCCGGAGCATGCGGTAGCCATTGCAAAAGCCATGGGGGAGACAGACATTTTTTCCGGCATCTCAACCATGGATTTCGATGAGGCCGTCCAAAAGGGAATGATTCGTTTTATCGGCACGGAAATTGACGAGGCCTTTCTGGAAAATGTCCTGTCCCAGTCAATCAACAGGGATGTGGTGGCAAAAGTGGCCGAAAGGTTTAAAATAGTATACACGCCTTTCCACGGTACGGGCCATATACTGGTGCCGGAGGCCCTCAGACGGCTGGGCATGAGGCATATTATTCCCGTTCCGGAGCAGATGGTTATAGACGCTGACTTTTCCACGGTGGAAAGCCCCAACCCGGAGAATCCCGAGAGCTTTTATCTGGCCGTTGACCTGGCCAAAAAGGTGGGCAGCGACCTTATTATAGGCACCGACCCGGATGCTGACAGGGTCGGGGTTATGGTCCGTGCCGGGAACGGGGAATACGCGGGCATTAGCGGAAACCAGATGGGTGTGCTCCTGCTGGATTATATCATCAAGGCAAGAAAAGCGGCCGGCACCCTGCCGGAGAACGCTGCGGCCATTAAGACCATAGTCACGACGGAAATGGCCAGGGAGGTTGCCGAGCGGAACGGCGTCCGTATGGACGAGACCTTTACGGGCTTCAAGTACATGGCGGAGAAAGTGGCTGAGTACGAAAGAACCGGCAAGTACGACTGCCTTATGGCTTATGAGGAGAGCTACGGCTATATGATGGGCAGCTATGTCCGGGACAAGGACGCGGTGACCGCGACGATGATGATTGCAGAGATGGCGGCCTATTATTTTGACCGGGGCATGACCCTGCTGCAGGCCATGGACAGCCTTTACAGGGAATATGGCTGGTTCGGCGAGAGGACTCTCAACTTGCTGATGCCGGGGTTGGACGGCCTTGAAAAGATGAAGAACCTGATGAAACGTCTCCGCACAGAGCCCCCCAAGGAGATATCCGGAGTGCCGGTGCTGAGGATGAGGGATTACCTCAGCGGCCGGATAAGCGTATCCGGGCTGGGAGTTGTGGGTGAAACCGAAATCAGCGGCTCCAATGTTCTGTACTTTGAGCTGACTGACGGGACATCCTTTATTGTGCGCCCCTCGGGGACAGAGCCCAAAATCAAGGTGTACATCCTGACCAAAGGGGAGAGCCGCTCCGAGTGCGATGCTAAGCTTGAAAAATACGAGGACTTTGCCCGAGCCTTAAGCGCCTGACAGGGGAATTTGTAATAGAATTAGTAAAGGTCAGTAAAACCATGGTTTTACTGACCTTTTGCCTTTTATGTCTATTCCGCATTCTTGCCAGAGGAGCCGTCCGGCTCGGCGTCGATAAAGGTATGCCCGGAACCGTCATCGAAAGCACTGTCAATGAGCTTTAGAAGCTCAAGGGCGCTGCGAAAATTGCGAGTAACGTTCTTTTCGGCCCAAAACACATTTCCCTGCCATGTGGTGTTCTGGCGGTACTGAACGTGCACTATAAAGGTCCCCTCGCCACCTCTTTTTTTTCTAATGTCCTGTATTGACATTGCCAGCACCTCATTTTTTAGTCTTTGGGGTTTAGTGCTGCGTCGGGTAAAGCTCCGGAGTTTGTTGGATGCCTGAGGAATCTTTAAGGAGTCAAAGAAGTCTTCCATAATTGCTATAAGCTGGATAATATCGTTAAACTTGACAGCAGAAGGAGAATGACAGTGATATATACTGCCACCAAACTCAGGGTAGTTGACATAATCTACGCATATGGATATGAGATTTGGAGCGTAGTAGTTCAAACTTTTTCCTCCATTTGGCCGTGCTTAACTTATATTTTCGTTACTTTTACAGCCGGGATTAAATATAGCTAGCCTGCATGGTCCAGGTCATCTGCAATATTTTCGATGTGCGCGTCTGAGACAGTGTCGGAAATCATCTTGGCGTTGGCGGCTTCTCCGTATCTCTGCACCGCTATCTTGCTTTTTTCGGCATGGGTAAGACATCCTGCGCCGCCTATGCAGCCGCCGGTACAGGCCATGCCTTCTATGAAATTGCCGATAGGCAGGCTCTTAGCGGCTTTTGTAAGTACCGTGATACAGTTTTCAATGCCGTCTGCGGATATGGGCTTGTACTCAAAGTCCACTGTTCCGTGCTCTTTTAGGCTTTGCGCCACTGCGTCGGCCAGACCACCGCAGCGGGCAAAAATCCTGCCGAAATAAGAGGCGTGGTTGAGCTCCTCTTCCTCCAGTTCGGTGATGTCTATTTCCCGGCTGTCGAAAAGGGCCTGCAGTTCCTCAAAGGTGATAACGCAGTCCACAAATTTGCTTTCGGGCCCCTCCTGGAAGGATTTCTTCTTGGCGGTACAGGGTCCGATAAAGATAACCTTGTCTCCCGGATATTTTTCCTTTAAGAATTTGCCGATAGTAGCCATGGGAGAAAGACTGCTGGAAATATGGTCTGCCATGGTAGGGAATTTTTTCTTGACAAGTTCAACGAAAGCGGGGCAGCAGGAACTGGTGAGATATTGTTTCTCCACAAGCTCCATGGCCTCCTCAAAGGCTACCATGTCCGCTCCGAGGGCAGCCTCAACAACAGAGTGAAAGCCCAGCTTCCGCAGGCCGCTGATTACCTGACCCAGCTTGGCATATGTAAACTGGCTGGATATGGCGGGGGCTATCACCGCATGCACCCGGTATTCTGTGTTGCCCTCGCTGCCCTTGAGCAGATTAATGGCATCCACAATATAGGACTTGTCCATAATTGCGCCGAAGGGGCACTGGTATACGCAGGCGCCGCAGGAGACGCACTTGCTTTGGTCAATGACCGCAACGGAGTCCGCGTCCATGGAAATGGCGCCGGTCTTGCAGGCGTTTCTGCAGGGGCGCCGGCGGTTGTAAATAGCGCTGTAGGGGCAAACCTTGGCGCAAAGGCCGCACTCCACGCACTTGGATTTATCAATATGGGCTTTCTGATGCTCGTCTATTACAATTGCTCCCCTTCTGCAGACGTCCTCGCAGCGGTGGGCAATGCAGCCCCGGCAGTTGTTGGTTACCTCATAGCCGTCCATGGGGCACTCATCGCAGGCAATATCTATAACTTGGATAACATTGCTGGTGCTCCTGTCGCCGCCCATGGCCAGCTTTATCCGTTCCGCAATTATAGCCCGCTCCTTGTATATGCAGCAGCGCATGGTAGCAGTCTTGCCGGGAATGATGGTCTGAGGTATATCCATGATAGTTTCCGCAAGATTTCCGTCAAAGGTGGCACGGGCAACCTCGCGGAGAACTTTATACTTTAAGTGCTGTACTTTGGTGTCGAATTTTCTTAATTTCTGCATGTGAGTCCTCCAAAAGTATTAGCTATGCCAAAAATTCCTAAAACTATGATATTTTATTAACTAACTTCATTATAACACACCTTTTTATTCATGACAACTAATAAGATTGGACAACCTGGTCATCGGACAAGGAAACAGTTTTGCAGGAAAGCTGTCATAAAAAACAACATGATTAATCTTAGAAAAATAGTTTTAACAAGCCCGGACTCGTCATAGGATGTACCAAGATTATGTTTGGGGGTAGTCCTATGAGCAGATATTTAAAGATGCTGCAGGAGCATAAAAAAGTGGTGGCCGGGGTGGCTCTGGCTTTGGCTGTTGTGTTGATTTTCTGGGTTGTGAACAGCCCCAGGATTATAGGCGTGGCGGCCACCACAAGGCAGCTGCCCATCTACTGCGTAAAGAGGGACGACAAATGCGTTTCCCTCACTTTTGATGCCGCTTGGGGCAATGAAGACACTGAAGAACTCATTGAAATATTAGGAAAATACAATGTAAAAGCCACGTTTTTTGTCTGCGGATTCTGGGTGGATAAATACCCTGAGTCGGTGAAGGCTCTGCACGATGCCGGGCATGAGATTATGAACCACTCAGATGACCACGCACATTTCTCCAAGTTGTCTGCGGAGGAAATAGTCAGGAACGTCACCGCCTGCAATGAAAAAATCGCCAAGGTAACGGGTGTGACTCCGACTCTGTTCCGCCCGCCCTACGGCGAATATGACGACAATGTAATCAGCACCATCAACGGCATGGGCATATACGCCATACAGTGGGACGTTGATAGTTTAGACTGGAAAGATTTGACGGCTGATCAGATTAAGGAGCGGGTGTTAAAGAGGGTAGGCCCCGGGTCTATAGTGCTGTTCCACAATGCCGCAAAGAACACTCCGGCGGCTTTGCCGGGGGTAATCGAGGGCCTTCTGGCTGATGGATATAAGATTATACCCGTTTCGGAGATCATTTTGCAGGGGGAATACAAGATAGACCATACGGGAAGGCAGTATAAGCCGTAAAAAATAAAGGCACGGTGTAATTTCGCACCGTGCTTTTCTGATAAAATAACACGCTCAAAAGGTGATAATGAAATTAATAGCTCCGCGTTGATTTCATTGCTGGTATGTAAATCAATAATACGACCCAAATCGCTCGTATAGCTATTAAAATGGGCTTTGGAGCAGCCAAGAAATGAGCCGCTTTTGCCAATGCGCTGAACAACGACGCCGCCTCATTTCAGTCAAAAGTCCCCAGGCATTTTTTCCAATCGCAGCCTATTTGGCCATTTGGCTCTAATACTTTTATAATTGCTGCGGCAAAATAATCAAAAATAGGTACCAGAATTTCATTAGAAAACTAAACATATGAAGCCCTCTTTAATAGGAAATAAATATTAATGACAGTATATTACAATAAATGAAATTGGCAACTTGTTTCTTCAAATAAAAGAGGACATCTGTGATGTCCTCTTTTATTATGAGTTATAGGGATAAGGTTTCCATATTATTTGTTGCTGCAGAAAAAAGCAACTGCTACTGCTCCGGGGCCCGCATGGGTCCCAATGGTACAGCCAATACTGCTGACCGGCAGATGCTCAACCTTTCCCCTGTATAGGTGTTCGCTGTCGGCAATGTATTTCTTCAGAAGCACATCCGTCAGCCCGCTGTATGCCAGGCAAAAAGGCTTGTCAAAATCAATGCCCGCCATATTGACAAACTCAATCAGCCTGTTGTTGCCGTTTTTGGACCCTCTGGCTTTGCCCAGCAGGACAACCTCGCCATTCTGCACCGATATAACGGGTTTTATGGACAGCATTTCTCCCGCAAAGGCCACCGTGGGGGAAATGCGGCCGCCGCGCTTCAGATATTCCAGGGTGTCCAGCAGCGCAATCAGGCGTATGTCCTTCTTCTCCCGCTGGAGGGCGGCGACAATCTCCTCTCTTGAAAGTCCCCGGTCCCTCATCTCTATTGCCCTGAGAATCAGGAGCCGCTCGCCTATAGATACATTTTCGCTGTCAACGACGGAAACGCAGTCCTTGAAATTTTCCGATGCAATACGCGCGCCCTGATATGTGCCCGAAAGCTTCGAGGAGAGGGTGATACAGACAGCCTCATCGCCGGCTTCCTTCACCTTTTGAAAGACCTCCTCAAATTCATAGGTGGTAATCTGGCAGGTGGTGGGCACCACGTCCGTTTCTATCAGCTTTTCAAAAAACTGCCGGTGGTTTAAGGTTACGCCGTCCAAATATTCCTCGTTGCCGAAGACCACCTTTATGGGGAGTATCTCTATGTCAAGTTTTCTTGCTTCCTCCTGAGTAATGTCGCCTGCGGAATCCGCTATTATTCTTATGCTCATAAAAATCTGCCTCCATTTTCAATTTGTTTGATATAGGTTATCAACGATAACCTATATCAATAATATATTTTTTCCCGGGATAAGTCAAGGCAAAAGCGAGCCGGATTTGAGCAGTTTTGTATCTATGCCGGCCGTTTGGGTTGACAGAATAAATAAAGTGCGTAAAATAATATCTGTCACAAGAATTATGGGGTTGTAATTTATGAATAAGAGTCACATGAGCAGCACACGAAATCAGCTGATACTTGCGGGGCTTGAAGAACTGACCGAACATGGTGTGGGTAACTTTTCAACCCGGCGGGTTGCAAAAAAGTGCGGCATTTCCTGCGCCGCGCCTTATAAGCATTTCCGCAACACACAGGAATTCATTGCCGAAATACTCGGTTATATCAATGAAATGTATTACGAACAGCAGGATAAAACTCTGGAAAAATATAAGGACTGCGGTCTCAGGAAACAGTTAATTGAGATTAGCCTTGATTATATTCGTTTTCTTGTAAAATACCCGGAATTCCGCCGGGTAATCATGCAGAGCTTTAAAGAATGCGATGAAAATTACCGCTGCCTGAGAGGGCAGCTCAGTGAACGGACATATAAGATTGTTTCGGAATACTGCCAGGCCGTCGACATGCCTGAGGATGTGCGCAGGCGGAAAACCTTTATTATACGTTCAATCGTTTACGGAGCCGCACTCTTTTTTGACAACGGAGAAATGGAATATACGGAGGAAAACATGGATATGGTGGCGTCAATGATTGAACGTGAGTTTGAGCTGCCCTGAACGTTTTTCGAGGCTTTTTGCCGCAGGAAGGAGAGTTTGTTTTAAATCTTATTTTGGACAAGGCATGTTAATTATTGGTAATTATTTTCCTGTTTTGATTTATTTTCCTGTCATACTTTGCCCCTGCCCCCGCATATACTGTGTATATGTTCACTTCGTGTCTAGTCTCTGTTGGGGGGTGAAGTAATGGGCAAAGACATAGATGACATGATTTACGGGGACGCAGAGACAAAGCCCAGCGAGAGATAGTGCTGGCGCTACATAAGATAAAAAGCTGACTTGACGCAGGCGTTCAGGTCAGCTTAAATTTTTTTGCAAAAAAACGTTAAATGGAAACTGGCCGCCCGCTGTGCACCTTCAGGCCGTCTTTTTCCTCCCGGGCTACCGCCAGCATCAGCTTAATGCGGTTTTCCTGATTGACACGGGTGGCGCCGGGATCGTAGTCTATGGCCACAATATTTGCCCCGTAAAGCTCCCGCAGCCTGCGTATCATGCCCTTGCCCACTATATGGTTGGGGAGGCAGGCGAAAGGCTGGGCGCAGACTATGTTTCTGTAGCCGTGGTGTATCAGCTCCACCATCTCCGCAGTGAGGAGCCAGCCCTCGCCCATTTTGCAGCCGGGGCCGATTATCTTCGTGCCTTCACGAAACAGCTTTTTATGAGGCCAGGGGGCGGTGAAAATCTCCTGCTTTTCCACTGCTTTTATCAGCATGTCCTCATAGCTGAGGAGGATATTTACCGCTGTCGTCCTAATACTCCGGTTCAGCCATGCTCCGCCGTAGAGCTCGATGTTGACAACGCCGTTGACGGCGCAGTAGAGCAGAAATCCCAGCAGGCCGGGAACCATAACCTCGCAGCCCTGGGAGGCCAGGAACTTCTCCAGGTGGTTGTTGCCCAGGGGGGAGTACTTCATGTAAATTTCCCCGACTATGCCCACCTTCACCACGTCCCGGGGCGTGCGTTCAATGGCGGCGAAAGAGGCGGCAATGTTGTCCAGCCATTTGGCCATGTCCCGGCGGGAGTAGGCCTCGCCCTGCCTCATAAGCTCCGAGAGCCGTTCTACCCAGCTTTGCACCAGGGCATCGCTTTCGCCGGGCTTAACTTCGTAGGGGCGGGTCTGGTTGGACAGCAACATCAGGATGTCCCCGTAAACCAGCGCTGCCAGACCCCGGCGCACCAAAGGCAGGGTCAGTTTAAAACCGCTGTGCTTTTCAATGCCGTAGCTTATGGATATGACCGGGATGTGCCCCAGGCCATCGGCCTTTAAGGCCCGACGCAGCAGGTGTATGTAGTTGGATGCCCGGCAGCCGCCTCCGGTTTGGGGCATTATAAGGGCCACTCGGTTCAAATCGTATTTGCCGCTGTGCAGGGCATCCATTATCTGCCCGATAACCAGCAGAGCAGGGAAGCAGGTGTCGTTATGTACGTATTTCAGTCCCTTATCAATAATGCTCTGGTCGGTGCTTGTGAGCAGTTCCGCCTTATATCCGCAATTCAGAAATACGTTTTTTATGAGCTCAAAATGGATACTGGCCATGTCGGGGATGAGGATGGTGTGGGTCTTTTTCATTTCTGCAGTAAATTCAGGCCAGAGCCGCTGTTTTGACATTTTCCCCACTCCCTTTCTTATGTTTAACGGCGGCCAGCAGGCTGCGAATCCTTATTCGCACCGCTCCCAGATTTGTTATTTCGTCGATTTTTATTTGGGTATATATGCGGCCGCCGTCCTCAAGTATGCTGCGGACTTCGTCGGTGGTGACGGCGTCAACTCCGCAGCCGAAGGAGACAAGCTGCACCAGGTTCACGTCGGGGTCCCCATTTTCCACTATAAACTTGGCGGCGGCGTACATCCGGGCGTGATAGGTCCATTGGTTGAGAACGGTGGTAGGGAAGGGATCCACCATGTCGCTGACGCTGTCCTCGCTGATTACCGCCGCGCCGATGTCGCAGATAAGCTCGTCAATGCCGTGGTTTATTTCCGGGTCCAGATGATAAGGCCGTCCTGCCAGGACTATGACGGGCATGCCCTGACTGCGGGCGGTGGCCAGAATTTCCTTACCCTTGGCCCGCACCTTGGCAAGGAAGGCGTCATTCTCGGCATAGGCCAGTTTGGCCGCTTTTTTTATCTCCTTCAAAGGTATTTCAGGGAAATATTTAGCCAGTATGGCCTGGATTTTTTTGGGGAAATCCCGGGGGCGGTGGATTCCTATGTAGTCGTATATAAACTTTTTATCATCCAGGGCGTGGACATTGTTGGCTATAACCTCCGGGTAATAAGCCACCACCGGGCAGTTATAATGGTTGTCCCCCAGGCCTTCGTCAAAGTTGTAGGACAGGCAGGGGTAAAATATGGCGTCACAGCCGGATTCCAAAAGCTGGCAGATATGCCCGTGAATCAGCTTTGCCGGATAGCAGACCGTATCTGAGGGAATTGTGTGCTGGCCCAGGAAGTACGTTTGCCGGGTTGACTCCGGAGAAGTGCGGACCTCAAAGCCCAGGGCGGTAAAGAAACGGTGCCAGAAAGGCAGCATCTCATACATATTCAGGCCCATGGGAATGCCGATAATCCCCCGATGGCCCGGGACTGGCCTGTACTCGGACAAAAGCTGCAGCTTATATTCATAGAGGTTGAGCCGCTCTCCGGGGGCCTTGCCGGTGAGGGGGCGCTCGCAGCGGTTGCCGGAAATGTATCTGCGGCCGCCGTCAAAGATGTTTACGGTCAGGCGGCAGTTATTGGTGCAGCCTCCGCAGTTTGCGGTGCGCACCTGGTGTTTGAAGTTCCGCAGTTCAGCGGGCCCCAGGATGGTGCTGCCCAGCAGGCCGTTTTCCTTGGCATAGAGGGCGGCGCCGTAGGCGCCCATAAGGCCGGCGATGGTGGGGCGGGTTACCCGCCTGCCGGTTTCAAGCTCAAAGGAGCGCAGGACGGCGTCGCTCATAAAGGTTCCGCCCTGGACGACGATGTGTTCCCCCAAATCCGAGGGCCTGGCCACGCGTATGACCTTGTACAGGGCGTTTTTTACTACGCTGATGGACAGTCCGGCGGAGATGCAGGACAAATCCGCCCCGTCCTTCTGGGCCTGTTTTACGGAGGAGTTCATAAACACCGTACAGCGGGACCCCAGGTCCACCGGGGCCTTGGCAAAGAGCCCCAGGGCCGCAAATTCCGCCGGGGAATAGCCCAAAGCCCCGGCAAAGGACTGCAAGAAAGAGCCGCAGCCGGAGGAGCAGGCCTCGTTAAGGAAGATGTTGTCGATGGCTCCGTTGCGGATTTTAAAGCATTTTATGTCCTGGCCGCCGATGTCGATGATAAAGTCCACCTCCGGGTCAAAGGCCCGGGCCGCGGTAAAGTGGGCAATGGTTTCCACCACGCCCATATCAAGTGAAAAGGCGTTTTTTATGATTTCTTCACCGTAGCCCGTAGAGGTGGCGCCGGCTACTATTGCATCCGGGAATTCTTCGTAAAACTCGGTCAGGAAGCCTTTAACCAGTGGCACCGGATTGCCGCTGTTGGCCGTGTAGCGGGAGAAGATAATCTCCCCGTCTTCGTTTATTGCCACGCATTTGACGGTGGTTGAACCCGCGTCTATGCCAATCCATGCCCGCTTGGAGGGGGTGAGACGGGCGTCTACGGCGATTTTGCTTTTTGAATGCCGCTCTAAAAACGAGTTGTATTCCTCCATTGAGGCAAACAGGGGCTCGCTCTGCCTGTAACCGGACACGGAGCCGTATCTGCGGATTTTCCCGGCGGTTTTCCTAAGGTCCAGACAGGGCAGCTCTGGGGTGAGGGCGGAACCGTAGGCCACATAGTACAGGGAGTTTTCCGGGCAAAAGCCGGTGACCCCCAGCACCTTGTCAAAGGCCAGCCTAAGCTGGGGCAGGAAGGTCAGGGGGCCGCCCAGGTACAAGACATTTCCCTTGATTTCCCGCCCCTGGGCCAGTCCCGCCACCGCTTGGTTTACCACGGCGTAGAATATGCTGGCGGCTATATCCTCTCGGGTGGTGCCCTGGTTCAGCAGGGCCTGTATATCGGATTTGGCGAAAACACCGCAGCGGGAGGCTATGCTATGTACCCTTCCGCTCCGGGAGGCCAGTTCGTTCATGTCATCAGTGCTGATGCCCAGGAGTGTGGCCATCTGGTCGATGAAGGCACCGGTGCCGCCGGCGCAGGAGCCGTTCATGCGCACCTCCATTGCCCCGGTGAGAAAGAGGATTTTTGCGTCCTCGCCCCCAAGCTCGATAACCGTGTCAAAATCAGGCTGGAGCCGGCCCACGGCTATACGGGTGGCATAAACCTCCTGGGTAAAGGGTATGTCCAGCGCCTCGGCAAGCCCCATGCCAGCAGAGCCGGATATGCAGACGGGGCAGGAGGCAAGACCCGGCAGCTCCGCCATGATTTCCTCCAGCATGTCCGCGGCCTTCTCCGCAATCTGGGAGAGGTGGCGACGGTATTGCCTGTATATGATTTTCTGATTGTCATCCACAACCACGCATTTGAGAGTTGTGGAGCCGACATCAAGTCCTATTCTCATTTCGTTAGTCCTTTCATTGTGACCATCATCCTATGATAGCACATATTTTTGAACAAATCTATTAAAAAGTAAGCGGGGAAGGCTTTTATCCCCGCCGAGGGCGGCTCTGTTTTTCTCTCCGGGGGGCTACTTTCTATTCGGCCAGAAAGTAGCCAAAGGGCCGCACAAGAGGGGGCTTTTACAAAGCCGCCCCCTCTTGCGAATCTCCCCCTGTGTGTTGGGGCCGCTGCGTTTGTTTTGGGGTTGTGCGGGAATAGGGAAAGCAGACTCTAAAGGTGCGTACCTCTATTTCCGCTGAACGCTGGTGCGGGGGGAGATTTTGGGATTATCTTCACAAAGTCTTGTCGGCACAGGCGCACGCACGAAGTCGTGCAGCCGTATTTTCCGGCGCTTGCGCCGGCGGGAAACAAAGCGAAGCGTCTTTTGGGTACTTTTCCACAGGGAAAAGTACCGCCCCCGGCAGGGGGGGCTAAGTTTGCCCGAACAGAAAGTAGCCCCTCGGAGAGTACCCCGCCCCCGGCAGGGGAAAAGAAGCCCCGCTCGAGAAACAATAAAATTTAAATGCCACCGTCACAAAACGGGCAATAATTAAAGTCCCGGGGAAAACCCGGGACTTTTTTTAAATATGCAATTGTCTTCAAACAATCCGACGCGCACCCACATAGTGGTTTACATAATATGGAGTGTTCAGGTCGGTAATTATAACCTTGCCGGAACTGGAGGAGGCGTGAATAAACTGCCCGTCCCCAATGTAAATCCCTACGTGGCCGATGCCGGAATAGGAACTTGTGCTGAAGCAGACCACATCGCCGGGACGGAGGTCGGCTTTGTCCGCATAGGTGCCGTTGTCATAGATGGAGGCCGCCGTGCGGTTGATACTGTAGCCGCATTTCTTATACACATACTGAACAAAGCCGGAACAGTCAAAACCGTTGGGGGATGAGCCGGCCCAAACATATGGGGCGCCCAGGTATTTTTGCGCTGTCTCCACGATGGTCTGGCCGGTCGTAGATGAATCCGCGCATTTGCCAAGGGTCATGTAGTCGCTGTGAACATAGCCCACAATGCCGTTAAACTGCACCTTATACCAGGGGCCGGACACTCCGATTACGGTCATCTTAGTGCCGTTTGAGTTATATCTGATGACGCTGCCGTCAAATCCGGCCGCAGTCCGCATTCTAACATCGTCGCCTTTTATGGTACCCATGCCGAAGTTGAAGTCCAGAGTTTTGGTGAAGTTTATGTATTCCGCCGCCACGTAGCCCCTGATGCCCTTGTAAATTACTGCGTACCAGTCATCGTTGACTCTGTTTTCAATAATTAAAGCAGAACCAACGGGAACCACATCTTTAACGGGTGAGTCCATGCTTGGCTCGCAGCGGAGATTCAAAGCGGTGGCGGTAACCGTTCCGCCGCCGATGCTGGCGGCCAGGGCGGAAACCGTAAGTACAGCGGCTAAAACTATTGTTAGCAGCACTGTTTTCAGCAGCTTGCTTTTCATATGCCAGGCATTCATTGGATTACCCATTGGCTAAAGCCCTTTCCAGCCACACAGCCCCCAGGTCTATAGCGCTATAAAGACTGTCTTTTTCGCTCTTCTTTACAATGCGGTCCCGGGACTTAATGGCTGGGTCCGTAAGCTGCAGCTGCACGGATACCCGTGTCGCCACATCCATATCCTTTACCTTCTTAGTGTCCAGAATTTGGAGCATGATTATATATTTATCGGCCATGCTGCCATAGTAGATGAGATTATCCTTGCGTCTTAGCGGCCGCCCTTTGTATTCAAGGACGGCGGACTTTGATTTTTTTGCCGCTGACATTATATCCCTCCTCCGGTATCGTTACCAAATTGTAACACACTGTATCTTATTTGTCAACCATAGATATACTTACCAATAATGACAGCAATATACATGGCTGTCCATGGAAGAGCATTAGTATGACCATTTCATAAAATCGAAGAATTCCCAGTCGGAAAAAGGGAAATAGTGATAGGGATATTCAAACCAGTCAAGGTTTACTAAAATGATAAAGAATAGGATGTAGAGCGCAATGCCTATGAGGGAAAGTATCAGGTACGCCCTGGCCAGGTTACGCCGGTTAAGGTTTCTGGTGGCGCCGCAGGCCCATACGATTTGAAGGATAAAGCCCACTACCGGAAGGGACATGAGAATGATTAAAACAAGAAAGGCACCAGTTGTGAGCATGCTGTCCTGCTTGACGGGAGAGGTATAGACATATGCGGGATTTGGGGAGGCATATCCCCCCTGGGAGCGGGGCTGCTTGTAGAAGTGGGAATAATCATACCTGTTTCCGGAGTCTGGTGCATTGGTTTCTGGTATTGCCGCACCGCAGTGAGTGCAGTAAAAGTTGCCGGCGGGTACTTGATTTCCGCAGGATGTGCAGGTAATCATGGTGCATCCCCCAATCAATAGGCATTTATGACGCCGGTTATTGATTTAATCTTATCACAAGTCTTTGGCTTTGTGTATATTTTTAGGCCAAATTGGTGGGAAATGTTAAAAACAGAAGCGCGCCGAAAAGATTTTCGGCGCGCTTTCTATTGTCTTTATCCCTGTATGGGGCCTGTGATATTCGGCACCTCCGAAGTCGGAGGAGGCGAGGGAGTACCCGGATTTTGCGTTTCGGTCGGCGGTGGCGAGGTTGGGGGAACAGTGGCGGAAGGAGACGGTGAAGGTGTGGGAGATGGTGAGGGCGAAGGAGAAGGCGAGTCTGAAGGCGGGGGGGAAGGGGATTCGGAAGGCTCCGGGCTTTCCGAGGGGGAGGGCGAAGGTTCTTCTTCCTCATCTTCCTCCAGGTCGCCAAAAATGTTGGTTGGAGGGCCTATGGTGGGATATGAGAAGGTCTTGTATTCCAGCCCTTCGTGCAGGGGGGACATAACCTTTTTCCAAATCTGTGCGGCGGGGTTGCCGTAGAAACGCATGGGTTCAGGGGTGTCGTAGCCGGTCCAGACCCCCGCCACATAATAGGGAGTAAAGCCCACAAACCAACGGTCCCTGTCGTCTGAAGTGGTACCGGTTTTTCCGGCGGTGGGCATAGTGTTCAGATTTGCCTCCCAGCCGGTGCCGTAGGTGGCGGCGGCATTAAGCATGTTGGCAATATTCCAGGCGGTATTTGCTTTAAATGCCACTATGGTTTTCGGAGTGTTTTCCAGTACCACATTGCCTTCGGAGTCAAGAACATGGGTGTAGGTGCGGCCGTAGGTCATAACGCCGTCGTTTACAAAGGAGGAAAACGCCTGGGTAATTTCTCTTACGGTCAAACCGTTTGTAAGCTGGCCAAGAGAGAGAGGGGCATAGGCCACGTCGTTGTCCGGGTCAAGGCTTGTTATGCCCAGTCGCTCCGTAAGGTATTCGTAAGAGGCTTGGGGGGTGAGCTTGTCAAGAATCTGGGCGGCCACCGTATTCAGGGATGAAACCAGGCCCTGACGGATGTCTGTGATGCCTCGGTAGCTGTTGCCGGCGTTTCTGGGGTACCAGCTTGTGCCAGATAGAACTATATCCGGAGAGTCGTTCACTAGGGTGGTCTGGGTGATGAGGCCCAGGTCAAAAGCGGGGCCGTAGACCGAAATGGGCTTTATGGACGAGCCCGGGGGCCTTTTGGTCTCGGTGGCGCGGTTGAGTATAAAGTTGCCATTCTTTTCACCTACGCCGCCTGTAAGACCCAGTATGTCTCCGGTGTAGGGGTCCATAATCACGATTGCGGACTGGAGCTGCTGGGATGAGGCTACATAAGGCTGGGGCAGGGCAGTCAGGTCACGGTAAATGCCGTCTATCTGGTTTTGCACATCCATGTCTATGCAGGCGTAAATCTGGTAACCGCCTGAATAGAGCAGGAGCTTTGCCATATCCATTGAGATGCCCTTCTGCTCCACAAGGTCGTTGAGCACGTCCTTGATCACTACCTCGGTGTAGTAACTGTAGATGGGCTGTTGGCGGCTTTCCGTTTCACCCTGTTGGAATACCAGTTCCTCGTTTACGGCCTCAATGTATTCCTCGTATGTGGGGATGTAGCCCTTGTCATACATTTCCCAGAGAATGGTTTCCTGGCGCTCCTTGTTGTTCTCAACGCTGTTATAGGGGCTGTAAAGAGTGGGGAAGTTTGTTATGCCTATAAGGCTGGCGCATTCGGCCAGGGACAGCTCCCAGACCTCCTTGCCGAAATACATCTTGGAGGCCGTACCCACGCCGTAGCAGCCCTCGCCCAGGTAGATGACGTTCAGGTACCATTCCATAATTTCTTCTTTTGTGTACTTTTTTTCAAATTCCATGGCCCGGAATATTTCCAGCAGCTTTCTCTGAACGGTTATGTCGTCATATTTTGTGACGTTTTTAATGAGCTGCTGGGTGATGGTGGAACCGCCGAAATCGTTTTTCATGCTGAGGAACATGTTCGAAAACGCGCCCAGGGTCCTGTACCAGTCCACGCCCTTATGTTTATAGAAACGCTTGTCCTCGATGGCCACGGCGGCGTATTCCAGGTATTGGGGGATGTTTTCATATTCCACCCATTCACGGTTTTCCTTACTGTATAAAGTTTGCAGTTCCTTGTACTGCCCGTCGGAGTCTTTGTACCATATGGTACTGGACAGGGCCAGGGATACGTCGGAGAGACTGATGTCCAGGTCCGTGCTAAGCGAGGTCTTCACATAATAGGCGAATATGCAGGCAAAGAGAAGCCCCGTAGTGATAATGATAAGCAAGATTGTGGCAATAACCCTGAAACACAGGCGGATGACCCCGCCGACGGTATATGCTGCGGTGTCCGCTGCCGCTTTGGCAATACGGGCAGCCTTTTTGTTGGGTTTTGATTTCATATTGGCTTATCGCACCTCCGTACGGTGACAGGTATTTTAAGCCACGGTAATGGCGGATTAATCCAAGCAGTGAATAAATAAGTAAGGAATTTGAACCAAACTGAAGCAGCATGGCCATCCAGGCATTATGACGCTATTATAACACATTCTGTCAACTTACTATATACATTTTAAAAAATTATTTTTTTGGTTTTATTAGCGCAATAGTGGGAATAATAGGAAAAAAGGAGGTAATTTTCATGAAAACAAAAATTAGAATAGGCCTCAGCTGCTTTTTGATTGTCGCTGCCATAGTGTCCGCCATTTCCGCCCTGGCTTTGGAATCGAAGGAAAGTATAAAAAATCAGAACTTTACGGTTTCTGAAAGCCATGAGGAAGACACCGGCGCCAAAGAAGGGTTCATACTTAAGGAATATGAGGGATATATCGGGATATTCAGCCCCGGTTTTGAGAAAATCCCGATTACCGTAACCGATATTGAAGTGAGCACTCTCAGAGAGGCGGATAAAGAGCTGCTGGCTGCAGGCATTTACACGTCCAGCCGGGAAGAAATGATGCAGCTTCTGGAGGACTTCGGGTCGTAAAGTCTTTTTATGGCTTTACGATGTTTTTGTTGATTTATCGACTCCTGTGGGATAGAATATAAATGAATAAAATGCCGACAGGAGGGCGTTCAATGAGTGAAGAATATGGCAGCGATTATATCGTCGTAACGGACGACGAAGGTAATGAGTTTGAATTGGAACACCTGGATACCATAGAATTCGGAGACGAAACTTACATGGCTTTTCTCTCCGCCGACATGGACGAGGATGACGAGGATTACGGCATAATCATCCTCAAGGTCATTGAGGAAGACAGGGAGGAGATTCTCGCCACCGTGGATGATGAGGAGGAGCTACAGAAGGTTTATGACCATTTTATGGCCATACTGTTCGACGATTCTGACGAGGAAGACGATTCTCAAGAGGAATAAGTTCCATACATCTATTGATTTGACATAGTTTTCCGTTGAAATAGAGGTCGTAAGATGGTATAATAAGGGCAGGAAGGCTGACGGGCCGGTGAAGTTTGTCAACTTTCAAAGCTAATGCATAAAATAAATATAGAAATAGCTGTATTAGTAGAAGCTGTTCTTATTAACCATACGGAAAAATATAATACAGCAGGAAACCATTAGGATTTGGCCTGCTGTGTTTGTGGAAAGGGCCCAATTAAACCCACATCATTAATAAGGGACGCTTGGCTCCTGTTGTGGATTGCAGGCCTCCCGGGTACGGCCCGCCGTATCCGGACGTTGGAAGCAGAGAAGCAATGGGGAGGCGACCCACCTGCAGGAGCTGTGCAGGTTATAATCGGGCTCCCACGGCAACGGCGGGTTGGGCCGGTGTGTTTACACACCGGCCTTTTTAAGTTGCGTCTCCAAGCTACCGTCACAGAGAAGCTTATATTTCTCTGAGGCGGTTTTTTTGTGCGAAAAAAGAAATGGGATTCGACAGGTTACGACAATTTTTGCAGTAAATTGGTGTTATTATACGGAAACAAATAGAAATTTCGCCCTCTTTTGACATAAATCGACAATTAATATTTGCATGGAAACGTGCAAATATGTGCCCGATGCATGGTACTTGTGAGAGGTGATAGACGGCTTGAAGAGAAAAATTAGTAGCGCCGACGTGATAAGGCGCATTGGGCAGTTGGCCTTCGGCAAGGCCAACGATACGGTAAAACTGGTGATGCTGGACCCCCAGCGGCCGGAGCTTGTGGACAGGCTGGATTTGAGCCTGCTTTCGGAGGTGAAAAGGGGGGCCAACGGCGTTATGGAAATTAAACTGTTAAACAGGCTGGAGGCCTTAGAGCTCCTGGCAAAGCTGCTGGGGACCGGAACACAGCAGGGGATGGGGGCGGATAGTTTTTTCCGGGCCATGGACAGGGCAGCCGAGAGGCTGGGGGCGGAGAAAGATGAGATTTGAGAGCTTTTCACCCAGGCAGGTGGAGACCCTCACCTGGTGGAGCGACTCTTCCCCCCATAAGGACCTGGACGCCATAATCTGCGACGGGGCGGTGCGCAGCGGCAAGACCCTCTGCATGGGGATTTCCTTTGTATGCTGGGCCATGCGCCGCTTCAGCGGCCAGCAGTTCGGCCTGTGCGGCAAGACCATAGGCTCCCTGCGGAGGAACCTGATAAACACGCTACTTCCTGTCATGAGGGATTTGGGCTTTTACTGCGCGGAGAAGGTGTCGGAAAACCTAATTACCATTTCCTTTGGGGGCCGGACCAACAGGTTTTACCTTTTCGGAGGCAAGGATGAGGGCTCTTCCGCCCTGATTCAGGGCATAACCCTGGCCGGGATGTTCATGGACGAGGCGGCCCTGATGCCCCGCAGTTTTGTGGAGCAGGCCTGCGCCCGGTGCTCCGTGGACGGCAGCAAGATGTGGTTTAACTGCAACCCCGAGGGGCCGGAGCACTGGTTCTACAAGGAATGGATAAAAAAAGCGACGGAGCGGCGGGCCCTTTACCTGCACTTCACCATTGAGGACAACCCCTCCCTTTCAAGGGAGATTATAGCCCGGTACCGGCGGATGTACAGCGGAGTTTTTTATCAGCGCTTTATTTTAGGGGAGTGGGTGGCCGCCCAGGGGCGCATATACGATTTTTTTGACAGCAGCTATGTAAAGGACCCGCCGGAGGAGCCCCTGGAGGAATACGCCATATCCTGCGACTACGGCACAGCAAACCCCGCCTCCTTTGGCCTTTGGGGCCGCAGGGGCGGCGTCTGGTACCGGCTGAAGGAGTACTACTACGATTCCCGCCGGGAGGGCAGCCAAAAAACCGACGCCGAGTATGTGAGCCAGCTGCTGAATCTGGCGGGGGGACGGCGGCTGCGGGCAGTGGTGGTGGACCCCTCGGCGGCAAGTTTTATTGAGGCTCTGCGCCGGGAAAACCTGCCGGTGGTGAAGGCGGAGAACGACGTGCTTTCCGGGATTCGACTTACCGCCAGCCTGCTGAAGTCGGGCAGGCTGGTTATTTGCCGGGACTGCACAGATGCCATACAGGAGTTTTCCTTATACTGCTGGGACGAGAGCGCCGGAGGGGGCAGGGATGTGCCGGTCAAGGAAAACGACCATGCCATGGACGACATACGGTATTTTGCCGCAACCGTCGCCTCAAGGCCCAGGGGGACATTTTTTGCCCGGTGGGTGGAGCGCAAGTGAGTATGGGAAAAATATGAATAGGGCTGGGAAGACGAGTTTGGAGGTAGGCCTATGAGACTGTTTTCCAGGAAAAAGGCGGCGGCGCCGCTGATTCAGATGCGAAGCTCCCGGCGTCATCCCTTCGGGGTGTTTGACGGGTACGTGCCCCTGGGTGACGGGGAGGCAAGGCTGTACAGGGCTGTGCGGGAGGCGGTGCCCGTGGTGGACGCCGCCATTATGAAGATGATACGCCTTGTGGGGGGCTTTACTGTGGAATGCGGCGACGGCAGAGCCCGGGAGGAGCTTTCGGAATTTTTGAGGACCGTAAACGTGGGCCGGGGACAGAGGGGGATAAATTCCTTTCTGGACAGCTATCTGGATTCCATGATTACCTGCGGCCGGGCCGTGGGGGAGATAGTCCCTAGGGGGAACCGGGACATTGCGGCGATTATCTGCGGGAACGTGGCGGACGTGCAGGTGAAGGAGGGGGACACACCCCTGGATTTCCGGCTTTGCGGGTGGAAGGACGGAAAGCTTGTGCCCTTCCCCAGGCAGGAACTGCTGCTGTTTACCCCCTACAACCCGGAGGCGGGCTCCCCTTACGGAGTGTCCATGCTAAGGAGTATGCCCTTTTTGACGGACATCCTGCTGAAGATATACAACTCCATCGGCCTCAACTGGGACAGGGCGGGGAACGTGCGCTTTGCCGTGGTATACAAGCCCCAGGGGGATATTCTGGACCAGGCCTACGCCAGGGAGAGGGCAGAGCAGATCGCCCGGGAGTGGAGCGCCGCCATGCAAAGCGGGAAAAACGGCGCGGTCCGGGATTTCGTGGCGGTAGGCGACGTGGACATCAAGGTTATAGGGGCAGACAACCAGGTGCTGGACAGCGAGGTTCCGGTACGGCAGATACTGGAGCAGCTCATAGCCAGGACAGGCATTCCCCCCTTCATGCTGGGGCTAACCTGGTCCTCCACAGAGAGGATGTCCGCCCAGCAGGCGGATCTTATGACCAGCGAGCTTACGGCGGTGCGCCGGACGCTGGACTCGGTGCTGGAGAAAATCTGCGACCTCTGGCTGAGGATGCACGGATATGACTGTGGTTTTCGGATAGTCTGGGACCCCATAAACCTTCAGGACGACGTGGAGGAGGCCAGGGCGGAGTTATACAGGGCCCAGGCGGAGAAAATCCGGGGGCAGAACCCCCGGAATGAATAGCTGGAAAATGAGGGGAGGAAAGGGCTTGAAGATAATCAAGGC
>DUOX01000014.1 GCA_012838665.1 Clostridiales bacterium
CTCCTCAACTGGATAGGCTGCGATATTAACCAGAACGATTTGATGGCAGTGGTACCCATGGAGGACGGGCGAATTATCTGCTTCACCTATAGTTGGAACTATGAGGGTCAGGGCAACGTCGAGATAGCCCTTCTCAGCAAAAAACCCGCCTCTGAGGTTGAACAGAAGACCATACTCACCCTGGCCTGCATGTATCTTGATTACGATCTGCGGGGAGAAATCATTAAATTCAACAAGACAAACGGAAAATACCGAATTGAAGTGAATGACTATTCGGAGTATAATACTGAGGAAGACTGGTATGCCGGTCTCACCAAACTCACTACCGAAATAACCTCCGGCCAGGTGCCGGATCTGCTCTGCACCAACCAGCTCCCCGTAAAGCAGTACGCCGCCAAGGGGCTGCTGGAGGACCTCTATCCTTACATAGACGCGGACCCCGAGCTGGGGCGCAACGCACTGATGGAGAGTGTCCTTAAGGCCATGGAGATAGGCGGAAAGCTCTATGAAACCGCCTCCAACTTTGCCATCCAGACTGTTGTGGGAAACAGCAGCGTTGTGGGCAAAGAAATGGGTTGGACTTTGGACGAGGCCAATGAACTGCTTAAAGCCCATCCCGGCGCAAATCTTCTTGATTATTACATGACAAGGGAAAGTGTGCTCAGCCAGTTCTGCGCCATGAGCATGGCTGACTATGTGGACTGGCAGACCGGCAAGTGCAGCTTTGACAGCGATGGTTTTATAAAACTTCTGGAATTTGTCAAGACCTTCCCCGAAGAATACGTCTTGGATGAGGATAACTATGTGAGCCCAGCGGAGATGATAATGAGCGGAAAGCAGCTCTGCTCCATATTGTATGTTGGCGATTTCGAGCAGTTCCAGATGTATAAGGCAATGTTCGGCGGGGATATCACATTCAAGGGTTATCCTACCGAAAGCCGCAAGGGAAATGTGGTCAATGTCAGTTCCGGAATTGCGATGTCCAGCAAGTGCGTAGATAAAGAAGGTGCCTGGGAGTTCATGCGCCTCCAGTTTACCGAGGAATACCAGGCTAAGCGCAGGTACTGGAATTTCCCCACCAACAAGGCCGTGTTTAACGCCAAGCTGGAAGAAGCCATGAAACAGGAATACTATATTGACGAAAACGGCGAGAAAAAGCCGGTGTCCAGGGGCAGTTGGGGCTGGGATGACCTGACGGTGGAGATTTACGCCATTACCCAGGAAGAGGCGGATATGATAATGGACCTTATCAACTCTGCGGAGCGTACTGCCAGTTATGATGAGAGCATCATGGAAATAATCCGGGATGAAGCCGCCGCATTTTTTGCGGGCCAGAAGAGCGCTAAGGAGACGGCAGCCGTAATTCAAAGCAGGGTCAATATTTATGTAAACGAGCAGATATAAAAAGAAGGCCGGTGAAGAGGATGAAAAACAGAAAGGCGAGGACGCAGACCAAAATCCGCGATTTTTTTGGCGGGGCTGCCTTTCTTGCACCCAGTTTTTTAGGTGTGTTTCTGTTTTTCATCCTTCCCTTTGGAGTGGTGGTATACTACTCCCTGATTAATAATCCCATCCAGCATGAATTTGTCTTTATTGACAACTTTAAGGCCCTTTTGAAAAATTCTGCTTTCAAAATAGCGGCAAAGAACACCGCCACTTTTTCCGCCGTGGCGGTACCCCTTGCCGTTATTTTGTCGTTGTGCCTTGCCCTTATGCTGGAATGCCGCATACCCCTGAAAAGCCAGTTTCGCACATTTTTTCTAAGCCCGATGATGGTGCCGGTGGCCTCTGTGGTCCTGATATGGCAGGTAGTGTTCAACTATAACGGTACATTTAACGAATTTCTTGCCATTTTTGGCGTGGACAAAATAGACTGGCTTAAATCTGAGTATTGCCATTTTGTAATAATTCTGCTTTTTTTATGGAAAAATCTGGGGTATAATATGATACTCTTTATGGCGGCCCTGAATAATATCCCCAAAGAGCTGATGGAGGTGGCGGATGCGGAAGGAGCCAGCCCGGCCTATAAATTTTTCAGCCTTAAGCTCCGCTATCTTTCCCCCACAATTCTTTTCGTGACCATACTCTCCCTGATAAGCTCCTTTAAAGTGTTCCGGGAGGTATATCTTCTCACTGGAGACTACCCCTATGAGGGGCTGTATATGCTCCAGCACTTTATGAATAACACCTTCCGCAGCCTGGATTACCAAAAGCTGTCCTCCGCGGCGGTACTGATGGCCATTGTAATGGTAATAATTATCGCCATCCTTTTCGTGATGGAAGGCAGATTCGGAAAGGATGTGGAAGGATGAAGAAAAGACGAATGTTCGGCCGTGCCGCCATGACAGTGCTTTCGGCGGTATTTGCCATATTATTTTTAATGCCCACCCTGCTAACCATTACAAACTCCTTCATGTCCCAGTCGGAGCTGGCCTCCAACTACGGGGTGGTTTTTTCGGGTATTGCAGAGCCGGGGGGCAAAACCTATATATCGGAAAAGGTAAACCTCAAATTCATACCGGATAAGGTCAGTTTTTCCCAATACATAACCACTTTTATAAAAAGCCCCGATTACCTGCTGAAGTTCTGGAACTCTGTTATTCTGGTGGTGCCCATAGTAATTTTGCAGGTGGCTATAGCCTCCTTGGCCGCATACAGCTTTACCAGATATAAGACTAAGTTTAAAAGCTTTTTGTTTTTCTTCTATGTTATCCTGATGCTTATGCCCTATCAGGTGACCCTTGTGCCCAACTTTCTGGTGTCGAGTTGGCTGGGCATCTTAAATACCCGGTGGGCAGTGGTTTTGCCCGGCGCCTTTGCTCCCTTCTCAGTGTTCCTGCTTACGAAATTTATGCGGCGGATACCCGTGTCCCTTATAGAGGCGGCAAAGCTGGACGGCGCCGGGGAATGGCATATATTCACAAAAATATGCCTGCCCCAGTGTAGAGCGGCCATGTATTCCATTGCGATTCTGGTATTTATAGACTACTGGAACATGGTGGAGCAGGCGATAATCCTTCTGGAGGACCCTGCTATGCATCCCCTGTC
>DUOX01000015.1 GCA_012838665.1 Clostridiales bacterium
AATGTGATGGGCAAAATTCCCGAAGAGCGTTTTTACAAGATGTCGGCTGAATATGAAGCCGAGCAGAAGGCACTGGAAGAAAGGATAACCAAATTAAAGCATACCATTGATACAGCAAATGAACAGTCTCTAAATACCGACCGTTTTTTGGCACTGGTTAAAAAGTACACAGAAATTACAGAATTGGATGCAGAGATTATCCGAGAGTTCATTGACAAAATTATTGTATTTAAGGCGGAAAAAGTAGATGGCCGCAGAACCCAGCGGATTCAAATTTTCTATAACTGCATTGGCGCTATTGATTTACCAAATTAAACGAAAAAACGGCATAGCCGAATATCAACGACTATGCCGAATTTTTCAGGAATTACAAATCCCTATCTGACCGCTCCAAAGGGCGGCTTTTTTTGTCGCATATGGCCGGTAAAGTTATTTCCCAACGCAAAAACGCTCGAAAATGCGGCTTGTGACATCTTCCCGAAGGGTTTTGCCCGTCAGTTCTCCCAGAGCATACATTGCATTTTCCGCCTCGGTAAGAACCGCGTCCGGCGTATAGCCCTGCTCCATGGCGGCAATAGCCCCTTCAAGGGAAGCCAAAGCCCTTCCTATCGCATCCGCCTGACGGGAATTTGTCAGTATCTCCCCGGCAGGAGGGGCTTCGGAATCTTGGAACATAGCAGCCACCGCCCTGTCCAGCTGGTCCAGTCCCGTCCTGTCCAGAGCGGAAACCCGGCAGACAACCTCAAAGCTTTTCTCCAACACCCCGGCATCCAGTTTCTGAGGCAGGTCGCATTTGTTTATTACGGCTATGGAGCGCCTGGCTTCCTTTGCCGCTTCAATGGCGTCTTCATCTTCGGGGGTTAGGGACTCCGCGCCGTCAAAAACAGCCAGCACAAGCTCCGATTCCCGGGCGGCGCTCTTGGCCCTGTCAACCCCTATACGCTCCACCGGGTCCTCCGTTTCATGCAGCCCGGCGGTGTCCGTAAGCCTGAGCAGTACACCCCCCAGTCGGATACGCTCCTCAATGGTGTCCCGGGTGGTGCCGGGAATATTGGTTACGATTGCCCGCTCGTAGCCTAAAAGAGCGTTCAAAAGCGAGGATTTGCCCGCATTGGGCCGGCCCACTATAGCCGCTTTTATGCCGTGCTGCATTATCCTGCCCCGCTCAAAGCTGTCCAGGAGCTTTTTCAGCTCTGCCCTGGCCGCTTTCAGTGTTCCGGCATAATTTTTAAGTTCAAAGGGGTCAATGTCCTCGTCCGGGTAATCCAGAACGGCATGATAGTGGGATGTTATGTCAACCAAGCTGGAGTATATTCCGTCAATTTTCCGAAAAATCGCCCCTCCAAGCTGGCCGGCGGCGTTCCGCGCTGCCTCCGCGGTTTCGGCATTAATCAGGTCAATAACCGCTTCAGCCTGGGTCAGGTCCAGTCGCCCGTTCAAAAAAGCCCGTTTGGTAAATTCCCCCGCCGCAGCCTGTCTGGCCCCGGCAGCAAAAAGGGCTTCCAGGGCAGCCCGCAGCACAACCGGGGAGCCGTGGCAATGCAGCTCCGCCGTATTTTCCCCGGTATAGCTGTTGGGTCCCCGGCTGACCGTGCAAAGGCATATGTCCAATAGCTGCCCCTTCTCGTCAAGAAGGCTGCCGTATATCAGCTTTCTGTCAGGGGCTTTTCTCATGTCCTGCCCGGAGAAAGGACGAAAAACCCGGCTTACTATATCTATGCTGTCGTCCCCCGACAGGCGTATAATGCCTATGGCCGCCAACTGGCTGCCAGTGGCTATTGCGGCAATGGTATCGGACATGGCTATACCTCCACTGTTGAGCACATAAGGTGCTTCTATTAATTTCCCTGATAAATGCTCCCGGTTTTGCCCGAGGGAACACAAGAGGGGCTCTTATCAGCCCCCTAACGTCAAATATTTTAAGCCTTTTAATAAAAAATATCAGATTCAAACTCCCAGGTTAAGGGGGTTTTTTGCATTCAGGTCATTTTGTCAGGTTTTCCGCAAAGCGCATGAGGATTGTGGCCACCTGCCCGCGGGTTGCAGAGCCGCCCGGGCTGAGCGTGGTGTCAGTGGTGCCGTTGATAAGCCCCTGGGCAACGGCCCATTTCATTGCATCCAATGCCCACCCACGGACAGAGGGCGCGTCAGTGAACCTTGCCAGATCGTCGGAGCCGGTTACGTTGTAGCCCTTTGCGCTGGCATAGCGGTATAATATGGCGGCCATCTGTTCGCGGGTGATGGGGTCGTCAATTCCAAAGAGACCGTCACCATAGCCGGTGACGATATTGTTGGCATTTGCCCAAAGTATGGCGTCAGTATACCATTGGCCGTTTTTAACATCTCTAAAGTTATTGGCTGCGGTAACCGCCGGCCTGCCTTCCATACGATAGAGCACCGTAACCAGCATGGCCCTGGTCATGTTGGCATTGGGACTGAAGGTGGTATCGGAGGTGCCGGTAAACAGCTGTTTATCCACGGCGTATTTCACGGCGTCATAATACCAGTCGCTGACAAAAACATCTCCAAAGGGAGATTTCACATCTCCCATGACTTTGACCATACCGTCAATGGCCACATAGGCGGGGGACAGTATGTTGACGGTGGCGGTGGTATCCTCTGCCGCCATGTAGCGGTTATATCTCACCAGACTGTCTCCACTGCTTACGGTGTTGCCGTCGGTGATGCATATTACAGTCCCGCTGTTGATGGTGACGGAACCTGAGCCGGACAGCAATATGACACTGCCGCCGGAGTTCAGGGTAACGGTCCCGCCGGCGGTGATATTCTTCATTTGGAAGTTGCCTGTGCTGGCGCCGGGGGCGGTCACCGCGGAGTATAGGGGATCCAGGGCATCGTCAATTTTAGCCCTGACCTGTTCACTGATATTATGGACATATGTGTCCTCAATATAGCTCAGAGAAACCAGGGGGTCCGAGGAACTGCCCGCAGATGCGGCAAGGGCGGAGCAAGCCCCCACCAGCAAAAGGGCCGCAAGTATAAAGGCTGTGATTTGTTTTCTTTTCACCTTGTTCTCCTGTGTTTTTGGATTAGTCGTCTTCCGCCGTTTCTTTGTTTGTCAGCTCAGATAAATAGTAGCTCAGGACCAGCAGGCTGTCTGAAAAATGGATGTCCTCTACAATGACATCGGGGTCCTTAATCTCCAGCTCTATGTTGGTAAAATTCCAGATTGCCTTGATGCCGCCGTCCACAAGATTCTGGGCTACTTCCTTTGCCATGCGCTTAGGGACGGCCAAAACGGCAATATCCACATCGTTTTCCCTTATAAAATCAGCCTGTATTGCGCCGTCGTAGATGGGAATGTCAGCAATGGTAGTTCCGATAAGCTCCGCCCGGACATCAAAAGCGGCTAATATCTGAAAGCCGTATTTTTCAAATCCGAAATTCTCCAAAAGGGCATGTCCAAGATTTCCAACGCCTACCATAATAATTGAATAGCCGTTTTTCATTCCCAGGATGTTGGAAATCTCATAACGCAGGCCCTCCACATTGTAGCCGTAACCCTGTTGGCCGAATTCGCCAAAACAGCTGAAATCCTGCCTGATTTGGGAGGGCGTCAGACCCATTTGCTTACCCAGTTCCCCCGAAGATATTCTATCAATCCCGTGATATGCGAGATCATCCAGCTTCCTCAAGTATCTGGGCAGACGCCTTATGACGTTGTTAGAAATACTCGATTTTTTCACAGCACTCCTCCTATACCAAGCAGAATTCATTTAATAAAAAAAAGTATATTTTCCTATGATAGCTTATATTTTGGAGAGTATTATACCACTTTTGCAAATAATATTCAAGTAACATGTATTAGTAGTTTATTGGGATTATCTGAGCAAATTATATGTAGTTTATATATTGTAATCCTTTGCGAGATTGTGCTATAATTTGGCATTGGCATTATTTTGGAAATCGCATCCGCTTGCGAGGAGAATAACGTATGAGAATAGTCTATGCCGATAATGCGGCTACCACCTCCGTTTCAAGAACCGCGCTGGAGGCGATGCTGCCGTATTTTACCGAGCATTACGGAAACCCATCCACCATCTATAGCGTGGGCAGGGAAGCGAGAAGGGCTTTGGACACCGCAAGGGAAAAGGTTGCAAAGGCTTTAGGTACCGAAGCAAAGGAAATCTATTTTACCGGCGGCGGCACCGAAGCCGACAACTGGGCCATTCGGGGAACGGCGGAGCTCAGGCAAAAAAAAGGCAAACACATAATTACAACCGCCATCGAGCACCACGCTGTCCTGCACACATGCAAGGACCTGGAAAAACACGGATATGAAGTGACATATCTTCCCGTGGATGAATATGGACGTGTTACGGCGGACCAGCTCCGCGGCGCCATCCGGGAGGACACCATACTTGTTTCGATAATGGCCGCAAACAACGAAATAGGCACGATTCTGCCCATAAAGGAGCTATGTGCCATCGCCCACGAAAAAGGCGTTTTGTTTCATACCGACGCCGTTCAGGCCGTGGGACACATACCTCTGGACGTAAAAGAGCTGGACGTGGATATGCTTTCCGTCTCCGCCCACAAATTCAGGGGGCCCAAGGGCATAGGAGCCCTTTATGTGCGCCGGGGTCTCTCCCTGCCTCCCCTCCTCACCGGAGGGGGCCAGGAAAGCGGGCGCCGCTCCGGCACCGAAAACGTCGCGGGCGCTTGCGGCATGGCCGCCGCTCTTGAGGAGTCCGTGGAGCACATGGACGAGAACGTGAAAAAAGTTTCCGCCATGCGGGACAGGCTCATTGAAGGACTGCTGAAGATACCTTACTCGCGTCTCACGGGGGATCCGGTAAACCGTCTGCCCGGCACCGCCTCTTTTGTGTTCGAGTTTATCGAAGGCGAATCCATGATACTAAGCCTGGACGCTGCCGGCATCTGTGCCAGTTCCGGCTCGGCCTGCTCCTCCGGCAGTCTGGACCCCTCCCATGTGCTTACGGCCATTGGGCTGCCCCATGAGGTCGCCCACGGCAGCCTGAGACTCTCTATCAACGAGTGTAACACGGAAGAGGATATAGACTACATTTTGCAGACCCTGCCGCCCATAATTCAAAGGCTTAGAGACATGTCTCCTCTTTGGGAGGACTATATAAAAAAATTTAAAGCGTAAAGGGAAGGAAATAGAATGTATTCTGAAAAAGTTTTGGACCATTTCTATAACCCGAGAAATGTCGGGGAACTGCCGGACGCCAACGCAATAGGCACGGTAGGAAACCCCCGCTGCGGGGACATTATGAAAATATATATGAAGATTGAGGACGACATCATAAAGGACATCAGCTTTAAGACCTTTGGCTGCGGAGCGGCCATTGCCACCTCAAGCATGGCCACGGAGCTTGTAAAGGGGAAAACCATTCAGGAGGCCCTCAGCCTCACAAACTCTGCGGTAACAGACGCTTTGGACGGCCTGCCTCCCCAGAAGCTCCACTGCTCCGTGCTGGCGGAGGAGGGCATCAAGGCCGCCATAGGCGACTATTACAGGCGTCAGGGTATAGACCCGGAGCCCATCGTGGGCTGTTCATTCGACTGCGAAGCCTGCCACAAGGAACACCACGAACACTAAGCGCTCTCTTGCGATAACGACACGGAGGGTTCAATATGCAAACCTATAAAGTCCTTGCTATCAACCCCGGATCCACATCCACCAAGATTGCAGTTTTTGAAGGCGACAGGGAGGTCTTCAAAAAGACTGTTGTGCATGACGCTGACAAGCTGGCTGAATATGCCACTGTATCGGACCAGCTCCCCTACCGCATTGAGACAATATTAGAGGTGGTCAAAGAGCAGGGCGTAGATATTTCAGACTGCGCAGCCTTTGTCGGCCGGGGCGGCGGGCTTAATTCCTGCGTCGGCGGCACCTATGAGGTCAACGAAATAATGATTAAGCATGCCCAGCGGGGCGGCGGCAACCATCCTGCGGCCCTGGGCTGTCAGATTGCCAAGAGCTTTGCCGATAAATACGGGGCAAGAGCCTTTATCGTCAATCCCCCGGATGTGGACGAGTTCTGCGACGAGGCCCGGATTACGGGACTTTCCGACATTTACCGCGTCCCTTCCATACACGCCCTGAACCAGAAAGAGACCGCCATCCGCGTAGCTGCCGACATGGGAAAGACTTATGAAGAATCAAACTTCATCATGGCCCATATAGGCGGCGGAGTCTCCGTCACAGCCCACCAAAGGGGCAGGATGATAGACTCCAATGGAATTATAAACGGCGAGGGTCCCATGGCCCCCACCAGAAGCGGAGTCCTGCCCGCGGTGCCCCTCATTGACCTTTGTTATTCCGGCAAATGGACAAGGGACGAGATGTATAAGCGCGTCACCAAAACCGGCGGTTTCGTGGACCACCTTGGCACCAGCGAGGCCCGCGAAGTGGTAGAGATGATGAAGAAAGGCAACAAGTACGCCAAACTGGTATACGACACCTTTATATATCAGATTGCCAAGAACATAGGCTCCATGGCGGCCGTCCTGGAAGGAAAAGTGGACGCCATCATCCTCACCGGCGGGATTGCAAACGATGAGTATGTGTGCAACACGTTGGAGAAAAAGGTAGGCTTTATTGCCCCCGTAATGGCCCGGGCCGGCGAGTTTGAAATGGAAGCTCTGGCCGCCGGCGCCGTTCGCGTCCTTACTGGGCAGGAGAACCCCAAGGAATACACGGGTATTCCCGTTTTCTCAGGGTTTAAGAAGGAATAGACACTCCATAACAATCAATCCGAACAATAATTTAACCCCTGTATTCCCGGGAATACAGGGGTTAAGCTCTGTATAAGGCGAAGACAAAACCTATGCTTCGGATATCAGTTTTAGCAGGTCGTCCAGACTCCCCTGGGCGATATACGGCATCGTGCTGCCCTCCCTGCTGCACCAGAGGCAACCCTTCACAACCCAGACGTTTACGCTATATATCTCCCCGTCCCTGCTTTCAACTCCAATCACAAAAACGGGCTTGGACTGCGGGACTCTTTCATGGGGATATTCGCTGAAAGCCAGAAGCTCTGCAAGGAAATTTAGTGTATCCTCGTCGGTGATTACAAGGAGCAGCTCATCTTCAGCCTGGTCTTCACCGCCCCTATCCTCTGCCACGGAATAAATCTCGGCGTAAGTCATGCCGAAGAGGGAGGCCACCGATTCGTTTTTGCCCTCTTCAGGGGTATCTTCCACAACCTCCTGCCCGGCGGAGGCAACAATATTCTTATCCTCATGGTCGCTGCGGGCAGAATCGGCACTTGCCTCCCCATCGTAGTAAACTCCCGCAGCCGCGTCTTCACCGGGAGCCTCCTCCGCCGCCTGAGCTTCGGCCACCGTCGAATACTCCATAAGCACGGAGGCATCATCCGCTGTCTTGTTGGAAGCCACCCGGCCAAACAAGCCCAGCTCATAGGTGCCCAGCAGTATAACCGCCAGGCAGGCAGCAATGGCCCCGAAGCGTACCAGCGCATACGGACGTTTCCTTGATTTCGGGCTTTTCTGGAGGGCAATTTTATTCATGACGCTCTCGGCCAAATGTTCAGGGGGACTTACCATTCCCTCTGAAATGGCATCGGATATGCCGCTGAAGGCTTCATAGACCAGACGGCATTCAGGGCAGGTGTCAATATGGGCATGCAGCTTCGCCGCTTCATGAGCAGGCAGTTCCCTGTCTGTCATGCAGCTTATCATTTCATGGTATTTATTGCATTCCCACACGCTTAACACCTCCCTTTGACCCATTAGACGGTAATGAGGCTGAAATGTTCCCGTCCTCCATCAAAATACTGCATAATTTTTTCCTCGCCCGGAATATCCGGGATTTTACGGTTCCCTCCTCCAAAGAAAGGACCCGGCCTATTTCCTCGTAGCTGAGTCCGTTAATTCCCCTGAGAACAAGAATCTGCCTATAGTCATGGGGAAGCTGCTGGAGGCCTCGCTCTACGGCGGCTAAAAGCTCTTTACGCTCCAGTTCCGTCTCGGGAGAAAAGCGCTGGTCCGGGATTTCCATCTCCTCGTTTTCCTCGTCGTCGCTTATGTATGTAATGGAGACTGTCTGTCGTCGCTTGCGCCGGCGCAGGAAATCTATACATATGTTGGTAGTCAGCCGGTAGAGCCAAACCGAAAACTTGCTGTCCCCGCGAAATTTTTCAAGGGAATTGTATGCCCTGAGAAAGGCTTCCTGAGCCATATCAAAGGCGTCTTCCTCGTTTCCCACCATGCGCAGGGCAAGGTTATATACACCGGTCTGGTTCGCCAGGACCAGCTTTTCAAACTGTTCCGTTTCACCGGCAAGAATCCTCTTTATTATATTCATTTCCTCATTACGAGTCATATGCAGCCATTCCTTTCTGCACAGTATGGGTGGCATCCTATAAGGAACCCGGTTTTCTCCTGCTATCAAAGCAAGCGGAAGTCACCTTATTCATGAATCCCAAAAATTTCAGCCAAGCTCTCTCTTTATATCCCGGGCAATCTGACGAGCCTCGTCCAAAGTTTCAATCCTGGTCACAAGCTGCCTGAAATAGCTGCTGTGGGGAACCCCTTTCAGATACCAGGCGAAGTGCCGCCTTGCCTCAAGACAGACGATTTTTTCGCCCTTGTACTTCACTGCAATCTCAAGCTGCCTTACGGCTGTGTCAATACGCTCTCTCAGGGGAGGAAGACTCGGAATAGGCTCCCCTGCTATGGCGGTGGCCGCCTGCTTGAACAGCCAGGGGTTTCCAAAAGCGCCCCGGCCTACCATGACCATATCGGCTCCGGTGTATTTTAGTATCCTGACGGCGTCCTCTGCTTTAAAAACATCACCGTTTGCCAGCACAGGAATGCTGACGGCCTTCTTTACCTCCCTGATGATGTCCCTGTCCGCCACGCCGGAGTACATCTGCGCCCTTGTCCGGCCATGGACGGCAATGGCGCTGGCCCCGGCCTCCTGGCACATCAGGGCAAACTCCACGGCATTGACGCTGCCCTTGTCCCAGCCTTTGCGCATTTTTACGGTAACGGGCAGCCCTGTACTTTTCTTAACTGCTTCAATGATTCTCTGAGCCTTGTCCGGGTCCCGCATCAGGGCGCAGCCGTCGCCGCTCTTGACGATTTTGCCCACGGGACAGCCCATGTTAATGTCAATAAAATCCGCACCGGAAATCTCCTCCGCCATGGCCGCGGCCTCACCCATGACCTCAGGCTCGCTGCCAAATATCTGGGCGCCGGCGGGATGTTCGTTTTCCCCAAGCTGAAGGAGACTCCGGGTCTTAAGGTCCTTATATACAAGCGCTTTGGCGCTAACCATTTCCGTATAGGTCAGGGCCGCCCCCTGCTCCCGGCAGATAGTCCGGAACGCTATGTCCGTAACCCCCGCCATAGGCGCAAGGGCCAGCCTTCCGTCTATGTTCAAATTTCCTATATTTGGCATTTTAAATCATCCGTTGTTCAAACATTCGTTTTGGCTATATTATTTTTGGAAAATGCTGATTTATCTATGTATCCTAAATAATATCCGCTATATCGCTATGTTAAGGCCAACGGGGCAGTGGTCGCTGCCCGTAATCTCCTGGCAAATAAAGGCCTTGTCTATCATGTCCCGGAGCCTGTCCGAGACCAGGAAATAATCTATGCGCCACCCGGTGTTGTTGGCCCGGGCATTGCACCGGTAGGACCACCAGGTATAGGCACCCTCCAAATCGGGGTACAGGTAACGGAAAGTGTCCGTCAGGCCTATTTCCAGAAGCTGAGTAAACTTTGCCCGTTCCTCGTCGGTGAAGCCGGCGTTTCCTTTGTTAGAGTTGGGATTTTTCAGGTCTATCTCCTTATGGGCCACATTCAAATCGCCGCATATGATTACGGGCTTTTTGCTGTCAAGCCGGGAGACATACTCACGGAAAGCGTCATCCCAGCTCATGCGGTAATCCAGGCGCCGCAGCCCGTCCTGAGCGTTTGGGGTATAAACACAGACTAGATAAAAATCCTCAAACTCCAGGGTGACCACCCGTCCCTCCGTGTCGTGTTCCGGAATGCCCAGATTAAAGCTGGCGGCGAGAGGCGGTATCCGGGTAAATATTGCGGTGCCGGAATAACCCTTTTTCTCCGCATAGGACCAATACTGGTCATAGCCGGGCAGGTCAAGCTCTATCTGTCCTGCCTGAACTTTAGTCTCCTGAACACAGAATATGTCTGCGTCAAGGCAGTAAAACACATCCAAAAAGCCCTTTTTCACACAGGCCCGAATACCGTTTACGTTCCATGAAATAAGTCGCATATTACTCTCCTATATGTATTATCCATTATCATTCGAAACAGACTGGGGCCTGACGGCGACAAAGCGGTTAATCTTTACACCCTGACTGACAAACTTTATCTCATAATCAGTCATAACCCCCACGGGGCCGTTTTTATGCAAATCCCGGGTAACCTCCCGTAGTTGCCAGCCCTCCTTTTCAAACTGCTTCAGGGAGTAGTCGAATAGGGGAACATTGTCGGTCTTAAACCATATCTCGCCGTTTTCCGGCAAAAGCTCACGGTATATTTTCAAAAAGCCGGGGGCGGTCAGTCGGCGCTTGGCGTTCCTATTTTTTGGCCACGGGTCGCAGAAGTTTATGTATATGCGGCTTATCTCCCCGGGGGCAAATATATCAGCGATTTTTGAGGCGTCATATTCTATAAAGCGGACATTCTTTATATCGCCCCGGCAAACGCGCTCCATACCCACAACCATGGCCTCCGGCACCTTCTCAATGGCAATCAGGAAGATATCGGGGTTCTGGCTGGCCATTTCCGCGGTGAAGCGCCCCTTGCCGCAGCCCAGCTCCAAATGGTATGAGCTGTAGCCCGGGAATTTCTGTGCCCAGAGGCCCTTATAATCTTCAGGGTTTTTTATTTGAACATGGGCGCAGCGCTCCATACGGGGTATAAGATTGCGCTTTTTTCTCATTCTCACAGGAATCACACTCCTTGCAACATGATAACATATGAGGGCTAAAACATCAATTAAGAAAATTATTGCAGTTTTTCGTTTGTTGTTGTATAATAGTCAGGCGGCATTGGGACTGACGCTCTCAGGCCGTAAACACTTCGGGGTGTAGCGCAGTTGGTAGCGCGCCTGCTTTGGGAGCAGGATGCCGCAGGTTCGAATCCTGTCACTCCGACCAACATGATAGCTGGCTTTTCAGCACCAAAACCCGCAAATCACTGTAGTTTTAGTGGTTTGCGGGCATTTTTTGTTTTTATTTAAGTACAGACTTCACGATAACGTTTCCTAATAAGTTTTATTACCTACCGACGGCATTTGAAAATATATAAATTTTTGTTATTATTAGAAAGAACAATGCTTAAGGGGTATACATATGCCTGATAAAGAGAGAGATTCCTATGTTTGAAATAGTTTCATATTTCCCCCGGAACTTTTTCAGCAAAGAAGTCAACGAACCATTTATGCAAAAAATTATGGAGACGATATGAACAAATAATACGCAATTAACTGATAGTTGCATTTCCCTGCCAATCGAAAAGCCGCCAAAATGGCGGTTTTTCAGCGTCTATACAAGGTTTTTCCGGATGCTTACCGTTGTCTGTTATGAACCCGGGTCTTTCCAAATAGCAACATTTGTATGAGAAAAATGTTTGATATTTCAAGTTTTTTCTGTTAGTTTAACGTAGACAGAAAATTTTTAATGTGTTAACATCAACATTGTTGGATGATATGGTGCTATTACCAAATAATGTAAATATATAGAGGTGATCGCATGTCATTTAAGTTCCATGGCGGGGTACATCCCCCGGACAAAAAATCCCCTGCCGACAAAACCCAGGTTATCCCGCTGAATCCTCCGTCCCTGGTTGTTATTCCCATGTCCCTACATATCGGCGCTCCCTGCCGTCCTGCTGTCAAAGTGGGGGACATGGTAAAACTCGGGCAAAAGATAGGAGATTCGGACGCACCGGTTTCGGCGCCCATACATGCAACAGTATCAGGAAAGGTTACGGCTGTTGAGCCGAGGCTTACCCCTGCCGGAACTATGGTCACCTCCGTGGTCATTGAAAACGACGGGATGGATACCCCCTGCGAGACCATGGTCCCCCATTCGGAGGAGGAATTGTCCGACCCGGACGCTATAGTAGCCTTGATACGGGAGGCGGGCATTGTCGGTATGGGAGGAGCTACCTTCCCCACCGCCTTTAAAATCACCAGCGGCAAGGGCAAGGTGGATACGGTCATCATTAACGGAGCCGAGTGCGAGCCTTACATAACAAGTGATTACCGCACCATGCTGGAGCATCCTGAAGAAGTATTGGGCGGCATCAGGCTTATTATGAAGGCCTGCGGCGTATCCAGGGCCATTTTCGCCATTGAGGACAATAAAGCCGACGCCATCGCTCTATTGAAATCGAAAAATTCCGAAAACAGCGGAATTGATATACTGCCGCTTAAAACCCTTTACCCCCAGGGCGCTGAAAAGCAGCTCATTAAAACCGTAACCGGACTGGAAGTGCCTCCCGGCGGTCTGCCCGCCGCCGTGGGCTGTGCCGTATTCAACTGCTTTACCGCCTACAGCGTATACCGGGCCGCGTACGAGGGCCGTCCCGCCATAGAACGGGTAGTCACCGTAGCCGGCAGCGCAATGGAGCAGCCGAAAAACTATCTGGTCCGGGTGGGGACCCCTCTGGAATATGTGTTCGAGCAGGCGGGCGGCTTTATTAAAGAACCCCACAAGGTTATAATGGGCGGCCCCATGATGGGCGTTGCCGTGCACGATTTGTCCGTCCCTGTTATAAAGGGCACCAATGCCCTTCTGGCCTTCTGCGAAGATGAGACAAGGACAGTGGAAAACCCTACCTGCATACGCTGCGGCAAATGTGTTGAGGTCTGTCCCATGAACCTTTTGCCTCTGTATATGTACATGTACGAGCAAAAGGACGATTATGCCGGCATGGAGAGAAACAGGCTAACCGACTGCATAGAATGCGGCGCCTGTGCCTATAACTGCCCCGGCAGGCTGCACCTGACCCATTCTTTCCGCGCCGGCAAGGCCAAAATTGCCGCCCGTGCCGCCGCTGAGAAGGCTCGCGCAGAGGCCACCAAGGCGGCAACAACTGTCTGAGGAAAGGAGAGAGATAAATGGCTGAAAACAGAAAACTGACCGTCTCGTCCTCGCCGCATATCCGTTCGGCCCAGGACACTCGGAGTATAATGCTTGATGTGATAATAGCCCTTTCCCCCGCTTTGCTGGTGGCTGTATACGTATTCGGCCTTCGGGCTCTCGTCCTCACCTGCGTATCCGTTGCCGCCTCGGTATTTTTTGAGTGGGCGTACAGAAAGCTGATGAAAAAACCCTCCTCAATCGGGGATTTGTCCGCCGTTATCACGGGCATGCTGATAGCTTATTGCCTGCCGGCGAATACCCCTTACTGGATTCCGGTTATCGCCGCGTTTTTCGCCATAGTGATAGTCAAGCAGCTCTACGGGGGCATAGGCAAGAACTTTTTAAACCCCGCCCTTGCCGGGCGCGCCTTTGTTGTGGCGTCGTGGCCTGCCCTGCTTGCCCTTAGCCCCGCTCCCCTTGGTTATGACAGCATTTTCAATTTCGGCTCCGACGCCGTCACCGCCGCCACACCTATGGCCTCCCTTCACGCCGGCTCTTTGCCGGATGTGGGGATACTGGATATGTTTCTCGGCAAAATTGGCGGCTCCCTTGGGGAGGTATCTAGCTTTGCTCTCCTGGTTGGCGGCGCTTATCTGGTCATTCGGAAAATTATTTGCTGCCGCATCCCGGTAAGCTACATCCTCACCGTGGCCGTTTTGACCTTTATTTTCCCCAAGGGCAACAATAACCTCCAGTGGATGCTGTACAACCTGCTTGGAGGCGGCCTTATGCTGGGCGCCATATTTATGGCTACGGATTATTCCACCAGCCCCGTCACTCCGAAAGGGCAGATTATTTTCGGAATTGGCTGCGGGCTCCTGACGGTATTCATACGCTACTTCGGCTCCTATGTGGAGGGCGTATCCTATGCAATTCTCATCATGAACGTCTGCGTATGGCTTATCGATAAATACACCCTCCCCCGCCGCTTTGGCGTCACCCGTGAGGACAAAAGGTCCGCAAAGAAGTCAAAGGAGGTGGCCGCGCAATGACAGAGGCGTATAAAAACCCCAACAGCATGCCCCGGCTGGTGCTTACATTGTTTGCCATCACAGCTGTTACCTCTCTGCTTTTAGGTCTTGTAAACTATATTACCAAGGACATTATCCGTAAGCAGCAGGAGGAAAAAGAGGCAGCCGCCATGGCTTTTGTACTCCCCCCGGCCATCAATGAGGAAACAGGCTACAGCTTTACCGAACTGGAATACACCGGCTCCGACGCCATAGTCGAAAAGGTTTTCAAAGCGGAGGACCTGCTGAGCAGCCAATACGCTTCTTACTATGTGGTTTTGGTTTCCCCCTCAGGTTTCGGCGGCGAGATAAACATGGCCGTTGGTATAGATAGGAACAAGACGGTTATCGGGGTTTCCATTATTAGCATGAGCGAGACCAGCGGCCTTGGCAGCAACGCCTCCTCACCGGGCTTTCTTAATCAATACGTGGGAGGCTCCGGCGAGTTTGCCGTCTCCAAGGACGGCGGGGAAATAGACGCCCTCACCGGCGCCACCGTCACCTCCAGGGCCGTTACGGCAGGTGTCAACAGCGCCCTTAAGGCTGTCTCAATACTGGATAAGGAAGGTTAATCATGAATGTAAAAAAACAATTTAAAGAAGGACTGATTACCCAGAACCCGGTGTTGGTGCAGCTCCTGGGCATGTGCTCCACAATGGCTATAACCACTACCCTGTTCAACGGCCTGGGCATGGGGCTGTCCGTTTTAATAATTCTCACCTGCTGCAATATTGTCATTGCCCTTTTGAGAAAGGTTATCCCCTCTAAAATCCGCATTGCCGCCTATGTGGTTGTCATAGCGGGTTTTGTGACCATAGTTGACCTGATTATCCAGGCCTTTGTACCCGCCCTCTCCTCTTCTCTGGGCGTATTTATACCCCTTATCGTCGTAAACTGCATTATTCTCGGCAGGGCCGAGGCCTTCGCCTCAAAAAACAGTGTCGGCGCCTCCGCTCTGGACGGCATTTTCCAGGGCCTGGGCTACACCGTTGTGCTAGTTATTATGTGCGTTATCCGCGAGTTTCTGGGCAAGGGAACTTTCGGCGGCGGCATACTAAACGGCGGCGCGGGAATTCAGATTTTCCCGGAGGAATACGGCGCCCTGCTGATGATACTCCCCTTCGGCGGATTTTTGACCCTGGGCTGCCTCATTGCCTTTGTGCAATGGGCGCTGCGCCGGGCCGAAAATAAGAAGAAAGAGGAGGTGGAAAAATGAGCTTTACCGGAATCCTCTCCATATCTCTTGGCGCGATACTCGTAGAAAACTTTATTCTGGTACAGTTTTTAGGCATCTGCCCCTTTATGGGCGTTTCAAAAAAGATGGATACGGCCACCGGCATGGGTCTTGCAGTCATATTCGTCATGGCCCTGGCCTCCATGTTCTGCTGGGTTGTGAATGAGTTCCTCCTGGTACCGCTTGGCCTGGAATACATGCAGACTCTGGCTTACATACTTGTAATTGCCTCCCTGGTACAGTTTGTGGAGATGTTCCTTCAGAAATTTATCCCCTCCCTGTACACCGCCCTGGGCATATACCTGCCCCTCATAACCACCAACTGCGCCGTTCTGGGCGTTGCCCTGCTGAATACCCAGAAGGGCTACAACTTCATTGAGAGCGTAGTTTACGGCGTTACCGGCGGAGTTGGTTTTCTGCTGGCAATAGTGCTCTTTGCCAGCGTCCGTGAGCGCATGGAATTTGCCGACTACCCCAAGGCCTTTGAGGGCTTTCCCATAGCTCTTATCTCCGCCGGACTTATCGCCCTGGCCTTTATGGGCTTTTCCGGCCTGAAAATATGGTAAGGGGGCGAGAGCATGACAAACGTTATTTATGCCGTGGCCGTTCTGGGCCTTTTGGGAGCCTTTTTCGGCCTGGTTCTGGCCTTTGCGGCCAGGAAATTTGCCGTTGAAGTAGACGAACGTCAGCTGCAGGTGGAAGAGACCCTTCCGGGTGCCAACTGCGGCGGCTGCGGGTACGCAGGCTGCGCCGCCTATGCCGCCGCCATAGTAAACGAAGGCGCTCCCATAAACCTCTGCGTCGCCGGAGGAAGCCAGGTCATAGCGGATATCTCTCATATAATGGGCATCGAGTCCGCCGAAACGGAGCGGTTTGTGGCTCATGTCAGGTGTTCCGGTTGTACCGGGATAGCCCGGGAAAAATTTGAATACGACGGCATCCCCGATTGCGTGGCCGCCATGCGTCTGGGAGGCGGCCAGGGCTTTAAGGAGTGCTCCGCCTCCTGTCTGGGTCTGGGCACCTGCGTCAGGGCATGTCAATTCGATGCCATTCATATAATCGACGGCGTTGCAGTTGTGGACCATGAAAAATGCGTTGGCTGTATGGCCTGCGCCGAAGTATGCCCCAAAGACGTCATTGAAAAAATCCCCTACAGCGCCAATATAACCGTACCCTGCAACTCTCTGGACAAGGGGCCCGTAGTACGCAAATACTGTGACGTGGGCTGTATTGCCTGTAAGATATGCGAGCGCGTCTGTGAATACGATGCAATTCACGTTACAGACAATTTGGCGCACATTGACTATGACAAGTGTGTCTCCTGCGGCAAGTGCGTTGAAAAGTGCCCCCGTAATCTTATTCTGGACATTCGCACCGACAGAAAGGCCGGGGAGCCTTCTACGGCTAACAGCTAAAACCTAGACTAAAACCACCTTTCGGTGGTACGAATAGCGGAAAATCGGCATAGGCTCGGTATATTTACCGGCTATGCCGATTATTATTATCCGATAAGCCAGAGATTGATGCATCAAATCAAATGAAAATTATTGATATTTATTACAATTAAATATAAAATGTACTCAAATAGATAAGGGGGTGTTGTTATGGCCAAATACGAATACAAAGTGCTGACGCAAAAGGACAAATGGTTTTCCGGGAAATTTGACCCTCAGAGACTGGAGGAGGCAATCAATTCCTATGCACAGCAGGGTTGGAGAGTGGTAACCTGCGCAACCGCAACTATTCCGGGATTCGGGACCACAAGAGAAGAATTTGTTACTGTATTGGAACGTGAGATATGATGGCATACACAAGTTTTTATAAGGGAATAGCATTTGTTGAAGGCGGTATTACAAATGCGAAAGTGATCAGGCCCAATGTAAGTGCCAAACTCGGCGGCTTCGGCTCCCACTTAAAGACACTTGCGGATGTGAAGGACATTCTTGTCGAACAGTGCATAAGCTCAAATGCCAATGCGGTGATTAACTTTAAGTACGGGCAAAAGACAAAACTCTTTGCTATTGACGATATGGTTTTTTACGGCAGCGGGGATCTGGCCGTTTTGGACCAACAGACATTACAGGAACTGCATGAAAAATTTGATTAACATCGACAAAAATGGGCTATAGCAAAATTAGGATTTGCTATAGCCCATCTTTATTAACCGCAACCCAATGTTGCCGCTACATCACAAGGCTAGGATTTCTCGGCAAGCTCCGGCAATTTCAGAGGCTCTTTGAACTTTACATATTTTTCTTTTCGTTCTCTTATTAGGTCGCGGTTTTCCGCGGTTTTTTTATGTCCAATACCAAGATGCTCATAATGGGCGGACTTGACATGCAAAAGATTGACCTGCCCAATGCAAAGGAAGAGGATATACGGGCTCATGTCCGTGAGGCTATTGACACCTACATGCCCTTAGGCTCCTTTGTTCCCAATGTGCCAAACGTTATTCCGGTTCATAAGTTTGTCGAAGAAATCGTACATGACGAGCTGAACCGCTACGGTGCGGAATACGCTGCCAAGTACTTTTAACTAACACAGCACCTGGTAGATTCATTAATATTATTCGGCTGAACATATACAGGGAGTGTATGGGCGACGTTTTACTTCAGGTAAAGGGCATCAGTAAGCGGTTTGGCCCCACTGTGGCTTTGGATAATGTGGATTTTACACTACGACGCGGTGAGGTGCACGGGCTTATTGGAGAAAAGGCTCCGGCAAATCCACGCTGACGTCCATAATCGCCGGTATCAACCATTACGATAGCGGTGAGATGGAAAGAAACGGCGAAGCGTACCATCCTGCCAGCGTAATTGACGCTCAGGCAAAGGGCGTCGCCATGATTGTTCAGGAGATGGGGACAGCTTCGAATATTACCGTTACCGAAAACATTTTTATCGGCAAGGAGGACATATTCATTAAAATGGATTGGTCAGCAAAAAAGCTATGCGCAACGAAGCGGAAAAGGCCCTCAGGACTATTGGAGTAAACAATATTCCCCCTGAAGTCCCCCACTTTTGCTCTGAATCTTGAAGAGCGCAAGCTTATTGAGCTTGCCAAAGCGGTTTATGAGCAGCCGGAAATACTCATTGTAGACGAAACCACTACCGCCCTGTCACACGAAGGGCGCAACGCGCTGTACAAAGTAATTGAGAACATGCGCGATGAGGGCAAAGGAGTTATCCTTATCTCCCATGACCTTGAGGAACTGATGGAGGTCTGCACTATACTGACCGTATTGCGGGACGGGGTTTTATCATCGGTACACTGAAAAAAGAGGAATTCAATGAAAACACTATTAAAGAGATGATGGTTGGCGGGAGCATACAGGCGATTATTACAGAAGCGACTACGACGGAAGCTATTGTGATGAGGTGGTTCTGAAGGCCGAAAACCTCACCGGCTCGGTGATGATTGAAAATATAAGTTTCGAGCTTCACCGGGGGGAAATCCTTGGCATTGGAAGCCTTTCCGGCGGTGGCATTCACGAATTGGGTCGGCTCCTTTTCGGAATTGACAAGGCCATAGTAGGCTCTGTGAAACTTGCCGACGGCACAGAAATCAACAGCCCTAGCGTTGCCGTGAAAAACAAGATTGGATATGTATCCAAGAACCGGGACGAAGAAGCAATTATGCTGCAGGCCTCCATAAAAAACAATATAGCCATATCTTCCCTTTCAGAACTTGTTAAACACGGCATTATAGCAAACAAACGCGAACGAAAGCTGGCGGAGGATACTTGCCGCGATATGGAGGTAAAATGCGCCGGGATAGAACAGCAAATCAACAATCTGTCCGGAGGCAATAAGCAAAAGGTATCCTTCGGTAAATGGGCGGGCGCGGACGCCCAGATACTTATATTAGACTGCCTTACTACTAATCAGGAAAGATTGCGGGAAGCACGTGACATAAGAAAACACATAGCTCTCGTAACCTCTTATATTTCTGAGGCAAATAAAGAAGCATCATATCAATCATAAGGCAAGTATTTATTGCGATTATGAAATATGCTGCCACAAAAAAGCCTTAAAAAAGATGTCCTGCGTAAACAAGCAGGACATCTTTTTTATTATAAAGCCAAGCTTTGGCTTTTCAATGTTTAGTAATTATTGCCTTTCGGCAGTTTTATTCTCATCTTAACACCCAGCTCTCGGTTCCCGGGGCGGCATCCATAATGGGCACAAAGCGGCTTTCCACTTTTCCCTCGGTTAATGCGGCTTTTGCCTCCTGAACATCGGAGCTGAGTTTTTCTTCATCGGAAAACATATAAATACGGTCAAACACAATATAGAAGAATTCCAAATCCTGTCCCGCAGGGGGCTCCTGGCCTTCCGACAGGGAGGCCCTATCAAGCAGCGCCGAAACCCTAACCCCGGTGTCTTCCATGGCCTCGGTGACTTTAAGGGCAAAGTTGGAAACGCAGGACACAACATCCGCCGCGGCGCTCATGTCCTGGGAATAGACAATACTCTCCCGCTCTGCCGGGTGGGCCACATTGGCAAGCAAAATCTCATCAAAGCCCATGGCCGCCAGTTCCTTCATCAGCGAGATGATATACTCCCGCACGGCTCTGTTGTATGGGTCCAGCCAGTACCCCGCGCTGTCGGAATATAAGTCCCCCTCCGGGGTTTTCAGGGCCAGAGGTGTGTTTCTGGACGCCATCATTTCATCCACACAGCAGCTAAGACGGGCCACAAGGTAAATGCTGCGCTCCTTGAGAGCGGCTATGGGCTCCCTTAAATCCTCGGTGCCGCTCAGTCCGAAGGCCGACGCCTCATACACCTCCGACACCCAGGAAAGCTGTCCGCTTTCGGGTTTCATATCTAGAACCAGCGCATTGGCCCCCTGCCCCTCCAGGCCGTCGGCATAGGCGCTGAGATTCTCGCCGCTTATCTCGTCAGCGGGCACAAAAACTGCACGTATGGGAGAAAGCTGCTCTCCTGCCTGGGCCTCCACTTCCCCAAAATCCGGAGTTTCAATAACAATATCAGTAGGGATTTCGGTGGGTGTATCCGGCCCGGAGTGCTCTTCCGGCACAGGCTCGTCCATAAAGGGCAGCGCGAGGGATACTCCGTCCTGGGTAACCACCGCATATTTTTGCAGGCCATAAAACAGCAGTATGGCCGTTATAATGAGTAGCGCCACAAGGAGCAGGACTATGGTAAGCGGGGTTCGCCACCTACGCCTTCCCCTGTATATGTCTTTGGGTTTAATAGCCGTGACAAATCACCCCTTAGCTTCTATTTCCGATATCAGGTCTATCCGGCGCTGGTGCCTGCCGCCCTCAAAGGGGGTATTCAGGAATATCTCCACTATTTTCAGGGCATGGCCTACTCCCAGCACCCGTCCCCCCAGGGCCAGCATATTGGCGTTGTTGTGGCGCCGGGTCATCTCCGCAGAGTAGCAGTCCCCGCATAGGGCACAACGGATGCCCTTTACCTTGTTGGCGGCGATGGAGGCGCCTATGCCAGTGCCGCAGATAATTATACCCTTTTCAGATTCGCCGGAGACCACGGAACGGGCCACAGCCTCGCTGTAGGCAGGATAGTCGCAGCTTTCCTCCGAAAAGGTGCCGAAATCCTTATATTCCAGCCCCTTTTCTTCCAAATATTCGATTATTGCTCGTTTAAGGGCAAAACCCCCGTGGTCGCTTCCTATGGCTATCATATGTCCTTCCTCCCGTCAAATTTTGATAAATTCAGCTTTACGCTTTTTATAAGTGGTTATATACTTAAAGCCTGTCCGGCGCAAAATCTCATAGCCCTCGGCTATGTAGACCCCGGCGTCTCTTATTTTGTGGGCATCGGAACCCACGGTTATTATCTCTCCCCCCAGTTCCCGGTAGAAACGCAGTATTTCCATGGTGGGAAAGGGGCCGTAGCCGTCCCGGATTCCGGAGCAGTTTATCTCAATGCCCCGTCCGTTGTGTATAAGCAGTTTCAACAGAGCCTCTAGCTTGTCGCCGTTGTGGCCAAGTTCGGGGGACAGCGGGAAACCTGCCCTGGTCATATAACGTGTGGGATAGCCTATGTGGGCCATTACGTCAAAAAAGTCCAAAGCGGCAATCTCCAGCAGGGTGTCCAGGTAGGCGTCCAGGAGCATCCGGCAGTGTTCCATGCTCTCATATTTGATGAGGAAAAAGTCCCCGTATCCCTTCAGCACGTGGAGAGAACCTAGAATAAAATCCGCTTCCGGATTGGCGGCTATCTCTTTTGCCGTCTCCAGGGAAAAATGAGCCTCCCCCAGCTCCACGCCGACCCGGACCTCAATGTCTCGCAAATCGTCTGGGGGAATTTTGGAGCGCTCTTCCAAAGTCTTCGGCAAAATGTACGGCGCATCCCGGGAGAGCTCCTCGGTGCCCCACTTAATGATGTCGCAGTGATCCGTAAAACAAATCTGTTTTATTCCCTTTTTGGCGGAGGCGCGAATCATATCTCTCATGCTGTCCTCGCCATCGGGGGAAAGTCTGGTGTGTATATGGTAATCGGTAAGAAACATTCAATATCTCCTTAACAAACGGTTTTGCTGTCCCGGGACTGCCCCGGGTTTTTTTAGACTAAAATGGCCACATTCCGGGTATCCACCGCAGAAAAGTGCTGGTATACCACCTGGAAACGGGGACCCCCGTCAGCACCGGGTAAAAGGCCACAAAAAGTATCAGGCACAAGGCGGTATAGGCATATACCGGTCGCCGCCACCGGGGGTTTTTCAGCCTGATGGTGTTGAACACATGGCAAAGCCCTAACAGGAGGAAAACGGTGCAGGGAAAATAGTGGTAGGCAAAAGTCAGCCTTGAAATAAACATCCATGGCATAAGCTGGGCAAAATACCCTATGAGTATGAACAGGGCCCTTCCGTCCTTTTTAAAGACCGTCAGGCCTGCCATGGTGATTATGGCCAGAAGCCCGCCCCAGCAGAGGAGGGGATTTACGAAAGCTCCGAAAGCAGATTTGGTGTAGTCGTCAAAGTAGCGGAGGTAATAGAGTATGGGGCGAATATCAAAAATCCACTGATACCAAAGGGAGGAATAGGCATGCTCCGCCACCAGATCGCTGTGGTAACCGTACATGAATTTCTGGTTGCTCACCACAATGTCCAAAAAGTCCCTGTCAAAGTACATGGAAAGTCCGGACATACCTCTGGCCCGGCCGTAGGGCCAGTAGCTGGCGTAGTAAATGATGGCGGGTATTATAACAAAGAAAAGGATGCAGCAGGCAATATTCCCCAAAAGCTCCCGGCGCAGGCGCCTTTTCTGCCCGCTCCTTATAAGGTCGCGGCCCCGGAATACCCAGTTTAGAAGCCAAAGCACCGCAAGCCCGGCCCCGGCATATATGCAGATCCACTTTGAGGCGGCCCCCAGCCCGAAACTCAGCCCGCTGAAAAACAGGGGCAGCCAGATTTTCCGTCTTGGCAGCAAGGGGTCGTCCTTGTCCGCCGTCAAATACCTGTACATGAAAAAGTACATTAGGATTATGAAAAAGACCGCATAGGTATCGATGGTGGCAATGCGGGTCTGCACGAAGTGCATGAAATCAAAGGCAAATATGGACGTGCCACAGCCTGCTATGGCGGTGGAGCCAAACATGTTTTTCAATAAAATATAGAGGGGCAAAAGCATGATTACCCCAAAAAGAGTACCCATGAACCGCCAACCGAAGGGCGTCATTCCGAAAATCTGGATGCCGATGGAAATAATCAGCTTTCCCAGCGGGGGGTGGGACACCTCATAGGGGTAGACGTTGGTGACGTTTTCGTAGGCGGTGCGGGCGTGATAAATCTCGTCAAAATAGGCGCTGTTCAAATAGTCGGGTGCTTTAGGTATTGTCTCCCTCTCGTCAAAGAGGGGCGCGCAGCCTTCGTCATATATAAGAAAATCTGCGGGTATTATTTCACCCTTTTCGTCATACAGCACTAGCTCTCCCAGCTCCAGCTTTCCGTCGGAAATAATGCGGACGTATTTTGCCTTCTGCCGCTGGTCCAGCAGCTCGGCGTACTGCCATTTGAACAGGTCCGCATGGCTCTGTTCCATGGATATCTGGTCCACCCAGTTTTCACCGTCCGTGGAAAACTGGAGGTGATACTTCCCGGAATACAGCCCCGAATAATACATCACCCGGGAGATCTCCCTTTCCTCCTTCAGTTCTATGAGGGCATAGCGGCCCCTTTCGGCAAAATGGCAGAAGGTCTGGGGAGCCTTGTTGATACCCAATCCAATGAAGGCAACGGCGGCATATACCGCAATAATCAGGATAAGGGGTAGCATATCCCTTCGCTCCATAGGGAAGCGGCGGCGGGGAAAGGCGAAACCGGCAGGCTCGTCCATAATATAAGCCGGCAAAAGGTCTCTTTGCCTCAGCCATGTCCAATATACCATGAAGAACAGGAGCACAAACACGGCTGTGGCTATAGGAAATACTATGTTGAGCTTTTCCAGATTTAATGCCCCCTCACCGGAACCACTTATATGTGTGGCAGTATTTATATAATGCAATTAGTATTTTATAATACCACGTCAAGTACCGGATAATGTGCCAGGGTGTTTGATACTTTAAGTTATTATTTTATTTTATCACACAGCTTGTACTGTTTCAAATTGACTTTTGCGTTTTTCCGGTTATACTTTAAACGTAAACCATATTTCGACCAGTCTTACACTTTTTTACTGCTCGGAGGTAACTGTCATGTCAATACCGACTCCACACATATCAGCCGCATATGGAGAGATAGCAAAGACCGTGCTTATGCCCGGCGACCCCCTCAGAGCCAAATTCATTGCCGAGACTTTTCTCACAGACCCGGTGCTGGTAAACAACACCAGGGGCGTCCAGGGCCACACAGGCAAGTGGAAAGGCGTTCCCGTCACAGTTATGGCCAGCGGGATGGGCATCCCCTCCATGGGGATTTACAGTTGGGAACTGTACAATTTCTACGGAGTGGAAAACATCATCCGGGTGGGCAGCGCCGGAGCCATAAGCGATAATCTGAAGCTGATGGATGTTATTGCGGGCATGGCCGCCAGCACCGACTCTAACTTTGCCCACCAATTTGGTCTTAACGGAACCTTTGCCCCCTCCGCCGATTTCACACTGCTGACGGAGGCCGTGGCCGCCGCTGGCGAGAGGGGCGTCAAAATCACCGTGGGCAACATTCTCTCCAGCGACAATTTTTATTCCGACGGCTCCGACAATATGGATTCGTGGAAAAAGATGGGTATTCTGGCCGTGGAAATGGAGGCCGCCGGCCTTTACATGAACGCCGCCCGCGCAGGGAAAAGGGCGCTGTGCATCTGCACCATTTCCGACCACATCTACAGGCCGGAGGCTCTCGCCGCCGAGGAAAGGCAGCTTTCCTTCAAACAAATGATAGAAATAGCCCTGGACACTGCCGTCCGAATGGAGAAATATCACTATAGCAGCCTTGATAAATAACCCTTCCGGATATGTTCTCCCTCAACCGCCTTGTTATGCCCAAATGAGCAGTATTACCCGGAGGGCTTTTATGCCTTCCGGGTAATTACTTTTATGTATTATAACAGACTCATGTCACAATGTTTGCCTTTGCTCCAGATAGGCGGACCGTCCGGTTTCATAGAGATTGTTGCCCAAACTGTCTATGACCACGGTAAGGGGCATATCCTCCACTTCCAAACGGCGGATGGCCTCGGCGCCCAGGTCCTCATAGCATACCAATTCTGCTGATTTGACACAGCGGGAGAGCAGGGCGCCCGCTCCGCCGATGGCACCAAAATAGACTGCGCCCGTCTCCTTCATGGCGTCTATGACCTCCTGTCCTCGCATGCCCTTGCCTATCATACCCAGCAGACCCAGCCGCATCAGGGTAGGCGCGTAAGCGTCCATGCGGTAGCTGGTAGTGGGGCCGGCAGAGCCGATAATCTCCCCAGGACGGGCGGGAGTGGGGCCAACGTAGTAAATGACGGCCCCCTCAATGGGGAAAGGAAGGGGTTTGCCCGCCGCTACCAGTTCACACAGCCGCTTGTGGGCGGCATCCCGGGCGGTGTAGATGGTACCGCTCAGGGTGATGCTCTCGCCTGCGCGCAGGGAGCGGGTAACATCTTTGGTGAGTGGCGCTGTAATATGTCTTGCCATAATAACCTCCACACGCCATCCGGCGCTTAAAACAGAATTAAAACTCCCCTTGTGGGAAATACTTAGCCATTATCCGGCGCTGACCCACATGGGAAAGGAATTATCAAATATTGGTTCTGCGGGCTAAAGCTTTGTGCTATAGCACTTCGGCAGCATGCCGGGCCACATGGCAGTTGATGTTCACTGCACAGGGCAGGCCGGCAATATGAGTTGGCAGCGTTTCGATATGTACCGCCAGGGCGGTAGTGCGGCCGCCAAAGCCCTGTGGACCTATACCCAGGGCATTAATCTCGTCTAGAAGCTCCCGCTCCAGTTTTGCATAAAATGGGTTGGGGTTGGGGACGTCTACTTCCCGTAGGAGGGCACGCTTTGCCAGCAAGGCACACTTATCGAAGGTGCCGCCCAGGCCTACACCCACCACAATGGGGGGACAGGGATTGCCTCCGGCCAGTTCCACGCTCTCCAGAATAAATTTCCTTACGCCCTCAAGACCGTCGGAGGGTCTCAGCATGGCGATACGGCTCATGTTCTCACTGCCGAATCCCTTGGGGGCCACGGTAATCTTCACTTTGTCCCCGGGGACAAGTTCAGTATACAGCATGGCCGGGGTGTTATCCCCGGTGTTTACTCTGTCCAGGGGATCCCGGACCACGGACTTGCGCAGATAGCCATCGGTATAGCCCCTGCGGACGCCCTCGTCCACCGCCTTCGCCAGGTCACCGCTAATATGCACGTCCTGGCCAATCTCCAGAAAGACACAGGCCATGCCCGTATCCTGACAGATGGGGATACCACCGCCGATAGAATAGTTTTCAATTATACGGTCCAGGATTTCCCGGGCCGCCTGCCAGTCCTCCGCCTGCCGGGCAGAGGCTATAGAACATTTTACGTCCTCCGGCAGACGGGTATTGGCCTCGATACACAGCCGAGCTACTGCATCCGTTATAAGCTCAGCTTTCAGTTCTCTCATATAAAGTCGACTCCTCTTTCCTCAGGTGGTGACTACTGGCATCCAGAAAGGCACCCACGATACGGCACATGTATTCCTCCACCTTCTGCTTATTGTACTGCAAAAGTTCCTGCGCCGTCTCTCTGTCGTTGTCCACAATGGCCTTAACCAGCATCCGATGACGTTCCGCATAGTTGCTGGCATAATGAACCGACAGAACGGCGTTGGTAATCATCCGCTCCGTGAAGGATAGCTGCTCGCTGAGTTTGATGAGCACAGAGTTTCCTGTGGCCTTAACCAGCAGCTCGTGGAATTCCGCGTTGTTTTCGTACTGTTGGGCGGGATCCGTCAATTCCAAACCCTTTCTGGTGTTTTGCTCCAAGACCATCAACAGTGAGCGCGGTATTCGCCCCATAAGCATATTGCAGGCCGCTTCCCGCAGTAATTCCAATACCTCCAAAGTGTCCAGGCACTCGTCCACTGTAAGAATGCGGACAATGGAGCCGCTGGAGCTGTTGGTCTCTATAAGGCACTCAATCTCCAGCTTCTTCATGGCCTCACGAACGGGAGTACGCGACACATCAAAGGCTTCAGCCAGATCCTCTTCCCGCAGGCGGGTGCCCATGGGCAACAAACCGGTGGCAATACCCTCCCGGACGGTATGATAAATAGTATCGCTGGCCTGACGCTTTTCTATGATTCGGGTACGCAAAGCCTTAATTTGAGGGTCCATACTCCTACCTCCTCACTGTATACAGAAAGTCTGCGCTTTTTATATATGTGTAATTATAAACGGTGTTATGCAAAGGTGTCAATGCGCATGTTTTGTATACAGTGATACACATTAGTGGATTTCAATATGAGCCAGTGCATGTATGTATTGCTTGCATGGACATGGAGCCGCAAACTATGATGAAGTAGGAGAAATTTTCACACATTGCAGAAGGAAAGGCGGGATTTATATATGTTGGATACAACAGGGCTGCCATATGTGGACGGGCAGCGGGGACGGATTGGCCTTATCACTCCAGCTCCCGGCAGCTCCACGGAATGGGAATTTAACCATTATAAGCCTGAAGGAGTAGCCGTGCTGACCACTCGAGTTCCCCTGTTTGGCATCTCCTATGAGGGCATCTCAAAAATGAACAGCTATGTGGACCAGGCGGCGGAAATGCTTGCCAAAAGTTCCATCGTGGACCTGATTCTATTCAGCTGCACAGCGGGGAGCTTTCTGGAGGGCAGGGGCCACGACCAGAAAATGATTCGGCACCTGGAAGAGTTCACCGGCGTAAAAGTCACCACTACCAGCACCTGTGTCATGGAGGCCGTCCATACATTGGGCATCCGCAGTCTGCACGTGGTCACGCCATACTCCCATGAGATAAATAAACTGGAAAAGCGCTTTCTGGAGGACAGCGGCCTGAAAGTTCTGAGTATAACAGGGGCCCTGCTGGAGCAGTCCCAGAACACTCCGAAGATTCCTGCTGAGACCATGCGTCAATATGCCCTTGCCGCGGATACTCCCGATGCAGATGCCATATTCATCAGCTGTACCGGACTCCATGTAGACACAATCATCGAACCGCTGGAAAAGGAATTGGGCAAACCGGTGCTAACCAGCAACCAGTGCGGCCTGTGGGGCAGCCTGCGGGCAATAGGAGTCACGGATAAGATTTCCGGCCTGGGCCGGCTGTTTAACTATTGAGCAGGAGGTTCATTGAAATGAGCAGGCCTTTTACCGATGGCTGGCGGGGCCGTATTGGTCTCGTGGCCACTGCTCCCGGCAATGCCACCGAGGCTGATTTTAACAAATACCGCCCGGAAGGCGTAGCGGTGATGACCACACGTACGCCTCTGACCAGCTCCACGCCGGAGGGAATCCGGCAAATGAACAGTTTCATACGGGACGCGGTACTAATGCTGGCCCAAAACGCCTACTGTGACGTAATCTTGTGCAGCAGCACCGCGGGAAGCTTTGTGGACGGGCGCGAAACCGATAAGGCCAATGCGGAAAAACTAAGCCGGGAGAGCGGCTGCAAGGTCATCACATCGGCAGCCTGTATGCTGCAGGCGTTGAAGGCGCTGGGAGTTAGCGCCGTTACCCTGATAACCCCTTCCTCCAAGGAACTCAATCAGCTGGAGGTCGCCTTTTTGGAAAGTGCCGGCGTCAAAGTGACGGCTCAGGGAGGTTTTCATCTCCGCAGCCCCCGTGACATTCTGGCTGTTCCCCCTGCCGAAGTGGCAGAACTGGTACGTAAGAAGGACTGTGCCGCATCGGATGGAGTTTTGATTAGTTGCTCCGGACTTCACGTTATGGAGATTATCGAGCCCCTGGAAAAAGAGCTGGGCAAGCCGGTGCTGGCCAGCAACCAGTTTGGCCTGTGGGGCTGTCTTCGGGCATTAGGAATTTCCGACAAGATGGCCGGACTCGGCAGCCTTTGGGAACACTAAGCGGCTGTATGCATTGGCATATATGGGAGTTTTCCTGCCCATTCCGATATATACTTAAATAAGTATGTATCAGTTGCCTGGGGCGGTAAAATAACTTTATACTTATAATAAAGAAGAGACGTAAATGGCTGAAAAGCCATTCAAACCATGTAAACAACCCCCTGCAATACCACTTTCACATCCTTACGTTGCACCGCTGTCCAAGTTGCGGTTTTATATGCAACCGTCAAGTTAGAAAGGAAGTACTAAAATGACGCTTATATTACCCCAAGTTAGGGAGCTTTTTTCCAGAGACGGCCGTTTTAAACGCTGGCTTCGGGTGGAGGCGGCTTTGGCCAATGCCCAGGCAAAACTGGGCATTATCCCCGAACACATAGCCCGCGACATAGACGAAGCAGCCCATGTTGAAAAGCTGGACCTGGGACGCTATGACGAACTCTATGAAAGGACAGGCCATCCAATGATGGCCATGCTCCGCCTGTTGGAGGTGGCCGCGGGTCCCGAGAGCGGCCAGTACATCCACTTGGGCGCCACCACACAGGACATCATGGACACCGCTATGGTGTTGGCCCTGAAGGAAATGTTTGACCTGACCCGGTCCAAGCTGGTGAGCATACAAAATTCAGTTCTTAACCTGTGCGAGAAGCATGCGGACACGCCCATGATAGGCCGTACCCACAATGTGCAGGCCCTGCCCATTACCTTCGGCTATAAGGCCGCCGTCTGGGCCGACGAACTGGAGCGGTGCATACAGCGCCTGGACCAGAGCCGTGAGCGCATTCTGGCCCTCCAGCTTTCCGGCGCTGTGGGCTCCATGGTCTCCTTCGGCAATGACGGCCCCGCCATTCAGGAGAAAATGGCGGAGGAGCTGGGCATTAACGTGCCTGCCATAAGCTGGCATGCCAGTCGGGACAGGCTGGCCGAGTTTGTGGGCAATCTGGCTCTTATAGGCGGCTGCTTGGGCCGCATTGCTCAGGAGGTATATCTGCTGATGGGCACAGAATTCGGCGAACTGTCCGAGCCCTGGGCCGAGGGCAAGGTGGGCTCCTCCACCATGCCGCACAAGATAAACCCCACTTCCACCCAGCACATGATGAGCCTGGCCCGTGATATCAGGTATCACAACGCCGCGGTGCTGGAGATGATGTGTGTGGACCATGAGCGGAACATCATGCACTTTGTGGGGGAACGGGAGCATATTGAGGAGTGCTGCGTGGCTGCCGGCGAGCTGCTGGACAGGGCGGACGAACTTATGGCAGGACTGCAGGTGAACGAGGCCAACATGCTTGCCAACCTGAACCGCCTGGGAGGTTTGACCCAATCCGAAAATGTCATGCTGGAACTGGGCCACAAGATAGGCAAACAACATGCCCATGAGCTTGTAAACAAGATTGCCGTAGGTGCATTTTTGAATGGGAAAAACTTTGAGGAAGAGCTGAAAAAAAATAAAACCGTGATGGATGCGCTGGATCCGGAACACATTCACGACCTGCTTGACCCCATGCAGTACATTGGTGCATGTCCGGAACTGGCCAGGCAAATCGCACGGAAATTGAGAAAAGAGTGATTTTATGACTCCAATTTTGGAAGAAAGCCTGAAGCTTCACTACGAGAAGCGGGGCAAAATTGAAGTAATATCTACTGTACCGGTGAAAAGCACTCACGACCTGTCCCTTGCCTATACACCCGGTGTGGCTCAACCCTGCCTGGAGATACAGAAAGACGTAAACAAGAGCTATGAACTCACCCGCCGCTGGAATATGTGCCTGGTAGTCACTGACGGAAGCGCTGTCCTTGGCTTGGGCGACATAGGCCCTGAGGCGGCCATGCCTGTCATGGAGGGTAAATGCGTCCTTTTCAAGGAACTGGGGGACGTAGATGCCTTCCCCCTTTGTATAAAAAGTCACGATGTGGACGAGATTGTTCGTACCATCCAGCTTATATCCGGCTCCTTCGGCGGTGTCAACCTAGAGGACATTTCTTCCCCCCGCTGCTTTGAAATTGAGGAGAAGCTGAAGGCCTGCTGTGACATTCCAATCTTCCACGACGACCAGCACGGGACCGCCATAATAACTCTGGCCGGTCTGATTAACGCCCTCAAGGTGGTAGGCAAAAAGATAGAGGAAATCCGCGTGGTAATTAGCGGCGCGGGAGCGGCGGCCATTGCCATCTGCAAGCTGCTACTGTCTGCCGGAGTTGGGGATATAATCCTGTGCGACCGGGCCGGCGCCATATACAAGGGCCGTGGAGAGGGCGTGAATTCTATAAAAGAACAGATTGCCCAGGTGACAAACCTAGACCGTAAGCAGGGCACTCTTGCGGATATGCTTGTTGGTACCGATGTGTTTATCGGCGTGTCCGGATCCGGAATGGTGACCACAGAGATGGTGAGAAGCATGAACCAGGACGCCATCATCTTCGCCTGTGCAAACCCCACTCCCGAGATTTTCCCGGACGAGGCAAAGGCTGGCGGAGCCGCCGTGGTTGCCACCGGCCGCAGCGATTTCCCCAACCAAATCAACAACGTGCTTGCCTTTCCCGGTATCTTTAGGGGAGCCTTCGATGTGCGAGCCAGTGCCATCAACGAGGAGATGAAGATGGCTGCCTCTCATGCTATTGCCAATCTCATTTCCGATGAAGAGCTCAACGCTGACTATATAATTCCCGCTGCTTTTGACCCCCGCGTCGGCACGGCTGTTGCCGCCGCCGTGGCAGATGCCGCCCGACGTACCGGAGTAGCCCGTATCTGAGGAGGACATTATGCTAGCTAAATTGATTGAGTTTCGTTCCGTAACCGAACGCGATGCCCTATATGTATTTGATTGCCCCGAACTTGCCCGGGCTGCCAGCCCCGGACAGATTGTGGAATTAAAAATAAACGACTGTCTGGACCCCTTCCTGCGTAGGCCGCTCAGTATCTTTGATGTTGAGGGCGACACTTTTTCCCTGCTGGTGCGAACTGTGGGGCGGGGTACTGAGTATATGACCCGCTGGAAACCCGGTGTTGAAGTAGACGTTTTGGGCCCGCTGGGCAAAGGCTTCTCCTGGTCAGAAAAGGAAGAAACCTTCGCTCTGGTAGGCGGCGGAGTCGGCATGGCTTCCCTAAACTTCCTTGCCCGCCGTTTGCTTGAACAGGGCAAGCAGGTTCACCTGCTGTTCTCACCAAAGCGGGACAGCCAGCTGCTGAATGCCTTGCCCCAACCGGAGCGTATGGATATCAGTTTCGCCGAGAACCGCACTGCCCTCCCTGCCGCCTTGAACGCTCTATTGGCAAAGGGAATCGACCGCGTGTTCTGTTGCGGCCCCGATGGACTGATGGAGATCGTGGCAAAAACTTCAATGGCCAACAATATTCCGTGCCAGTTATCTATGGAGCGGCATATGGCCTGCGGTATAGGCATTTGTTTGGGCTGTGCCATCGCTATACGTACGGAGCAGGGCCTGACCTATAAAAAAGCCTGCAAAGACGGCCCGGTTTTCGAGGCCGAGGAGGTGTCTTTCCATGAAGAACATTAAAACTAAGCTGGGACAGGCGGAGTTCCGCAATCCGGTCCTTGGCGCGTCCGGCTGTACTGGCTACGCCTATGAGCTGGAATCATATACAGACCTGTCCCGCTACGGCGCCGTGACCTTGAAAACCGTCACCTATACGCCTCGTCACGGCAACCACCCCGAGAGGATTGCGGAGGTACCCGCGGGAATCATCTCATCTATCGGCCTGCAAAACCCCGGACCGGATGTTTTCTTTGACGACACAATGCCTAAAGTGATTGACGCATTGGATCGTGATCAAATTATCGTAAGCGTGGCCGGGGATACCATTGAGGAGTATGTGGAACTGTGCTGCCGCACCTCCCAGCGCTACGGCGAAAAAATTGCAGCCCTGGAGATAAACGCAGCCTGTCCCAATGTCAGGTTCGGCGTGGGCTATTTCAGCCGTGACCCCCAGGCGGCCTTTGATTTGATAGAGACCGTAAAATCCGCTGTGTCCCTGCCCGTCTTTTTTAAGTTTAACACAAACTTTGAAAACTACCTGGAGGTGGCCTCGGCCATTGATGAGGCCGGCGTGGATGCCCTGTATACCTCCAATACTCCTCTGGGTTTAAAGATTAATATAAGAACCAGGCGGCCCGCCATAGGCAATGTGGTCGGCCCCATCTGCGGCCCGGCTATACGCCCCATTGGAATGCTGCGTGTTTGGAACCTTTACCAGAAGGTAAAGATGCCCATCATAGCCAGCGGCGGCGTGTATACATGGGAGGACGCGTTGGAATATATGCTGGCCGGCGCCGCTGCCGTAGGAGTGGGAAGCGCGCAGTTTGTCCAGCCGGATGTTGTCAAGCACATAGTGGACGGCCTGGAGCGTTATATGGAAAGGGAAAGTCTGGACAGCCTGACCTCACTTGTAGGCGCTGCTCACAGATAATTTCCATTAATATAAAACATCCCCTGACTAGCTAGTCAGGGGATGTCCGCTTTTATCCGGAGTTAAAAGTATATGGCATTGGTGGGGCAAAGGGAGGCACACAGGCCGCAGCACTCGCACCTTTCCGGGTCTACCTTCGCCTTTCTATCCCGCAGCTCAATGGCGCGGCAGAAGGCAATTTTGGCACAGGTACCGCAGCCGCGGCACAGCTCGGGGTTAACCTTGGCGGCCGGGCCAATGGCATAGTCCAGTTCGCTGTTCGGAACTATGTACTTTAACGCTTGCCCGCGTATCTGTCCAATGGTTTCATAGCCGTTCTCCTCCATGAAGCGGAGAATCTCGCTGTTCAGCCTGGTCAGTATCTCAAAGCCCTCTAGCATTACCTGAGTAAAGATAAAGGTCAGGGAGGCTCCAAACATAATAGTCTCTATGACATGCTCGGCGCATGAGATGCCGCCTCCGCCCATAATGGGCAGCGAGGGCGCAGCCTGGGCCGCCTCCACAACCACACGGTTGGAGGCCAGACGGATGGCCGGGCCGTTGACGCCTCCGAGGCTGCACTGCGGCAAATCGGCCAGTTTGGGGCGGCCGCCGTTGTAAATATCTATGGGGAAAGTGCCTCGGGGACTGCAAAAGGCCGTAATGCCGCTGGCTCCAGCCTCTGCCGCCGCAGCGCACAGCGCCGCGGTATTGGTTCCGTCGCCGGAAAACTTCACCCAAACGGGTATGTCCACAGCTTTTGTCAGGGCCGAAATAACGTCCGCAGCCTTTGCGGGGTTCTGGCTCATACTGGCGCCGTACTGGAAACCGCCTTCGCCAATTTTGGCCGGCGGGTTGGGACAGGCAAAGTTCAGCTCCAGACCGTCGGCGCCGGCGTCTTCCAACTGCTGCCCCAGCTCCACCCAGGTACCCACGTTTTCGCCGGCCCCCAGGATATTGGCAAGGAGAGGAATATCCGTAACTTCCTTGGACTGCCGAATAAGCTCTGCGGTTTTTTGCGGGTTGAGCCGCCTGTCGCTGGGATTAAAAAAATACAGTCCACGCTGGGCGCACATCTTGCGTACGCCGGGCCGGGGCTCCGTCCAGGCAGTCTGCTTAATGCTTACGGCGCCTGCGCCACAGTCAGCCGCCTTTTTTATCAGGTCCACCCTGTCTGAAAGAGGGCCGGCGCCAATCACCAGCGGACTGCGAAACCGGATTCCTCCAATAACCTGTTCTAGTGTACTCATCTGTTTAATTCCTTTCTGCGCAACCTAGAACCGGGAGGAACCCAAGGGGGAACCACCCGGCAAAGAAACACTAAGCTTCCATATAGAAGGACTCATAAACCTTAGACTCATCAATATCCAGACCAATGCCGGACGCCTCCGGCGGCGTGAAGTAACCGTCCAAAGGCCGGCACGGCGTCTTGAGGAAGTATTGAGAGGCCTCCCCCACCAACATCAAATATTCCGCAACGGGAACCAGACTGGAGGAATATGAGCAGGACATATGTACGCCCAGACTTGGCAGGCTGTTGTGTAGAGAGACCTGGCGGTCATAGGCTGAAATCAGGGCTATTATGCGGGCAGTCTCCGATATACCGCCGCTCCATGCCGGGTCAGGCTGATATAGCGCACAGGCATCCACATCCAGCAACCTTTTGAAACCCCAGCGGGTGTACTCGTGCTCGCCGCCTGAGATGGGTATGGGGCAGCGCTCATTGAGATATGCATAGCTCTCCGTCAGGTCGGCCATAACCGGCTCCTCAATCCATGCCAGATCGTATTCCTTAAGGCGCTCCGCGATTCGCATTGTATAGCGCACATCCCAGCTGGACCAGGCATCCAGCATGAGCCTTACGTTTTTACCGGCAGCCTCCCGAAGGAGGCGTACGGTTTCCACGGTCCTGTTCATGCCCTCATCACCGGCGGCGGGGCCGTAGGAAACTCCCCACTTGATGGCGGTGAAGCCGCGGCTTATCAGGTCCCTGACGGCCTCTTTTATGCTTTCGGGGTCTTGGGGATAACCTGCAGTGTTGGCATAAGCCGGAATCTTCTCCTGTACTTTTCCTCCCAACAGCTTATAAAGCGGCAGACCGCAGGCTTTCCCGCGTATATCCCACAGGGCGCAGTCCACATAGCTGATGGCCTGCATATTCTCGCCCTTTCGGCCGTTGACACAGGCCCGGTACATAATGTCCCAAAGCCTCTCGACATTCCAAGGATCCTGACCTAGAAGGATGGGTTTTAAATAGGTCAGTATATACACCGGGGGCATGGGATTGCTGATGGGACCCACCACGCCGGTAATTCCCTCATCAGTCTCTATGAGCAGAAAATTCTGAGTGATACGATACGTACCGTCGGGCTGGGGCACATGGGTTACGCTTATGTGCCCCTTTTTCTTAAAGCCCAGATGAATATCGGTGGGTGCCACACGGACCACCTTTTTATTATCGTATATCATTCCGGGCTTATCGTCTATGCCCACCAGTGTTCTTATTTTAACGTCCGTAATTTTCATTGACTTAGTTGTTAATAACGTACTGGCCCCAGCCGGGTTCGCAATCCACAACGCCGTCGCTCATGATGACACGGCCACGCACCACAGTGTTTTTGACCTTTCCTTTCATCTTGCGACCAAGATAGGGGTTGATCTGAGTCTTGGAATATATCTTATAATCTTTATCGATGGTCCACTCCTCGTTCAGATCCACAATGGTAAAGTCGGCATCAGTACCAATCAGGTTTGAGCCCTTGCGGGGATACAGGTTAAAGGCCTTGGCAAAGTTGACGGAGGTAATCTCCACCAAACGCTGCAGGTTGTAGCATCCCTCGTTCATGTGGCTGACCAGCAGGTGACCGAAGAAGTCCAGCATGGCAAATCCGGCTCCGGTGTTCAGCGCGTCCAGATGGTTGTACTCTTCGGGTGCATGGGGCGCATGGTCAGAGCCTATCATCTGGAGCGTGCCGTCCCGGACGGCCTCCCAAATCTTCTCCTTGTCGGGACGGGCGTCGTGGCCCACAATGATGTTCTTTCCGGTGGGAACGTGGTATATCTCATCGGGAGCGTCTATGGAAGGCATGTACTCGAAGCTGGTCACGATGGTCATCTTGCCCTCAGCCTTCAGCAGGCGCAGCAAATCAATGTAGCCGGGCATCCAGGCGTGCATGGCATACCACTTCATACCCGTCTTGCGGGCGAAGTAGGCCAGCTGCCAGACGGCGCCGCTCATCTCCTCATCGGTGTACCACTTGTAACGTACATTCTCCAGGGTGATGGGCAGTCCCTGAGCCTTGGTCTCCTCCACGGCGGCATCGAAAAAGTACTTGTCAAAGGGATGTATGCAGCAGTACTTTCCGGTGGCGGCCACGTTCTCGAAGGCTTTATAAATTTTGTGAGTATCCAAGGTGCCGGCGGTAGTGTTATACGGATATGTGGCGACCTTTTGGAAAATCTTGAAGAAGATGGTGCCTGCCTCGGCAATATGCTTTACATCCTCGGCGCTGCCCAGTGGAGAACCCACAGGGGAGAAATCCACAATGGAGCGGGCTTTTCCGGCCTCAACTTCCTGCATATAGGCCTCCAGAGTGGAGGGAACCGGCTTTACGTTGGGCTGGGGACAGACAAAGGTATACCCGCTGTTGGCGGCGGCGCATGTGCCTGTATAAAAGTCTTCTTTGTGGGTAAGACCCGGATCACGCAGGTGGCAGTGGGGATCTATAAAGCCAGGGAATACGTGACGGCCCCGGGCATCAACAACTTTCGCGGCCTCAGGCTCTGTTCCGTGGGGAAGATGAGCGGCAATCTTGCCGTCGGCGGTACATATATTGACTGGCAGAAACTCGCCTTCCATATACACCAGGCCGTTCTTAATAAGAAGTTCGTACATGGTAATCATCCTTTCAAAAATATTCTGCCGGGGTTGTCGGGATTGTTTAATCAGCCTCCCAGGTATATTTCACGTACACGGTCATCCTCCAACAAATCCGCGGACTTGCCGCTAAAAGCCACGATGCCGGTTTCAATGACGTAGGCCCGATTGGAAAACTTAAGCGCCATATTGGCATCCTGCTCCACCAGCACGATGGTGGTACCCTTGCGGTTGATGTCCATCAATGCGTCAAACAGTGACTCCACCAGTACAGGCGCCAATCCCATAGACAGCTCGTCAATCAGCAGCAGCTTGGGTCGGGACATCAGCGCACGGCTGACAGCCAGCATCTGCTGCTCACCGCCGGAAAGGTTGCCGCCCTTCTGATGGGCGCGCTCCTTCAGCTTGGGAAAGATGCCGAACACCAGGTCATAATCCGGCGTCAGGTCCTCCTTTTTGCTGCGGGTGTAGGCGCCCATTTTCAAATTCTCCAGTACGCTCAACTCGCTAAAAATCTGCCGTCCCTCGGGCACCATGGCGATGCCCATTCTGACAATCTTGTCGGAACCGGTCCTGGTAATGTCATTGCCTTCAAATTCCACAGTGCCGGAACTCTTATTCATCACGCCGACAATGCACTTGAGCAGCGTGGATTTGCCGGCGCCGTTGGCACCGATAACGGTGACGATTTCACCCTTTTCGACTTCCAGGGAGACTCCTTTCAGAGCGTTTATGCTTCCATAGTGGGCAGTCAAGTCGTTAACCTTTAAAATTGTGCTCATTGCAGCGTACCTCCCGTTCCGAGATAAGCCTCCATCACAGCCTGATTGTGCTGTATCTCAGCCGGTACCCCCTCGGCTATCTTCTGGCCGTGATTTAATACCGTAACAACATCGGAAATGCCCATGGCCACGCGCATGTTGTGCTCCACAATAAGGATGGTAACGCCGCTTGCCTTTATTTTGTTGATAGTCTCCATGAGCTCAACACTTTCCGAAAGGTTCATTCCGGCGGCGGGTTCGTCCAGCAGCAACATGCTGGGCTCCAGCGCCAGGGCACGGGCAATCTCCAGCAGGCGCTTCTTGCCATAGGGCAGGCTGCCGGCTTTCTTCTCGGCTTCATCTGCCAGATTTACAAAATCCAGCAGCTCCAGGGAGCGTGACCGGGACAGCTTTTCTTCCCGCCGGATGCGTGGAGTGCAAAAGATGGACTCCACCAGCGGCTGCTTTGTTTTAAGGTGCCGGCCTATCATAACGTTTTCACAAACAGTCATGTCATCAAACAACAGGATGTTCTGGAAAGTGCGGCCTATGCCCAGCTCCGCCACTTCGTGGGACTTTTTGGAGTTAATCTCCACGCCCTTGAACACCACCCGTCCGGAAGTGGGGATATAGATACCGGAAATCACATTAAACAGGGTGGTCTTGCCGGCGCCATTGGGGCCCAGGAGAGCATGGATTTCTCCCTCCTGAATTTCCAGATCCACGGAGTCCACGGCGGTCAGGCCACCAAACTGCATAGTTACAGCTTCAGTTTTCAAAATAGTCCCCATGGATCACGCCTCCTTTACTGTGTTATCGGACTTTTTGTTTTTGCAAAAAATCTTCTTAAACAATGCTTCCAGCTTATCCAGTCCGATATGGATGGGATATATAATACCTCGCGGCATAAAGCGCAGCACCAAAACTATAAGCAGGCCGTAGATGGTCATCTGGTATTTGCTCAAATCCCGCAGGAACTCGGGAAGAGCGCCTGCTACCAGAGAGCCGACGACACCACCGCCCAGATCCCCCATCCCGCCGATAATGCCCATGGTCAGGATTTTAAAAGACATATTGGTGGTAAAGGCCTCTGCCTGAATATAGCGTATGTTAAAGGCATAAAGCACACCTGCCACCCCGGCCATGGCGGATACGATGGCAAAAACCAGAAGCTTATAACGGTTTACGTTAATGCCCACGGCAGAGGCGGCAATGGGATTGCCTCTGATGGCCATAAGGGCGCGGCCGGTTTTTGAGTTCACAATGCGGTAGCATATGAATAAAACAATAAGAACAAATACCAAAACCATGTAATAGTACTGCAGCTTTGTCAAGGGCTCACCGAAGAGCTTTACTGAAGGAATTCCGGTGATGCCGGAAGCGCCGCCCGTAAATTTGGAGTTGGTAATAATCAGTTGGATTATGGTGTTCAGCCCGGCCGTGGACAGGCCCAGGAAAATAAAGTTCAGCTTGGTGCTGGGAAAACCCAGGAAATAGCCGATAACAAAGCAGAGTATCACCGCGCAGATCAGGGCCGGGAGGAAGGGAACATTGGCCTTCATCACCAACAGCACGGCGGTATACGCGCCTATCCCATAGAAGCCGGCCATGCCCAGCGATATCTGGCCCGTATATCCAATGAGCAGATTCATGGCGGAGCCGAGGATGACATAGATGCCCAGCATAATAAAAACATCCATGTAGTAGCGGTTTTTGCTGGTGATCAGCGGAACGATGATTGCAAGGAGCAATGCGATTGCGATGATAATCTTTGTTCTCAATTTGACCTTTTTCACAGTCGCACCTCCTTATACCTTGGTAATCCGCTTACGGCCGAGTATACCCTGAGGCCGCAAAAACAGGATAATAAGCAGTAAAATAAATGCAAAAGCGTCTTTATAGGCAGAGGAAATATATGTACTTCCCAGCGCTTCCACCAGGCCTAAAATCATGCCGCCCACAATAGCGCCCACAGAGTTTCCAAAACCGCCCATCACCGCCGCTATCAGCGCTTTCAGGCCCAAAGAGGCGCCAACAGTGGTGTTGACATTGTACATGGGCGCAGTAAAGACTCCGGCGATGGAGGCCATTGCCGCCGAAATGGCGTATGTGATGGTAGTAATCTTGCTGTAGTTGACACCCATCAGCGCGGCCGCAAAGGGGTTCATGGACACAGCGGACATGGCTAATCCGGTCTTGGTCTTGCGCATGAAAAGGAACAGCACAATCACAAGGACAATGCAAACGCCAATTATAATCAAGTTTTGAGGAACAATGCTGATTTCCTCCGTTATCTGGAGGGGTTTACTGCCCAACAAGTGGGGGAAAGAATAACTTTCAGAGCCAAAAACCAGTTGGGATGCGTTCCGCAAGAACGTGGCCATACCAATGGTAGCAATAAAAAGGTACATTGAAGATGTTCTAAGGATGGGACGGTAAATCAGTCGATCAATGATCAGCAGCACCAAAACGGTGATGATAATGGCCAGAATTAGTCCTACAAAGAAATTCATGCTGGCGGTCACATAGAAGGTGAAACCGAGCAGCATTCCTATCATATAGATATCGCCCTGGGCAAAGTTTGCAATTCTGAGCGTGCCGAACAGGATTGTATAGCTCAGTGCCATAATGGTATAAACGGCCCCCAGCGCAACACCGTTTATCACACACTGCAAAAAAATGTTCATATTTATGATCCCTTCTATGGCATGTTGTGAATATATCTGCGGGGATTATCCCCGCAGATATATTCGTAGGCGTTTTTGCAGTAATTATTTAATAAGTTCTTCGCCTTCCAAGGTATAGTGCACGATGTAGCACTTATCCAGACACTCGCCGTTGGGCGCGGGAGTCAGGGTGCCCTGCAGTCCTTCATAGCTGGACTGCTTTATGGCCTCGTTAAGCTTGATGGTGAAATCTTCAGCGTCAACATCGTAGGGGCCCATATTGTTCAGCGCGGTGGCCAGCAACCACATACCGTCATAGAAACGGACAGTGACGGCTCCGGGGGTCTGCTCCAGAGGATCCTTAGCCTTGAATTCCTCCACGTAGGTGGCGCTTCTCTCGTCTGTGAAAGCAGGAGACCAGGCAACAGGATAAATAATGCCTTCGCGCTCTTCGGGAGTTGTTACGCTGATGAAGGTAGCGTTGGAGAAGTTGGCGTCGCCGGAAATAATCACGTCAGTGCCGATTAGCTGGCGAGCCTGCTGTACCATGATTGAACGCTGGCTGACCTCTCCGCCCCAAATTACAAGGACCTCTACATCGGAACCCTTCATGCTCAGCATCTGGCCTGTGAAGTCGTTGTCAGTGGCCAGGTAAGCCTGTTCGTCAACAAATTCCATGTCCAGGTCGGCCAGGGCAGTCTTGCAGAATTCCAGTCCGGACTGGCCCTGATCGTTGTTGCAGTACAGGATGCCAAGTTTGGTCAGACCCAGGTCATTTACAAGATAATTCATCAGGGATGCGGCAATTATCCTATCTTGGGGCACGCACAGATAGACATACTCATAGCCGGAGTTAACTATCTTCTCGGAGGAGCCGGAGGGGGTAAAGCAAGGAACCTTTGCCTCTTCATAAACGCCCAGGCCGGCCAGAGTAACAACTGCGTTCAGATGGCCGAACACGGCTTTGACTCCGTCCTGATAAACCAGCTTGTTGGCCACGGCCACAGCTTCGGTAGCGTCATACTGGTCGTCGCCCTGTATCAATTCGAAATCATAATATTTGCTGTAACCGCTGGAGTTAATCTGGTCCAGGGCAAGCTGCAGACCGTACAGCTGTGTCTCAGCACCGCGGGCGCCGCTGCCGGTAAAACAGGTGGCTATCCCGATCTTAATGGTCTGGCGCTCAGGAACGTCAGGTGTTTCCGGAGTTTCGGGAGTATCGGGGCTCTGGGTGGGTTCAGGGGTCTTGTCCTGCCCTTCAGAGCTCTTACCGCAAGCTGCGAAAAGGCCAAGCAGCATCACGGTAACCAGGATCAAAGACAGGAGCCGTAGTTTTTTTCTGGCATTTGTCATAATGTTTCATCCTTTCTTTTGTTCTTAAATCACATTCAGCTTTGTGCACTTAAAGGGGCACCAGTATTGCCTTCCTAGACAAATTATACGATTTAAAAAGGCGTGAGTCCATGTATACATTGGCGCACAAACATACTCTTGCGCACCCGTTTGGCGACAGTTTTCCTATCTTTTCTCCGTATACATCCAGTCTCTTTCAGCCTACCGGGCGTGGCACCGGTGGTTTTTGCCTGTATATCGTAATACATATTCTAAACGCCTTTACTGTACCTGTCATCGGAGGCTTCTATCAATCTTTTATCAGGAAAAACCAGTTTTTATTCATCACCTGCCTTCAGTATTAAAATAAAACATCATCTGAGCCCCTTAGGCATATCCCTACTGCCTGGGCTCAATAAAAAGCAAAAACGCCTGAGCGGGAAAACCGTACCTTGCGTCTAGGCGTTTTTCCTTTCGGCAATGGGGAACGATTCGCTCACTGCAGAACCTCTGCAATATTACTTTGCTAAAATATTATAAATGCGGGCAAGCGGGCGAAATTCAACCATTAGTTATCCTCCATCAAAACGGCGGGGCTATTCCGGCCATCTAAATAAGCTTGATACTGTTCATTCAGGGTCCACGCTTTTATGTGGCGAATCTTTCACTCAGCTTTTATGTCTCCGCCTCAGCTCCACCGGCAGGTACAGTGCCGTCCATACCAGCACCATCATGGGGATATACCCTAATATATACCCGGGATTGCCCAGCCACCTTTCGAACCATTCCAGGGGCGAGCCCGGCGATGGCCAGTTTAGAAACAGGAAATTGGCGTCAACCAGCTTGTTAAAAACGTAAACCGGCGCCGAAACAACCGCCAGAAACAAAAAGCAGTAAGGAAGCCGCTTTGCCTCCGGGCGGATTTCGCCGCCGAAAAACAGCATCAGGGGATAGGCGGTCAGCAGTATGTGAACGAAAAAAGAATTCATGCTCAAAAAATTAAAAACCGGATACCGCACCCAATCCGGAAATATCAGCGCAAAGGCGGCGCCGGGCATGCAGGCGCTGTATAGAAGCTCGCCCGTAAATTTCCACCCCCGGGCGGCATGAACCAGTGAAATGAATACCGCCATTCCGCATAAATGCAGGGGAAGATCATAAACACTGTACTCGCCGGCTATGATAAGGCTCAATTTCTTTACCAGTTCGGAAAATAGTATGAGGCCCGCCACACAAAGCTCCAGCCTGCGTCTGGAAACTTCATCTTTGCGGCGGTAAATCAGGCACAGAGCCACACAGCTTGCCGCGGCTATTATGAGCCAGCATATATGAGGCACTGAGAACAGCTGAAAGCCCAGGCCTTCAGAAGATTGCACGTTAAACCTAAAAAAATGCTCCGTAGTCCCACCCCCTTTATGTACTAATATTATCACTTTGCAGTGTAAAATAACACATTTTCTTTTTTCCAATCATACGCTCCTATTGCCTCCATTAACAAATAAGCTGCCTCTTTTTTTACAGCCTATGTCCACATTTACGAATATTGGCCTTTTACGGCTTTTTTCTTGAAAACAGGCATTTTTTGTTATACTATTTGTATATAAATAAATTCACAGAGCGATATCAAGGAGGACCTGTATGAAAAAGGTTGCCGTAGTCATGGGTTCGGACAGCGACTTCCCTGTCGTCAAGAAGACCCTTTTAGAGCTAAAGCGTTTCGGAGTCCCCTATGAGGTGAGAGTAATATCTGCCCACAGAACTCCCAGAGAGGCGGAGGAATTCTCCGCAAAGGCGCTGGAATCGGGTTTTGGGGTCATCATAGCCGCAGCGGGCAAGGCCGCCCATCTGGCAGGAGTTCTGGCCGCCGGCACTACCCTGCCGGTTATTGGGCTTCCGATAAAATCATCCTGTATGGACGGGCTGGACAGCCTCCTCTCCACGGTCCAGATGCCCAGGGGGGTGCCCGTGGCTACGGTGGCGATAGACGGGGCCGAGAACGCCGGACTGGTGGCAGTGCAAATCCTGGCTGTAAGCGACCCCGGATTGGCCGAGAAACTTTCCGAATACAAGCAGGAAATGGCCCGGGAGGTCCGGGAAAAGGACAGAAAAATCATGGCGGAGGCTAACAGCATATGAAAGATTCTTTTTCCGCCAGTTACGCCGCCGCGGGAGTGGACATCACCGCCGGCTACGAATCCGTAAGCCGGATAAAACCGCTGGTGGAGAGCACCTATACCCCAGGTGTTCTGGGGGGGCTTGGCGGTTTTGGCGGCATGTTTGAGCTTAAAAACATCTCCGGCATGGAGCGGCCCGTTGCCGTTTCCGGAACCGACGGCGTGGGCACCAAGCTGAAGATTGCCTTTCTCATGGACAAACACGATACAGTAGGCATAGACTGCGTGGCCATGTGCGTCAACGACATTGTATGCTCCGGGGCAGCTCCCCTGTTTTTTATGGACTATGTGGCCATGGGCAAAAACATCCCCCAAAGAACGGAAGAAATTGTCTCCGGCATAGCCGAGGGCTGCCGCCAGGCGGGCTGCGCCCTTATCGGCGGGGAGACAGCGGAGATGCCCGGCTTTTATCCCGAAGACGAGTATGACCTGGCGGGATTTTCTGTGGGCCTGGTGGATTATAAGGACATAATCGACGGCTCCTCCATCGCCGAGGGTGACCTGCTCATAGGAATAGCCTCCTCCGGCCTGCATTCAAACGGCTTTTCCCTGGTCCGGAAGATATTTGACGTAAACCGGGAGAACCTGAATGAATACGTGCCGGAGCTTGGTAAAACCCTTGGGGAGGAGCTTCTCACCCCCACACGGATATACGTATCCTGCGTTTTAAAGCTGATAGAGGCCTTTAAATCCGACATTAAAGGCATTTGCCATATCACTGGCGGCGGTTTTTACGAGAACATCCCCCGCATGCTGCCGGAAAACGTCCAGGCCACAGTCAACATTGGCAGTTTCCCCGTGCCTCCCATATTCGGGCTGCTGGCAAAACGGGGCAATATACCGGAGCGGGACATGTACAACACCTTCAACATGGGCATTGGCCTTGTTCTGGCCGTTCCCCGGAAGCAGGGGGAAAAAGTCCTGGGCTTCCTCCGGAACATGGGCGAGAGCGCCTATATAATCGGCTCCTGCAATAGCGGGGAAAAAGGGGTTGAGCTGGTATGGTAAAAACTGCTGTGCTGGTCTCCGGCGGCGGCACCAACCTACAGGCCATAATCGATTCATATGTTTCCGGCAAAATCCCCAACTGTCGGCTTGCGGCGGTGGTTTCCTCCAATCCGCTGGCCTACGCCCTCAAACGGGCGGAGAAGGCGGGCATCCCCGGCCATGTGGTGGATGTAAACCTTTACCCTGACCGGGGCAGTTTTTGCGGCGCTATTTTGGACAAGCTGCGGGAGCTGAGCATTGAGCTGGTGGTGCTGGCGGGCTTTATGTACATTCTTGACCCGGCAATTATCAGCCATTACCGCAACCGGATAATAAACATACACCCCGCCCTTATCCCGTCTTTCTCAGGTCCGGGCTGCTACGGGCTCCATGTCCATGAAATGGCCCTAAAGATGGGCGTCAAAATCACCGGCGCCACCGCCCATTTTGTGAGCGAAGATGTGGACGCCGGCCCCATAATCCTCCAAAAAGCCGTGGAAGTCCGGGAGGGGGACACTCCCCGAACCCTGCAGCGGCGGGTCATGGAGGAGGCGGAATGGAAGATACTGCCCCAGGCCATTGCCCTTTACTGCTCAGGCAGGCTTAAAGTGGATGGACATATTGTCCGCATCATGGAGGAGTAGCAATGAAAAACGTATTTGAACTTCTAAATGCAAATTCCTACCCCGGCAGGGGCATAATCATTGGCCGCTGCGCCTATAATGAGTTTTCGTTTATTATTTACTTCATCATGGGCAGGAGCGAAAACAGCCGCAACCGCATCTTTGCCGCCACCGAAGACGGTATACGCACCCAGGCCTGGGACCCTGCTAAGACGACGGACCCCAGCCTCATTATCTATCACCCGGTACGGCGCCTTGAAGGCCACGTCATTGTCACAAACGGCGACCAGACTGACACCATCCGTGACGGGCTCGCAGCTGGTATCAGCTTTGAAGACTCCCTGCGCGGCCGGAAGTTTGAGCCTGACGCTCCCAACTATACCCCGCGGATTTCCGGGCTGCTGCTGCCTGACGGTTCCTACCGCCTGTCCATACTTAAAACTGCCCAGGGAGACCCTTCCTGCTGCCAGAGATTTTTCTTTGAGTACGACAGGCCCATAGCCGGGCAGGGCCACTTTATCAGCACCTACGCGGGGGACGGAGACCCCCTCCCCTCCTTTGCCGGTGAGCCTGTCACCGTGGCTATGAAGGGCAGTCTGGAGACTTTTGCCCGGCGGGTGTGGGATAGTTTAAACGGGGATAACAAAGTTTCTCTCTTTGGTCTGGGCATTCCCCTAGACGAGGGCAAGCCGGAATCCATTATCATCAACAAACATGAGGGGGCTTAAAAATGACCGAATTTGAACTGAAATACGGCTGCAATCCCAATCAGAAGCCGGCAAAGATATACATGGCGGGCGGCTCCGGGCTGCCTTTGGAGATATTAAACGGCCGTCCGGGCTATATCAATTTTTTGGATGCCTTAAACAGCTGGCAGCTGGTCAAAGAGTTAAAAGAGGCCACGGGTCTCCCCTCCGCCGCCAGCTTTAAACATGTGAGCCCTGCCGGCGCCGCGGTGGGTTTGCCCCTTTCCGACACCCTAAGGGAGATATACTTTACCGGTGACGGTGAGCTCTCCCCCATTGCCTGCGCCTATGCCCGGGCAAGAGGGGCCGACCGGCTTTGTTCCTACGGTGACTGGGCGGCCCTGTCGGACACCTGCGACGAGGACACCGCCCGGCTGCTGGCTGTTGAGGTATCAGACGGTATCATAGCGCCGGACTACACCCCGGAGGCTCTTGAGATTTTAAAAACAAAGCGCCGGGGCAGTTACAATATTGTGCGCATAGACCCGGACTATATCCCCTCAACCATTGAGCGCAAGGACGTGTTCGGCATTACTTTCGAGCAGCGTCGGAACGACTGCATAATCGACGCCGGCCTGCTGCGGAATGTGGTCACGGAAAATAAAAACCTGCCCGAAACGGCGGCGAGGGACTTGATAATAGCCCTCATCACGTTGAAATATACCCAGTCCAATTCCGTCTGCTATGTAAAGGGCGGACAGGCCATAGGCGTCGGGGCCGGCCAGCAGAGCAGAGTTCACTGCACGAGGCTTGCCGGCAGCAAAGCGGACAACTGGTACCTGCGCCAGCACCCGAAGGTTCTATCCCTTCCCTGGCGGCAGGACGTAAAGCGGGCAGACAGGGACAACGCCATTGATATTTACATTTCGCAGGAATCCGAATCCCTGCTCCAGGACGGCGTCTGGCAGACCCTGTTTACCAGACAGCCCGATGTTTTGACGGAGACCGAAAAGCGCGCCTGGCTGGACGGCCTTAAAGGAGTTTCTTTGGGAAGCGATGCCTTCTTCCCCTTCGGGGACAATATTGAAAGGGCTGCAAAAAGCGGCGTGGAGTTTATCGCCCAGCCCGGCGGCTCCATAAGGGACGACCTTGTAATCGAGGCCTGCAACCGCTATGGAATGGTCATGGCTTTTACCGGCCTGCGGCTGTTCCATCACTGATTTGGGAAGACGGTGATAACTCATGAAAATACTGGTAGTTGGCTCCGGCGGCAGGGAACACACCATAGTTCATGCCCTGAGTAAAAGCCCCGGGGCGACGCAGCTTTACTGCGCTCCCGGAAACGGGGGGATTGCCGGCCTGGCCCGGTGTGTACCCATTAAGGCCACCGATATTCCGGCCATGGTGGACTTTGCCCTTCAGGAGAAAATCGATTTGGTCGTGGTGGCGCCCGATGACCCTCTGGCCCTGGGCATGGTGGACGCTCTGGAGGCCGCCGGCGTCCGGGCCTTTGGCCCCCGGGCGAATGCCGCCATAATCGAGAGCAGCAAGGCCTTTGCCAAGAATCTTATGAAGAAATACAGCATACCCACGGCGCAGTACGAGATTTTCAGCGACTACGACGCCGCCCTAGCGTACATCCATTCAAAGGGCGCCCCCATAGTGGTAAAAGCCGACGGCCTTGCTCTAGGTAAAGGCGTGGTGGTGGCCCAGACCGTTGAAGAAGCCGAGGAGGCCCTCCGCTCCATGATGATGGATAAAAGTTTTGGTGAGTCCGGCTCCACCGTTGTTATCGAGGAATTCATGACCGGCCCCGAGGTGACGGTCCTCTGCTTCACCGATGGGAAGACCATAAAGCCCATGCTTTCCTCTCAGGACCACAAGAGGGCTTACGACAACGACCGGGGCCCCAACACGGGAGGCATGGGCGCCTTCTGTCCCAGCCCCAAGTTCACGCCGGAGATTGCCGCCTGGTGCATGGACAACATTTTCCGCCCCACGGTGGAGGCCATGAACGCCGAGGGGCGTCCCTTCAAGGGCGTGCTTTACTTCGGCCTGATGCTGACCCCCCAGGATCCCAGAGTTGTGGAATACAACGCCCGTTTTGGAGACCCGGAAACCCAGCCCATCCTCTCCATGCTGGAGACGGACCTGCTGGAGATTTTCGAGGCGGTAATTGACGAAAAGCTGGCGGACATAGACATCAAATGGAAGCCCGGCGCGGCCTGCTGCGTGGTGCTGGCTAGCGGCGGCTATCCAGTAAAATACCAGACCGGCTATGAAATTAGCGGTCTGGCTGATGTTCCCGATGATATTATTGTTTATCACGCCGGCACAAAGCTGGAAAACGGTAAATACTACACCAGCGGCGGCAGGGTGCTGGGCGTTACCGCCGTGGCGGAGGACCTGCCCGGGGCTGTAGCCCGCGCCTATGCCGGAGTGGGAAGGATAAGCTTTACGGACATGCATTACAGAAAGGATATCGGCGCAAAATAGGCTACTTGTCCTCCAGCGAGGCGGTAGATTGATATATCTTCTTGCCCCATTGGGGCTCCGGAATCTGCTGTCCGAATACCACGTTATAATACTTGGAGCCCGCCACATGGATGTGTGCCATGGCCACACCCGTGTCTATGCACTGCATGTATGACAAAACCGGGATTTTAAATGGCACGTATTTGCGGAAGATATGTATCTTGTTCCCCCGGGACAGGAGGAATACGGGCTGGCTGTTAACGGAGGAGGGGGCCAGCCTTACAGCCTCGGCAATCTCTCCCTTTGGGCCGGAAAAGTCCCCTATGGTCATCCTGTTTAAGGGCTTACGCCTTATCCCATCCAAATCCGTGCGCCAGGGCTCGTCCGCATATCCAAAGGCCACGGAGGCCACATAGGGCAAGGTGTCCGGAAAATCCGCCGTTACCCTGATGCTGCCCAGCCAGCAGGAGCCAAGGCCCTTGGAGCAAAGCCACAGGGCGGCCATTTCGCCTATGTATCCGGAATTTTGCAGGGAAAAGTTCTTACGCTCCGCCCTGAGCACCAGATAATAGGGGGCTTTTACCCCCGGCTCTATGGCCGCTATGCTCACCATATCGGTATAGGGCAGGGTGTCGAAATTCCAGTCTATGCCCCCCTGAGGAGGCTCCAGCTGGGAGAGAAAATCTACCAGTTCTTCAATCAGTTCCTCTGTCACCGGCTTGTCGTTATACTGGCGGATGCTCCTACGCCGGGGTATATAATCAAGTCCATAGATGAATCCTCTCGTCAAACAATAAAGGGACAGGCCTGCTGTCAGCCGGGTTTTCCGGCCGCTTCACAGGGCTGCCCCTTTTTAGTTCAATTAGTATGCGACTCCCCAGTATACCATGGTCTTGGCAGGTTTGTCGCAGACGACGCACTTATCCCCCAGATTCTCCTGCTCAAAGGGTATGCACCTGGAGGAAACTCCGGCCCGCTCCTTCATGGCAAGCTCGCATTCCGTATCGCCGCACCACATGGTCTTTACGAAACCGCCCTTGGTTTCGATTATCTCCTTAACCTCCTCTACGGTAGAGGCGGTAAAGGTGTGGGTCTCCATGTTCTTCTTGGCCTTTCCAAACATGCCCTTATGCACTACGTCCAGAAGCTGGGGTACGCGCTCCTCCAGCTCCTCCAGGGCCACGGTCAGCTTCTCGCCGTTGTCCCGGCGTACCGCCACGCACTGGTTGTTTTCTATGTCCCTGGGGCCAATCTCAATCCTGAGGGGCACGCCTTTCATCTCATACTCCGCAAATTTCCATCCGGGGCTGTTGTCCGAAAAGTCGGCCTTAACCCTGATTCCCGCAGCCTTCAGGCGCTCCACAAGCTCCCGGGCCCTTTCGGAAACCCCCGCCTTGTGCTGGGCTATGGGGATAACAATTACCTGAATGGGAGCAATTCTGGGAGGCAGCACCAAACCGTTGTTGTCGCCGTGGGTCATAATTATGCCCCCAATAATGCGGGTGGAAAGGCCCCACGAGGTCTGGTGAGGGCAAACCTGCTGGTTGTTTTTGTCCGTATAGGTGATATTAAAGGCTCTGGCAAAACCGTCCCCGAAATAGTGGCTGGTTCCGCTTTGGAGGGCCTTGGTGTCATGCATCATGCACTCTATTGTATAGGTATACTCCGCTCCGGCGAATTTTTCCTTTTCCGTCTTTACACCCCGGACAACGGGCATTGCAAGGACGTTTTCGCACAGGTCGGCGTATACCTCAAGCTGCTGCTCGGTCTCGGCCATGGCCTCCTCCGCCGTTGCGTGCAGGGTGTGGCCCTCCTGCCAGAGGAATTCCCTGTGGCGCAGGAAAGGCCGTGTTGTCTTTTCCCAGCGCAGAACGCTGCACCACTGATTATACAGCTTGGGCAGGTCACGCCAGGATTGCACCACCTTGCTCCAGTGGTCGCAAAAGAGGGTCTCGGAGGTGGGACGGACGCACATTTTCTCCTCCAGTTCTTCGCTGCCCCCCATGGTAACCCAGGCGCATTCGGGGGCAAAGCCCTCCACATGGTCAGCCTCCTTCTGAAGCAGGGATTCCGGAATGAGCATGGGCATATATACGTTCTCGTGCCCCGCCTCCTTAAAGCGGCGGTCCAGTTCCGTTTGTATGTTTTCCCAGATGGCGTAACCGTAAGGTCGTAAAATAAAAAAGCCCTTGACGCTGGAATACTCTATAAGCTCTGCCTTCTTGCAGACGTCAGTATACCACTTGGCAAAATCAACCTCCATATCGGTGATTTGCTCAACCTGCTTCTTCTCATTAGCCATCCTAATCTCTCCTTATCGTTCACGGGCAATTCTGAGACACCCCGATACTTACTTTTTAATGACTTAAGATATAATCAGTTTTCGCGAGGCGGACCAATGCATAGGCCTGCCCTTTAACCATGTTATTTTATTTGATACAATCAGCCTTGTCAAGCACAAACAAGGCCCGGCTCCTATATAATGTAATTGATAACAGTTGCAGGGAGCTGAAACGCTTTTATGAGTACATATTCCAAAATTTATTTTCGCCCGGCAAAAGGAGAGCAGATAGAAACGGTGATTAAGCTGGCTCAGGATGAGCGCTGCGCCATATGCGGCCGGGTCCTTGATGAAAAGGGCAAGCCGGTAGCCGATGCCCTTATACTGCTGTTCCGGGTGCAAGACGGAGACAAGCTGCAGCTTATATCTCGATTCTGCACCGATGAGGACGGATATTTTGTGTTCGGGCCCCTGGATGGCGAGGTTTTGTACCTGATCAAGATATTTAAGGGGGATATAAAGCTGCGGGAACTTGAGATAAAAACCGAATAAATATAAAAAAACATTGACCGGCCTTATATTTCGACATATAATATGGCCGGTTAGTTTTATTCGGAGGTGAGATCAAACGGATAGGCGCCAATTTATGATTGAGCTGAAAAATTATCTTTCAATTATGGAGCCCAAGGACAGAGAGACAGCCCTATCTCGTTATGAAGCCATATTTGATGAAGCCGGGGAGGAAAAAGAGGACGAGGTCATAGCCCGCCTTGGCTCTCCTGCAAAGGTGGCCATAGCCATCAAGCGTGAATTCGAAGGTCGGGTTCCTGCTCCAGCGGATACACAGCCTGTTCCAGAAGGCACAGGGGATGAAAGCTCCGGATCAGCTCTTGAAGATGAGAACAGTCCAGAAGAAGATGTTTCCTCAACCGCACCGGAGGTTGACGAAGCCGAAAAAGAGGTTCAGGCAGAGAATACCCAGGAATCGCCCGATACCTCTTTAGGTCAGCCCGCTCCCGAAAAGCGCCTTAGACCGCTGCTTCTGGTCCTGTATATAATCCCTGCCGTCATAATCGGAATTCCCCTTGTAGCCCTGGCCCTGGCATTGTCTGTAGCCCTTTTTGCCGCCGGCGTGGCGGCGCTTGGAGGCGGCGTACAGGTATTCATCCTGGGCTTTTCTGTGGTGGGGCTGATTTCAGATTCCCTCCTTCTGTTCGGCGCCGGTTTGGTAATCTTTGCAGTCGGCCTTGTTCTGGCCTGGTTTGCCATATGGCTTTGCGGCAGCTCCCTGAGGGGCATAGTCGGGGGTATATTTTCCCTTGGCCGACGCGCCTGTTATAAGGAGGTGCGGTCTGCATGAAGAAAATTTGGAAGGTAACCCTTATAGTCTCGCTGATTCTGTTTGTATCGGGCTGTGCCATCATGGGGGTGGCCACCCTTACCGGTGGCAGTTTTAGCCGGCTGTACGACACCGTTTTTTCCGAATTGGATATTATGGCAAGAATTGACGAACTGATAGGCTATTTCTCGTGGTAGTGGCGATATTTTTCGTTAATTAAAAAGCGCAAGGGCGGATTTCCCGCAACACTAGGGCGGTAAATCCGCCCTTTTTTATTTTCTAATCAGTTCGCTTGCCCCCACCACCATCAAAAAGACCCCGAATATCTTTTTCAGCAGTGTGGTTTCAATTGCCGTGGCCAGAAGGGCGGCGGCCAGGGTGGAAACAGACCCTGCCGCAATAGCCGGCAACGCCACCTTTTTATCCACAAGTCCGTTTTTTATGTGGGATACCAGCGCGGCGGCGGAGCAGGGCAGAAAATAAATAAGATTAATGCCCTGGGCAGCCTTTTGGCCCATGCCGGCAAAGGACACCAGATAAATCATCAGCAGGGTTCCACCGCCAACGCCGAAGCCGGAGAGCACACCGGTGAGAAAACCCACAAGGGCGGCTATAACCATATGGACCTCACTCCCCCGTATATTATAAGCAGGGCCAATGCCCGCCGTAGCAGCTTTGTGGGTATCTTTACAAAGACGCGCCCCGCCACTATCCCCCCCAAAAGCCCTCCCAACAGATAGGGCAGGGCGGCCATCAAATCGATGTCCGCCCTAAACAGATATACAGCCGCAGAGACAGCGCAGAGAGGAAGAATAACGCTGACACAGGTGGCAAAGGCCCTGCGCTCGTCCACCTTGGCCCAACGGGTAAGCAGGGGGATTAAAAGCATACCCCCTCCGCCTCCGAAAAAGCCGTTAATCAGGCCGGCACAGGCCCCCGAGAGGGCATATTTCAGCTTCTGACTCAAACATCTTCCTCCCTTTTCCACAGGCGTATTATGCCCCTATCGTTTAGCTGCTTAACCATAACCGCCAAAATGGGGAAAAGCAGCATGCCCCAGATTCCGGAGGCGCAGAAGCCCACATATACAGCCACCAGGGCAACCACCGGGTGCAGCCCGAGGCTGTCCCCAAGAAGCTTGGGCTGTATGCAGTTTCGCACAAGGGTTATGGCCAAATACGTTATAAGGAGGCCCAAACCCAAAGGATAATTGCCTGTCAGAAACTCATAGATAAGCCAGGGTATCAGAACAGTACCCGTCCCAAGGACAGGCAGGGCGTCTATAAGGGCAATGGCCGCGGACAGGATTATGGCATAATCCTGCTTCAGGAGAGTAAAGGCTACAAGGAGCTCGCAAAATGTTATAAGTATCAGTATTAGCTGGGCTTTCAGCCAATTGCCCAGGCTGAAACTGAAGTCACTGTGAATAAGGCTTGCCCTCCCCTGCCAGTTTTGGGGTATCTGCCGCTTAATAAAGCTCAATATGGAGGGATAAGAGGCGGAGATGAAATAAACCCCTATCCCGCAGCTGACGGCAAAGAGAAGTACTGCGGGCGTTCTGCCCGCAAAACCGGAAACAAAACTCAATAGCTCACTGGAAAGTTTCCCAGGCAGTTCAGAAAGCTGCCTGTTGAGGGAATCCAGTACGGTCTGGAGGTATTTCCCGGTATATTCGGGGGAAGAATCAATTAATCCCAAAGCCTTTTCCTTTAACCCGTCCAGGGTCGCTGCCAAATTGGCAAACAGCCCCGAAAGGTTCCCTGCAAACTTGCCCAGCTCCGCAATGCCCCTGCCTATAACCAAAACCAGCAGCCACCCTACGGAAAATACCAGGGCTATGGTGCACATGCCCGAGGCCAGCGAACGGGGCCATTTATGCCTGCACAGGAACCTCACAGCCGGCTCCAGCAGGGCCGCCAGCGCAAAAGCTATTATAAAGGGCGCCATTACAGGCAGTAGATAGCGCAGGCATATCCAGGCAGCTGCCACGGCTAACATCACATAAAGCAGGATTAATAGGGTATGCGGCAGCTTTGTATACAAGTTTTCCACCTCTCCAAACGGATTTTTCATGAATTTGACGGTTGTAAAACCGCATCCTCTATGTTAATATCTTATTCATCACAGAAAAACAAATGGCTTTGATAGGAGGACACTTTGATGCCGAGCGGCACCAAACCCAAATACTATTTGGTGGAAGCCGACATGCTCCCCGAGGTTTTTATCAAGGTGATGAAGGCCAAAGAGCTTTTGGAAACCGGCGAGGTTTCCACCGTGGCCAAGGCAGTGGAAAAGGTGGGCATCAGCCGGAGCGCCTATTACAAATACAAGGATTCCATAACCCCTTTCCAGGACCTTAGCCGAGGACATATTGTCACATTTAACGTAATACTCAGGGACAGGATGGGAGTCCTTTCCTCCGTCCTTGCTATTTTTGCCGAGTCGGGGGCAAATATTCTGACTATCAATCAAAGTTTGCCAATTAACGGCACCGCCATAGTCACGATTACGGCAGAAACCTCTGGAATGAATATAAGCCCGGAGGAGTTTTTCGAAAAGACAAAGTCTGTCTCCGGCGTCATAAAGATTGAGGTTCTGGCCGGATAGCAGGATGGCGGAGCCTTTGTATAAAAATAACGGCCCAGTATAAACAGGCTTTGTTTATAACACGGCATGGAGGGCAATATAAATGGTTAAGATAGCAATATTGGGCTTTGGCACTGTGGGTAGTGGGGTGGCTGAAGTTATTGAGGAAAACGCCGATAGTATTGCGCGCAGAGCAGCAAACGAGATTGGCGTAAAGTATATTCTGAAGCGCAAACAGCTCCCGGACAGCCCCTTTGCAGATAAAATAATTCATGATTTTTCCATCATCGAAAAGGACCCGGAAATCCAGGTTATGGTGGAGTGCATAGGTGGCCTGGATGCGGCCTACGACTACACCAAGCGGTGTTTAATGGCAGGTAAAAGCGTTGTCACTTCCAACAAGGAGCTGGTGGCCACAAAGGGCCATGAGCTTATTGCCATCGCCAAGGAGAAGAACGTAAACTATCTTTTCGAGGCCAGCGTGGGAGGGGGCATACCCATAATCCGCCCAATAACCCAGTGCCTAGCTGCAAATGAGATAGACGAAATTTATGGAATATTAAACGGCACTACCAATTATATTCTCACTAAGATGATTCAATTCGGCGCCAGCTTTGAGCAGGCCTTAAAACAGGCCCGGGATAACGGTTTTGCCGAAAAAGATCCCACCGACGATATTGAGGGGCATGACAGCTGCCGGAAAATCTGCATACTCTCGGCTCTTTGTTTCGGCCGCCATGTATATCCCCATCAGGTTCCCACACGGGGCATTTCCGGCGTAACCCGTTCAGATGTGGAATATGCCCGGCATCTGGGGTACAAGATAAAGCTTTTGGGCAGGGCGCTGAGAACCGGAAAGGATACAATTACGGCCTATGTGGCCCCCCACCTCATCAACAAGACCAGCCTGCTGTCAAATGTGGACGGCGTAATGAACGGTATAGTGGTTCACGGAAACGCGATTGGCGAGGCCATATTCTATGGAGCAGGGGCCGGCAAGCTGCCCACGGCCAGCGCCGTTGTGGCAGATGTCATAGACGCCGTAAAGCATTTTAAAGCCCGAAAATACCTGGACTGGGAGGACAGCGTACCCGGTTATGTCACCGACTCCGATGAACTTCCCTCCCGCTGGTATGTCCGCACCGGAGCCTCCCTTGAGGAAATCGGCAGGGCCTTCGGGAACGTGAAGTTTATCAGCTACCCGGAGGCGGACCCCGGCGAATATGCCTTTGCCACACGGGAGATGACGGGCCACCAGCTTAAGAGCCTCATTAATGGCATGGAAGTTCGCTCTGTCTTTAGAATTTTAGATTGACCCGCAGGCTCTTATGCGAGTATTATAAACTAAGCACCAATCCCGTTGCGGGAGGCGTTCCCTTATACGCAAACCCTACATATCTGGAGGATAACTAACTTATGCTGATAGTTCAGAAATTCGGCGGCAGCTCGGTAGCAGACGCTGAAAAAGTATTTCGGGTGGCCGGCATAATTGCCGACACCTACTGCGAAGGCCACGACGTTGTCGTAGTGCTCTCGGCTCAGGGCGATACCACTGATTATCTGCTGGAAAAAGCGGCGGAAGTTAACCCTTCCCCATCAAAAAGGGAACTGGATATCCTGCTCAGTACCGGTGAACAGGTTTCCATATCACTCATGGCTATGGCCCTGGAAAAAATGGGACTGCCCGTTGTTTCACTGACGGGGTGGCAAATAGGCCTGAGAACCAATTCCACCTACGGCAACGCCCGGATAAAGCGCATCTCCCTCGAGAGGCTTCGCCAGGAGCTGGATAAGCGGCGCATCATCCTGGTGGCAGGTTTCCAGGGTATCAACAAATACGACGATATTACAACTCTGGGCAGAGGCGGTTCGGATACCACCGCCGTTGCCATAGCAGCCGCACTTCACGCGGACAAATGCCAGATATTCTCCGATGTGGACGGTATCTACACCGCTGACCCGCGAAAGGTTACGGGCGCAAGAAAACTCGAGGAGATAACCTACGACGAGATGCTGGAGCTGGCCTCTTTAGGCGCCCAGGTACTCCATAACCGGTCGGTGGAATTAGCCAAGAGATATGGAGTGGATTTGGAGGTACTCTCCAGTTATGTCAGAGCCCCGGGGACAAAAGTCAAGGAGGTCGTAAAACAAGTGGAAGAAATGAAAATCAGCGGCATCGCAAAGGACAACGACGTAGCCCGCATAACCATTATAGGAGTGCCCGACGAGCCCGGCGTGGCCTTTAAGGTGTTCCGCGCCCTGGCCAAGGCCAAGATTAACGTGGATATAATTCTCCAGTCGAAGGGCACGAACCACACCACCGATATCAGTTTCACCGTAGCCGAAGGCGACATGGAAACCGCCCGGAAGATTTTACAGGATTACAAGGAAGTCATAGGCTTCAGCAGCCTGAGCGTTGATAAGAATGTGTCTAAGATCAGCATTGTGGGCGCCGGGATGATCAGGTCTTCCGGCATTGCCGCCATGATGTTCGAGGCGCTGTATGATTGCAAAATTAACATCCATATGATTTCCACCAGCGAGATTAAGGTCTCCGTTATTATTGATGAGAACTATTCGGATATGGCGGTCCAGGCCATACACAACAAGTTTTTCGGCAACTGAGTTTTGCCGGTTTGAAAATGCAAAATATAAGCCCCGTAGCACACGCCTGTGCTACGGGGCTTAAGTTATCTGGACGTAAATTTGAAAAGCGCCGATAAGAGTACTATGACTTTGTTTCCTCGCATTTTGTCAGGCGCTTCACCTCGTTAATCCAGTTAATGTAGGCCTGCTCCCTGAAGATGCCGCCCATAATAAGGAGATACTCGTAAAACTCCGGGGTGAAAAGCACCGGCGGCTCGCCGGAATCCTCCATGGCGTGCAGCTCCTCCTTCAGGTGTTCCAGCCTGCGCCTGCGCTTCGCCAGCTGTCCGTTAATAAGCTCAGAAACCGCCAGAGTGGACAGGTTTTCCGAAAAATAAAGACGCAGTCGAAAACTATCCTTAGGCACCGGCGGCAGGGGCTCATCCGTCAGCAGCCAGTTAAGAAGCTCGTTCCGTCCTTTGTCGGTGATGCTGTAAACTTTTTTCTCCAGCTTTTCGCCCTGAATCTCAATCTCGTATTCAATCAGGCCCCCGGAGGCCAGGCGGTGAAGCTCCGGATAAATCTGGCTGTGTTTTGCCTCCCAAAAGTTCCCTATAGATTCTGTAAAGGCTTTGGTGATATCGTAGCCGGTTCTCGGGCTGCGGTTTACAAGACCCAAAATCGCATATTTCAGCTCTCTCAAGACTATGCACCCCCTATTATTCTTCCTTGCCCCCTAAAAGCAATATGTAGCCGATAAGTTATTGTAAAAAAGACATTTGCCGCACCGGGAAAGGCAAATAAAGTCCTTCACGGTGCGGCAATCAATTTTTACAAGCTACCGAGATAGCCTTCCAAAATCAGCTGGGCGGCCACGGCATCAACTTTATCCTTATGGTTTTTCCTTCGATTCCCGCACTCGCTGAGGATACGATGGGCATCCACGGTGGTGCGGCGTTCATCCCAAAGCACCACCTCAAGCCCGGTGACGCCGCGGAGCTTTTCAGCTAATTCCATGCTCTTTTGAGCCCTGGGGCCCAGGCTTCCGTCCATATTTTTGGGCAGGCCCAGCACAAGGCGGCCCACCTGGCGGGAGCGGGCTTCCTCCCCAATCCGCCTGGCGGCCTCGTCCATATTCCATTCAGCCATGGTCCAGGCCTCGCCGCAAATAGTGGCGGATAAATCCGACACGGCAAGGCCTATGCGGGCGTCGCCATAGTCAATTGCCATAATACGCATAATCTTCTCCTGTCAGGCAATTCCCGTTTTCCTAAGGGCCCCCGCCAATTTAACCAATATGGGAATTACAATAAACTGGATAACTATCATGGCTCCGCACTGGGGCAGCCGGGTAATGACCCTTGCGAAATAAGGAACCCCCTGGGCAAGAGCCAGCCAATAGCTGGTTAGCCCCAGGCTTATCACAACGCAGTTAATCAGAACGGCGACAATGATATGGGGGAAAAACCGCACGCCTTCCCCATGCAGGAAAACGCCGAAAACCAGCCCGGTCAAAAACGCCGACAGGGTTATCCCCGGGAAAAACCCGTATGAAAACAGGACAGCACCGAGTATGTCCGCCACCGCATATGCCGCGGCCGCCCAGATTGGCCCGAACAGCATGCCGCACAGGGCCATGGGCACAAAGCCGAAGCCTATCCTGATACTTTCGGTATTTATGGATAGAAAACGGCTGAGTATTATCTCCAAGGCAATAAGCATGGCTACACGGGTGAGCACGTGCAGGCTAAAATTAGTTTTCATGATTGACTCCTTTCGTGGTATGGTGCCACAAAAGGAGCTGCGCTCCTATGTGGCAGCGGATGCGGAAACGGCATCGCACCCAATACGCCATAAGGCGGCCTGCCTTATAACAGAATTGGGTTTCGTCTGATGGCAACTTCCCATCCATCAGCACTTAACGCACCGTTCCTACTCTGTCAACTCTTCGTTACCTTCCCAAGGTTTTGCTGAAGCGAGCGCATATCACCTCTTTTCGGGTTTCATAAAGTATCGAGCCGGGGATCATAACAGGGCCGCTCCTGCCTGAAAACTATGTCAGGCCGAAATATGACCTGGTCTCCCCCGCCATGTACAGGGAACCTACGGAGCAGACCACCCCGTCGGCTCCTGCCGCGCTGACGGCGGTTTCAATCCCCTCTTTAATACTGGAACATGCCGTTACCGGCTTGCCATACTTCTCCAGCACTTTTGCCAGCTTCGCCGCCGGAAGGGCCCGTGGGTTGCTGGGAGCCACGGCAACGAAACCGTTGGCCGCTGGGGCTAAAATATCCATCATTTGGGTATAATCCTTGTCCGACAGTACCCCCACCAGCAGTATGGTGCGCATTTGGGGAAAGTAATTCTTCAGATTTGCCGCCACAGTCTCGGCTCCCTGGGGGTTATGGCCCCCGTCAACCACAAACCAGGGGTCCCTGGATACTATCTCAAATCTGGCGGGCCACCGTGCCTCCGCCAGACCGTGGCTTAAGGCGCCGCCGGAAATGTTCCAGCCGTTTTCCCTCAGTACTTCCACAACCTCCAAAACAAGGACGGCATTTTTCAGCTGGTTTTCTCCCGAAAGGGAAATCCGCAGCTCCCCGGAATCCTTGTAGCTAAAAACCTGCCCTTCGCGGCTGTCGGAGGTTATCCTGATTCTTGAAAAATCCGCTATGCGCAGCTCCGAATTGCGCTGGCGGCAAACCTCCGTTACCACCTGTGTAACCTCCGGGGTCTGCTCATACAGCACCGTTGGCCGGCCAGGTTTGATTATTCCAGCTTTCTCCGCGGCAATAAGAGACAAAGTCCCGCCCAGCTCTTTGGTATGATCCAGGCCTATATTTGTGATGACGGAGCATTCGGGGCTTTCGATTACATTGGTGGAATCCAACCTGCCTCCCATACCCACCTCCAGCGCCACAATGTCGCACTGCTTTTGGGCGAACCATTCAAAGGCGAAGGCAGTAACCAGTTCAAATTCAGTGGGGCTGTCTTCCAAAGCCAGAACATGGGGCTTTATTTTATCTGTTATTTCCATTAACTCATTGTCGGGTATAGGCCGGCCGTCTACCTGCATGCGTTCGTTGAACCGGTACAGATAGGGAGATGTATACAATCCGGTGCGGTAGCCCGCATGAGTCAGCACCGAAGCCAACATTGCAGACACCGAGCCCTTGCCGTTGGTGCCGGCAACATGCACGAAAGCACATTTTCTGTGGGGGTCGCCAATTTTATGGAGCAACTGACGGGTTCTGGACAGCCCCGGCTTGGAACCCACCCACTTCTCATTGTGTATAAAATCAAGGGTTTCCTGTATGGTCATCCCCTGTTTCACTTCCTTAATATATCCTGCAGTTCCAATATGGTTTAGTATAGCACCAGGTTCAACAAAGTGCAATAAAATAATGGTTTTTCGAACATATATGTCCAATCGCAGCTGCAGTCAGATGTATTCTCGGCAAAGCCAGCATGCATTATACAAAATAATATAATAAGCACCAAAAAACTATTGACCGCATTTCCGGACTGTGATATAGTACAAGATACCTGTCGGCCGAGAGGTCTTGTTTTTGTGCGCAAATTTTATAGCTATCCGCACAAAGCAGGCCGACACGGACCATACAGGGAGGCAAACAAGCGCCCTTGAGGCGTAAATCAACAAGGAGGTGCCGAAATGCGAGTAAGAGTTACCCTGAGATGTAATGAATGCAAGCAGAGGAACTACAATACTATGAAGAACAAGAAGAACACTCCGGATCGTCTTGAAATGAACAAGTATTGCCGTTTCTGCCGCAAGCACACTTTACACAGTGAAACAAAGTAAGGCTTTCAGAAAGGATGTGCGATAATGGCAAGTGAAGAAAAGAAGACTCAGGGTCCTGCAAAACAAGCCAAGTCTGCAGTCAAGAAAGCCGATACTAAAAAAGTTGGTTTTTTCAAGCGAATCGGCAAATGGTTCCGCGAAATGAAGAGCGAGCTTAAAAAGGTCATATGGCCCACCCCCAAGCAGACTTTCAACAACACTGTGATTGCTTTGGTAGTCATGCTTGTTTCCGCAATAGTCATTTGGGGCTTTGACAGCCTGGCCCAGACCGCAGTCAGCGCGCTCATAAGCATAGCAGGTTAGACAGCCATGATAGAAAACGCTAAGTGGTATGTAGTCCACACATACTCAGGCTACGAGAATACTGTTGCGGCCTCCATTATGAAGGCTGCCGAGAATATGAAAATGCAGGATCTCATCCATGAGGTCAATATCCCCATGGAAACTATCACCGAACATACGGACTCAGGTGCAAAAACAAAGGTGCACAAAGTTTTCCCGGGCTATGTCCTGGTTAAGATGATTATGACCGACGAGAGCTGGCATCTGGTTCGTAATGTCCGTGGCGTCACCGGCTTTGTGGGCAGCGGCGGGAAACCCATCCCCCTTACAGAACAGGAAATCATTGACCTCGGCGTGGAACGCCACGAAGTCGTTGTGGGCTTTGACGTTGGCGATACGGTTAGAGTCATGGACGGACCTCTGGAGGGATTTTTGGGTACTGTAGACGAACTTGAAGCAGCTAAAGATCGGGTTCGGGTAATCGTCTCCATGTTTGGCAGGGAGACTCCCGTAGATTTGGAACTAAACCAGGTAGAACCCGTATTGGATTAACGAATTATAAATAATTTGTGTTGCGGTCTGCCTGCAGACAAGTCGCAGCACGCGCATGGTGGCCTTCTGTGTTCGGCCACCCTGTGATTTGAAGGTTTACGAAAGGAATGGTCATAACAAATGGCACAAAAAATAATTGGATATGTTAAATTCCAGGTCCAGGCGGGCAAAGCAACTCCCGCTCCCCCCGTGGGCCCCGCCCTTGGCCAGTATGGTATTAATATAGGCAAATTTACCAAAGAATTTAACGAACGCACCAAGAACGACATAGGCATGATGATCCCCGTGGTCATCACCGTATATGCAGACCGCAGTTTTTCATTTATTACCAAGACGCCCCCTGCGTCCCTTCTCATAAAGAAGGCCTGCGGCATTGAGACAGGCTCCGGTGTTCCCAATAAGAATAAGGTTGCCACTATCAGCCGGGAAGATCTGCGCAAGATTGCCGAGCAGAAGATGCCCGACCTCAACTGCACCGATATAGAGGCAGCAATGAGGATGATTGCCGGTACCTGCCGGAGCATGGGCGTCGTCGTCGCCGATTAACAGCAGCGCCCTTATCGTGGGAGGATACTCCATCCGACGAACCACATAACAAGGAGGATAAACTAAGTGTTTAGAGGTAAAAACTATAAAGAAAGCGTAAAGCTTATAGATAGGCAAAATCTTTATGACCCCCTGGAGGCTTTTGATCTGGTTATAAAGGCCAGCAAGGCCAAATTTGACGAGACCGTTGAGCTCCATGTCAAACTGGGTGTTGACTCCCGTCACGCCGACCAGCAGGTACGCGGAGCAATCGTACTGCCCCACGGCACCGGTAAAACCCGCCGCGTTCTTGCTTTCTGCAAGGATGAGCGTGTTCAGGAAGCCCTGGATGCAGGTGCCGATTACGCCGGCGGACAGGATCTGGTCCAGAAAATCCAGAACGAAAACTGGTTTGACTTTGACGTTGTCATAGCTACCCCCGACATGATGGGCATCGTTGGCCGTTTGGGTAAGATTCTGGGCCCCAAGGGCCTGATGCCTACCCCCAAGGCAGGCACTGTCACCCCTGACCTGGCCAAGGGAATCGCCGAGATTAAGGCAGGCAAAATCGAATACCGCCTGGATAAGACCAACATAATTCACTGCCCCATCGGCAAGGTCAGCTTCGGCGCTCAAAAGCTCTATGAGAACTATCAGGCTCTCATCGATGCGATTATAAAGTCAAAACCCGCCGCAACCAAAGGCCAGTATATTAGAAGCTGCGTTACCTCTTCTACAATGGGACCCGGCATAAAAATAAACGCCAACAAACCGAGCTAATCAGTATAAAACCACACCCCAGTCGTTCTTAAAAGCACGACTGGGGTGTGGTTTTTAATAAGTATGTGGGTCTATTGGAAGAAGGAAAAAGGCGGGATAACATGCTTTTTTGTCTAGTTCTAAAGCAAAGCGGCTTTCAAGGCCTCACCCAATCGCTGGGCGACATCAACGCTTGATGTCTGAATCTCAACATTCAAACCCTGGGGAGAAGTAAGTTTAATATTTCCGTACAGGCAAACCGGAAGCAGCCTGTTGTTTTTATAACGCTTATCCGGCGCCCCATTCTTATTAACATACTGCCACCTCTGGTCTACGATTATTGCGCCTTTTGGGATGCATTCCTCCTCGATAAACCTTGTTTGGCCGATTGAAATATTCAGCTTATCGTAATCCAGGACACCCATCTGTTTTTTTCTGACAATAAGCATTCTGTCCGGCAATATCAAAATTGTTTCCATTTTCAATGGCAAAACAACAGGGGGTACATTGGTGTGTATATACCAGGGTGACTTGCGGGAGAGCCTAATCAAAGCGCGGTTCACTTTCCGACCTGCGCCGACGTTTGCTTTCCTGTTGGAAACCGAGGCTTCCTGTGTGATTTGCCAGGTTTTGGGGCTCTCGTTTAAAATTAACCAGGCAGCGACTTTGCGATTATAATCTTCTTCCATGTCGTCTTCGAAGGAATATGTCAAATCAAGCCGGTACTTTGTGCGGAGAAGAACTTTAAGCACGGCTCCCGCTATGGGAAGTATAAACAGCGGCGGTATGATTATAAAACAAAGCAGAATATTGCTGATGGTATTTAAGCGCACTAGTTTCCCGTACATTTCAATAAGTTCAGTATGCTCGGTAGCCTGAAACCGCTCAATCTCCGCACTTTCAATGTCACGTATCGCTTCGGCGCTTTCATTATGGGGAGCTTGCGTCCTGCGCTTTGTCCCGCCGGAACTTTCAACATATGATATGCCCGTTCCCGGGAGAGAATATGTTTTCCGGGTGCCGCCCCTGCTGGGTTTAGTCACCCTATAACCGGGAACTCCCCAGCTGTACCCTACTCCCGACTTGCTCAGATTAATTCTAAAGGCACAGCCAAGGTTAATGCTCTTTCTATACCTGAAACCCATATCAACACCCCCGGTTATTGTGATAATAAAATATATCCCAGTATACTCCCCAAAAGACCTGACTTCAAGGATTATCGTTGGTTTGCTTACCCGGCTTTTCAGGCATTAAAATGGCAGGAAAACCCGCCCCTTTTTGAAAACGACAAATTGCCGGGCACTTTAAATCGATAAAAGCCTGCGTTAACTAAGAAATATACAGTATTGGCATCGTACCCAGTTTGTCTGCCAATTCCTGACGAAAAAAGGCCTCGGCTTCTTCGCGCAAATCATTTCGGTAGCTGTATTTGCCGCGCCCGCGCCCCACCATGGCCTCCCTGTCGTAGAGCTGCACGGCTCCGGGAAAGGCCTCTTTATTGATGGCGTTATGCACGAAGCTGTAGGTCATCAATATTATCTCAATAAAACCCGTTTTCCTGACCTTTTCACTGAGTTCATCGGCAAGCTGCGCTATCAGTTCACTGTACTGCCGTTTCCAGTCCTTAAGCAGAATTACCGGCGCTATCAACAGCCCCACCGGGTACCCTGCTTCCGCCACGTTGTTCAAGGCCTGAATACGGGAGTGCAAGGGCGAGGTGCCAAGCTCTATGCGGCGAATGATATCCTGAGGGTTTACGCTCATTCGGAATATTGTCTTACCCCCGTGTTCAAGATTAAGCAAGGGCTCGACCATATCAAATTTCGTCGGAAAAGTTAAATGCCCCCTGCCTTCCCGCCCAAAGCGCTCAATAGTATAGCGCAGATTGTTCGTTACCATGTTTTCCAGCACCAAATCGCTGTTGCTGCCAATCTCAAAGCATTGGGGCACAGTGGCGGCATTTGCCTTTTTAAGCAGCCTGTCCATCATCTGCTCACGGTTTACAAACAGCCGAAGATAGGAGCATTTGTTGAAATTGCATACCAAATAGCAGTACAGGCACATAGCCCTGCAGCCTGAAGACGTAAACGGCACAAGCCAGTCGGAAACCTTATGGTTCGGCACGTATTTGTGCGTCTTTCTCACTCCAATGATGAGAAGGCTTTTTAACTTTGGAAATCCCCGGTTTTCCGCTGCCGTCAGTTCCGGTATATAGTTATGGTTTTCAATTTCAACCCAGGGCAGGTCCGCATATTTTGTTCTGAGCATTTTTCCCAGCTCGTAGTTAAGCGTATTCGGCTCGTAATACACGGTCTCAAAGCGCAACTGCATTTTTATCTCTCCTTACGGCCTGCATTAAGCTCAAATGACAATGCTATGATAGTATGCTTGCCTGGCTTTTTTATTATCCTTATAAGCCTTTAACTTCGTATAATATTTACTGTAAGGAGCCCCATAAAATAGGCCCGCGCCAAAACAGTTTGGTACGGGCCTTTACTAAAAACATTATATTTTCATTTTTTAACCTAACTTATCTTGCGGGTCCAAGGCATATTTCACCCTTATAGAAGTAAAATGAGGAGAATTGCAATGGCTCATTGACGTTATACTTATCGTTCCCGATAACTATTTCCGTGCCGGGATAAATTGTGCCGGTGCAAATGACTTTGCCATAACCTTTGGCAGATTGGTAATTGATAATCTCGTCCAGCTTTCTTTTGACTTCTTCCAACTTGTTAATGGTGGTATTATGTTGCTTGGAGACATTATCATAAATCTCCCGTTTTTCAGGAGTAAGCCGATTGGCCAACTCCATCTGCTTCAGCAGATTGTACAGGGGTTTCAGGCTTTCTATCTGTTTTTCCAGAACCGGCACCAGTTCCGAGAGTTCCTGATAATGCCCCAGAATGGCCTGTTCATTTGTAATTACAAGCTTTGTTTTGACGTTTGAGGGGGAGCCGATGGTGGCGGCTTCAATATTACTCCCAACCAGACAGCTGCCGCCAATAATCCTGGCCCTCCTCCCGGTAATCTTGAGGTCCTTTGCGCATTTTATTTCGCTGTTCAAAATGTATTCTGCGCTGACCTCGCCTTTGGCAAAAACCTTGCAGTTTTCAATAAACTTGCACTTGATGTTTCCCCCGGCGCTAATCTCGCTTCCGGTAATGCCGCTTTTTATCCAAATATTCCCGCCTGCTATAACAGTAGCAGATTCTATCGTGCCGCTGACCTCGATATCTTCCGCGGCTTCAATTGTAAAGCCCTGGGTTACCATGCCCCGGACAATCAGGCTTCCCGCTACCTTTATGTTGCCGGTGGAAACATCCACATTCCCTCTGACAATGTAGATATTGCTGACGTTTATCTTTCCGCCTACAAAATCCACCTGACCATCTATCTTGGAAATAATAGCGGTGCCGTCCTCGCTGAGCATGGTGTTTTTTCCTGAAAGGGCTGGGGCTGGCTTGCCCTTTTTCTGTTTCAGCTCCATACCCAGGACGGACATGCCCGGCTTTCCCTCCGTGGGGTGCGTAATCCTGCAAAGCACCTGCCCTTTGGTAACATTTTGTATTTGGTCAAGGTCCCGGAAGTCTACCGTGCCGTCCTCGTTTTCCTTTGGCTTAAAGCTGTCCTTTTTTACATCAAAAAGGAATTCCGCCTTCCCGTCTTCACCGTTTACCGGGGGAATCCCCGTAGCCACTACCACATCCTTATAAAAAACAGGCTTAGCCTCCAGCTCCTTGAGCTTTTCCATGTCAATGTTATACGTCACCCCCGCGTTGCTCAGGGCGGCCATCATGGAATCCACAGTAGGACCCGCCCCGTTTTTAATTGGGGGCTCTATATATAAACAGGCCTGGAGGCCGTTTTCGATAATTCTTACCCTTATTACGGAATCGACAGATCCGGAATCGGCAGATTCGACAGACGCTGAATTAACAGAAGCAATATCGGCGGATTCAACAGACTCTGAATTAACAGAAGCAATATCGGCGGATTCAACAGACTCTGAATTAACAGAAGCAGAATCGACGGCAGGAGGAATATCCGCGGACGCAACAATCGGTGGTTTTTTTTCATCAGAAACGGAGTTTTTCCGCCTAAAGAAACTCATAATTTTCCTCCTTTTCGCCAAAAATTTAAATATTTCATCCCAACATATTATAAATTAATTATAAACATATGTCTATACATTTTTATCGACATAATTTTTATAGTGTTTATTTTTTAATCGGTTTTTGCTGAAAACAACAATGGGTAGCCTGTTTAATTTTATGATATGTCCCATATAAGTCCTTTGAAAAATGTTGAAATATAGGATAAACTAAGCATATACTGATGATATGCCGGCAAGCAGCTAATGCCTGGCCCCTTCAATGCAGATGAGCCTGTGGGAGACATATGTATAAGTGGACAGGGGCCTGTTATAGGAATCGTAGGTATGGGTCGCAATAAGTATGTTATCCGGCCGGGGAACTGCGCCCGTGCTGACCACGAACAGGGAGTGGGAGAACCGGATCCCGTCAAAGCTTAGCTGAACTATATCCCCCGGCCTAGCATTATCAAGAGGGGCTTCACGGCCGTAGGGGCCCGTCCCCCTGTTGTTCACAAGAAAGTTATACAAAAACGGAACGCCGGTCCATGCAGGAGCCCTGGAGTTTAAAGAAATGTAATACCACCCCGTATCAGGGGTATAGTTCATCACGCCGCAGCCGGCATACAGGCACTGAGAAATGAAGTTAGTGCAATCTCCCCCCAGAGCGTCAAAATTATAGTATCTTAGATTCCGGGCAAAGGCCCACTTACGTGCATATTCAAGAGCTCGAGTCACATCATAGGGCATAAAATCCTCTCCTGGCACGCTTTATATCAATATATGATATGCCGGGGCGGGGATTAAGGATAAGGCGCCATACCGCAAAGAGGTGAATTATGTATAAGATAATGATAGTGGAGGACGATGAAATTATCGCCCGCACAATAAAAAGCTACATTGAATCCTGGGGCTGTGAAGTTATGTGCGTCACAGATTTCAGCAGCGTGTTGGAACAATTTGTGTCCTTTTCCCCTCACCTGATACTGATGGACCTGTACCTTCCCTTCTTTAACGGATACTACTGGTGCACCGAAATCAGAAAGCTGTCCGATGTCCCCATTGTTTTTATTTCCTCGGCGTCGGATAATATGAACATAGTCATGGCCATAAATATGGGAGGAGACGACTTTATAACAAAGCCCTTCGACTTGAACGTGCTGACGGCAAAGGTGCAGGCCCTGCTCCGGAGAACATACGATTTCAGCAGCGGCACAAACCTTATTGAACACCGGGGCGCAATACTCAATACCGCCGACGGCAGCCTTACATACCGTGGGCAAAGGATAGATTTAACAAAAAATGAATACAAAATCCTTCACATACTCATGGAAAACCGAGGCAAAACGGTATCCAGGGAAGTCATCATGTCCAGATTATGGGAGACTGACAGCTTCATAGACGACAACACTCTGACAGTGAATATTACCCGGCTGCGGAAGAAGCTGGAGGACTCCGGGCTTTGCGACTTCATAGCCACAAAAAAGGGAATAGGGTATATGGTGAAATGATATGAGGGCCGTATTTTTGTACTTAAAAGGACATTTTAAAACCGCCGTAATGGTTTGCCTGTTTTTTGCCGTCTCCGCACTTGTGACTGTGCTCTACGGGTTGCCCCTGGAGCCCGTAATATACGCTGCCGTACTCTGCGGGGCGGTGCTTGTTATTTTCTGCGCCGTGGATTATGCCCACTACCGCAGGAAAATTAGCCTGCTTAAAAGCATTCAAAGCAATATCACCGTAAGTACGGATGAACTGACGGAGCCCAAAGGCGAAATAGAGGCGGCTTATCAGGAGCTAGTCCGGCTTTTAAACCATGAAATCAGGCGACTGACCTCGGAGAGCACTCTCAGGCTCAGCGAGATGACCGAGTACTACACCCTTTGGGCGCACCAGATAAAAACCCCCATTTCCGCCATGAGCCTGCTGCTCCAATCCCAGGAAGAACCGTCAAGGGAAGAACTGTCGGCAGCTCTTTTCAAAATTGAGCACTATGTGGATATGGCCATTGCTTTTCTGCGGTCGGATAACATATCCGGGGACCTGCTGATTCAGGAATACTCCCTGGACGCCATTGTGAAGCAGGCCGTCCGGAAATATGCCAGGGAGTTTATAAGGCGTAAAATCACTTTGGATTACAAGGAAATTGACCAGACCGTAATCACGGATGAAAAGTGGCTGTGCTTTGTCCTCGAGCAGCTTCTGTCAAATGCCCTAAAATACACCCGGGAGGGGAAAATCTCCATTTACCTGGATGAAAAAGCCCCCAGTACCCTGGTTGTAGAGGATAGTGGCATAGGTATTCAGCCGGAGGATATACCCCGGGTGTTTGAAAAGGGCTTTACCGGCTACAACGGCAGGACGGATAAGAAATCCACGGGCATAGGCCTGTACCTTTGCAAACGTATAATGTCAAAGCTGGGTCACAGCATTTCAATCGAATCGCAGGTCGGTGCGGGTACGAAGCTGCTGCTGGGTATGGACAGACCGGAACTGACAGTGGAGTAAGCTTAAAACTTACAAAAATGTAAGGATTGAGCCCGAAATGTAAGCCAAAATTATGGCAGGGCATTTCGGGCTCTTGATATAATAGCGTTGCAATTACACAAATTAAAAGCAACGGAGGCTTTTTTATGACTATACTTGAAGTTGAACACCTAAAAAAGATATATACTACCCGCTTCGGGGGTGCGCAGGTTCAGGCCCTTACTGATGTGAGCTTTTCCGTGGAGCAGGGGGAATACGTGGCCATTATGGGGGAATCCGGCTCCGGCAAGACCACCCTCCTTAATATACTCGCCGCGCTGGATAAGCCCACTAGCGGCCAGGTCAGGTTAAGAGGCAGAAGCATCCTGGACATCAGCGAAAAGGACATCTCCGCTTTCCGGAGGGACAACCTGGGCTTTGTGTTCCAGGACTACAACCTTTTGGACACTTTTTCCATACAGGATAACGTTCTTCTGCCCCTGGTGCTGGCTGGCAAATCCTTTGACGAGATGAACAGGCGTCTTCAGCCCATTGCCAAAAAGCTGGGCATTAATAAAATACTGAAAAAATTCCCCTACGAGGTCTCCGGCGGCGAAAAGCAAAGGGCGGCAGTTGCCAGGGCCCTTATTACCGGGCCTCAGCTGCTCCTGGCCGACGAACCCACGGGATCCCTTGATTCCCGAAACGCGGACAGCCTGCTGAAACTGTTCGGGGAGATTAACGCGGAGGGTCAGACCATTTTGATGGTGACCCACAGCGTCAAGGCGGCAAGCCACGCAAGCAGGGTGCTGTTTATACGGGACGGCCAGGTATTCCACCAGCTATACAGGGGGAACTTGACAAACGAGGAGCTATTCCAAAAAATATCCGACACCCTGACCCTGATTGCGACAGGCGGTGAAGCCAGTGCGTAAAGCCGCCTTTTATCCTAAAATTGCCCTAACCAACATAAAAAACAACCGTAAATTCTATATTCCCTACCTTCTCACCTGCATGGCAAGTGTGGCAACCATGTATATAATGCTTTTCATTAACAGCAATGAAGGCCTAAAAAATATGTTAGGCGGCGATTACATTCAGGTTTTTATGGCTTTGGGCTGCATTATCGTTGGAATCTTTGCAACCATTGTCCTCTTTTACACAAACAGCTTTCTTATGAAACGCCGCAAAAAAGAGCTGGGCCTTTATAATATCCTGGGTATGGAAAAAAGGCATATTGCAATAGTTCTCTTTTTCGAGACCATCTTCACCGGCCTGGCTACTATCGTTTTGGGTCTTATTACAGGAATTCTACTTTCCAAGCTTTCATTTGCAATGCTTTTCCGTCTGCTCAAATTTCCCGTCCCCTTTGGGTTTAACATTTCATTCAGCAGCATGGGCATTATCGCAGTTTTGTTTGCCGCCATTTTCCTTTTGATACTAATGTCCAATCTGTTTCAAATCCGGCTGAATAACCCCATACAGCTTCTCCAGGGGGGAAATGTGGGGCAAAGGGAACCTAAATCAAAGATACTCCTTGCAATCGTAGGAGTTTTGGCACTGGGCGGAGGATATGCAATTGCCATTCTTACAAAGTCTCCTCTTGCCGCAATCCCTCTGTTTTTCCTTGCCGTTATACTGGTTATCATAGGCACCTACTGCCTTTTCACCGCCGGAAGCATTGTCCTGCTCAAGGCTTTGCGTAAAAACACCAGGTACTATTACAAGACGAAGCACTTTACTTCGGTGTCCGGCATGATATACCGTATGAAGCAAAATGCCGCGGGCCTCTCCAACATATGCATTTTGTCCACAATGGTTCTGGTCATGGTGTCCACCACCGTAAGCCTGTATATAGGTATAGAGGACATTATTGCCACCAGCTATCCCTATGACGTTTCAGTCTGGGGCAATAATCAATCCGATGAGCAAATATCCGAAATACTGGGCACAATCGAGAACGTTGCGTCACAAAAGGGTATCGAAGTTAAGACCATGGTCAGCTACACCGAACTGGACCTGGCCGCCGAAAGACAGGGAGATATATTCCTGCCGAAGCTTGACAGGAGTAACGGAATTTCTGGATTATCCCTGATTCTATTTGTTACCCAGAATGGATACTATCAGCTCACAGGTCAAGAGGCAAATTTGGAGTCCCCCTCAGACATTTTAATATATAGCTCAGATATACCCGTAGGCGACGAAATAACGGTGCTTGATTTTGACTTTAACGTAGTTCAGCATCTTGACACGCTGCCTTTTGGGGACGGATATTCCGCCTGGCAGGTTGACAGCCACTATATTGTTGTCTATGACATGGAAGTTTTAAACAGCCTGTATAAAAAGCAAACGGAAGTTTACGAGACATCCTATATGCCCGAAACACATATCCAGTTTGACATTTCGGGAACCAAAGAGGAGAAAAAAGCCTTTGCTGACACGCTTAGAGAAGCGCTTGCCGTCACGGAAACGGTAACGGAAAATGGCGAAACCTATACTGCCACTTACTACCACATTTACGTAGAAAGCAGGCAAGCCGGTGAAGACGAATTTTATATCCTCTACGGCGGATTTCTCTTCCTGGGAATTTTCCTTGGGCTGCTGTTTATGCTGGCCACCATCATGATAATCTACTACAAGCAGATTACCGAGGGCTACGAGGACAAAGAACGGTTCTCCATCATGCAGAAGGTGGGCATGAGCCGGCAAGAGGTAAAAAGCTCTATAAAAAGCCAGGTGCTTACGGTATTTTTTCTGCCCCTCATTACCGCCGGAGTCCATGTATGCTTTGCTTTCCCAATAATCACAAAACTGCTGGCGACCCTGCAGCTTACCAACGTTTCTCTATATACCCTCTGTGCCGTTGGAACCTTTGCCATCTTTGCCCTCTGCTACGCCGCTATTTATGCGCTTACGGCAAAAGCCTACTACAAAATCGTACGGCACTATTAATAACAAAACCGCCTCCTGTCCCCTTTCGGAACGGGAGGCGGTTGTCAATTTCAAGCCCAAATGAGCCAGATTAGCACATACCCCGTGATTACGGCAGACAGGGTGAAAGGTACGCTGATTTTCATAAAGTCCTTGCTCTGGACTTCATATCCCTCTTTTCGGAGAATGCCCAGACCGGTAGAGATACGCAGATAAGTCCGTTAATAACGGAGGGTTTCCAGGGTCCATCGGGTATGAAGGAGGCGCATATGAGCAAAACAATCATGCCCAGCAGGAGGGCAGAGGGGAAATAATCTTCCACTTTGGTTCTGTCCTTGACACTAATGGGCTGGCTGTGTTTTCTGAATACAAACATAAGTACAAAGGCTGAAACTACAGCGCTTATCTGGACAACCCAGAACAGGCCAACTTTTCCCCTGTAAACAAAAAAGTCCAGAAAATCCATTCCTGTCTGAGCGCCCAAAAGGATGTAGGTGGTATCGCCAACCAGGGTGGCAGCCCCCTGCAGGTTGGATGAAACAGAAATGGCTATAATGCTGGTCACCGGGGAAACTTTTAGCTTCTTTGATATTGTCAGGGCTACGGGCGCAACCATGAGTACAGTTGCGACATTGTCCACAAAGGCAGAAATAAGGCCCGCAAAAAGTGACAGGGCGATTATGGCCCATTTTATGTTAGGCATTTTTGATTCGATAAAGAAATATACTATATCCATGGTTCCGGCAATCATCATTATGACGTTCCAATCAACGGCAAAAAACTTCCCCCACAGGGAGAATACCTAGAATTACAAACAGCGCCGCCGAAGCCAGGGCAAAATGCGCTCTGTATTTTGGGAAAACAAGCAAAGCTGCATATGTCAGGATAAAAAGGACCAGGGCTTTAAGCATTTAAACGTTTCTCTCCTCGTAATTGCATTGTCCCACAAAAAAAGGCAAGACGAATGCATTATAGCAATGCTGAAGTTTTATTGCAAGAATAGTCAGAAAATTGACGATGCTTGTTGAAATTTGGGGATTTTTATGGGGAGAAACACTGGCGGGCCCATAAGAATATAATTTAGATAAAAAATAACCGGAACCAAGATTAAAACTAGGATATAATAACTATTGACAATTTCGCTTTAGTGATTTAAAATGGATACACTTTTTACTGATAACGCCATTTTGGAAGGAGCGCCGGATATGCCAAGCACCAACTGCGTCAATTACACATATCCTTCTGCTTCTGCAAACAAGTTTGCAGAGGCCGGCTCTGCATGCTCCAAAATGGGTACTTTTGCCATAATTATGGGCGCTGCTTTTGCGGCGTCCATTTTTCTTATTGCACTTATTTTCCTTATTATTAGCGTAATTGTATCCATTCTACTCTCCGTAGTAGATGTAATAATAGTAGGCATAATTAGCCTTATAGTATCCGTAATACTTGTAATAATTATAGCCGGACTCCACCCTCCCCGCTTAAAAGAACCGAAGCCGACCTTCTGAGAACTACCTGTATACTCAAGGCGGCACCGCTCTTTTTTGCGGTGCCGCCTTTTTATATAAATACCTGTGCCGGGAAAACCGGTGCACATAATTAAATGGTATAAAAAATCAGTATGTAAATTAAAGGAGGAAAACAAAATGAAAAGGATTCTAAGCATCATTTTGGCACTTGTCCTGATGTTGGCTCTCTTTAGCGCCTGCGGTAACAAAGGATCTAAGAAAGAGTCAGACACAATCAAAGTCGGTCTTTTGGCCCCTCTGACAGGTGACGTTGCCGAGTACGGTATTGCCGTTGCCAACGGCGTGCGGCTGTACACCAAGGAGCTTAACGCCAAAGGCGGAATCAACGGTAAGACAATTGAGCTCGTCGAGTATGATGAAGAGGGCGACGCTGCCAAGGCGGTCCTCGGGTACAACTCTCTGGTTGACCAGGGCGTAGTGGCCATTATAGGCGACGTTACCACCGGCCCCACCGTGGCTGTGGTTTCCGAATCCCAGGCGGACAACACTCCCATGATTACCGCTTCCGCTACCGCCGCTGCGGTTACCTATAACGAGGAAACCGGCCAGGTTTACGAGAATATGTTCCGTTCCTGCTTCATCGACCCCTTTCAGGGCGAAAAGATGGCCAGCTTTGCTTACGAAGAACTGGGCGCCAAGTCAGCAGCCGTTCTCTACAACAACGGAAGCGACTACTCCCTGGGCGTTGCCAACGCATTTATAGCAAAAGCCGAGGAAATTGGCCTTGAAATAATTGCTACTGAAAGCTACGCTGACGGCTCTCAGGATTTCCAGGGCCAGCTCACAAACATCGCCGCCAAGAACCCTGACACTCTGTTTGTGCCTGACTACTACAATGTCATCGCTCTGGTTGCACAGCAGGCAAACGCTGCCGGCATCACCGCCCGCATGCTTGGCGTGGACGGCTGGGATACCGTTCTGGACGTTGTCACCGACGCCTCTCTGATAGAAGGCGCCTACTACTGCTCCGGCTATTCCACCCAGGACACCAGGGAAGAGGTTCAGACCTTCCTGGAGGCATACAAAGCTGAGTACAACAACGAACCCAACATGTTTGCCGCTCAGGGCTACGACGCCGCAATGATCCTTTATGCCGCCATCGCCAAGGCTGATGCCGACGGCAAGCTGGATAACGAAACAATCATTTCATACATGAAAGCCACAGATATGAACTGCGTAACGGGGCACGTCACTTTTGACGAATTCAACAACCCCAACAAGACCGCCGTCATCATCAACGTCTCTAACGGCGGGGCCAAATACTGGGGTAACTATTAATTAAAAACGGACAGATAATATTTCTGTAAAACTATCTGCAATTTCTTTTTAACCGCTGTATAATATCTGCAGATTTGTACCAAAAATTAACACCACATGCGGAGGGCGGAAATTCCGCCCTCCGTCTAGGCACGTTTAGGCCGCAGTATTTAATAAAGACCGGCCGGGTTTTATCGGCCGTAATCGATCCTAATCCTGAAAGGGGACTACCCCCATGCTATTGCTATCACAACTTATAAATGGGTTACAACTGGGTTCCATTTATGCTCTGGTTGCACTGGGATACAGCATGGTCTATGGCATTATAATGCTTTTAAACTTTGCCCATGGCGATATTATTATGGCAGGCGGATACATAGCCGTCCTGATTTTAACGGCAGGCCGCAATCCCGTTTTGGCAATTATCCTTGCCATTATCGGCTGTGTCCTGCTGTCGGTGCTCATAGAGAAGGTGGCCTACAAGCCTCTGCGCTCCGCGCCCCGCATATCCCTTCTCATCACCGCCATAGGCGTATCCCTGTTTTTGCAGAATATGGCCCAGCTATTGTTCACCGCCAATGCCCGCAGCTTCCCCAATACTGTGGTAATTCCCGCCATCAATTTTAGAATTGGCAGTATCAACATCAGCCTGACAGCTCTGGTTACAATTGTCGTAACCATAATTTCCATGATTTGCCTCACCCTGCTGGTTCAGAAAACAAAGATGGGGAAGGCCATGAGAGCGGTTTCCGAGGACACCGACGCCGCCAAGCTCATGGGAATCAACGTCAACTCCACCATCACCTTTACTTTTGCAACGGGAAGCACTCTGGCCGGAATCGGCTCCATACTTTATTGCTGCCGCTATCCCCTGGTAAGCCCCACTATGGGCTCCCTGCTGGGACTGAAGGCCTTCGTTGCGGCGGTTCTAGGCGGTATCGGCTCCATTCCCGGCGCAATGATTGGCGGACTGGCAATTGGCTTTGCCGAAGTGCTTGTCTCCGCCGTCGGGCTATCTGAATGGACGGACGCTGTTGTGTTCGCCATACTTATTATCGTGCTCCTTGTCAAGCCCACCGGATTTCTTGGCAGAAGCATGCAGGAAAAGGTTTAGGGGGTGGCAAAAATGGCAAAAAGACGCATTCCTACACCTGTCAGCTACGCAATAAACCTTGTGCTCATAGCCCTGCTGTTAGTGGTGGGTAACATTGTAATCTCCAGCGGAATCACCAGCCGTGCCCAAAACTCCCTGTTTCTACAGGTGGGCATATACATTATCTTAGCGGTTTCCCTTAATGTGGTCACGGGCTATCTGGGCCAGCTCCCCCTTGGGCATGCAGGCTTCATGGCAGTCGGGGCCTATACCGGCGCCCTGGTTTGGAAGGCTACCGCATCCATGCCGGCCCCTGTTTCCATCGTCCTCGGCCTTTTGGTAGCCGGCATTGTTTCAGCAATTTTCGGAATAATAATCGGCATACCCGCCCTGCGCCTCAAAGGTGACTACCTGGCCATAGTAACATTGGGCTTTGGTGAGATAATAAGAGTATGCATCATTAACCTTCCTGAAATAACAGGCGGCACTCCCGGGCTTTTGAATATCCCGAAGCACTCAACCTTCACTTTGGTGTATGTCTGCGTAGTACTGACCTGCGTAGTTATACACATGATGATGAAGTCCCGTCATGGCAGGGCAATTCTCTCCATTCGTGATAATGAGATAGCTGCGGAATCCTGCGGAATCAGCACAACCTATTATAAGGTCATGGCCTTTTCCGTATCCGCCTTCTTTGCCGGCATTGCAGGCGCACTGTTCGCCGGCAACCAGGGTTCCCTGTTCCCCAACGCCTTTGATTTCATGGCCTCCATAAACATTCTGGTCATGGTGGTCCTGGGCGGCATGGGTTCCATGATAGGCTCCGTGATAGCGGCTACGGTGCTGACCAGTCTGCCCCTTGTGCTTCAGGTTTTCAGCAAATACCGCATGATTATATATTCCCTGATGCTTATCATCGTGATGATCTTCAAACCCTCTGGCCTCATGGGAACCTATGACTTCTCTCTCAGGAATCTGCTGGAAAAGCTGACAGGCCATATCTCAAAGAAAAGGGAGGCCGGTACAAATGAGTAAGCTTCGCCCTCTTCCCGCCACCGGCTTTATACCGGAACGAGATCTTGACAAGACTCCGATTTTGGAAGCCCATCATCTGGGTATCAACTTCGGCGGCCTGAACGCTGTTAAGGAATTTAACCTGGTCATCGGCCGGACGGAAATCGCAGGCCTTATCGGGCCCAACGGCGCCGGGAAGACCACGGTGTTCAACCTGCTCACCAAGGTTTATCAGCCCACAAAGGGGACCATACTTCTGGACGGGCGCAACACCTCCGGCATGACCATTTCCCAGGTATGCCGCATGGGCATTGCCCGCACCTTCCAGAACATCCGCCTTTTCAAGGATATGACCGTTCTGGAAAACGTGCTGGTAGGCCTCCACAACGAAATCGACTATCGCCTTGCCGGGGCCATCTTCCGTATCCCGGCCTACTGGCGAGCGGAGCGTATTGCCAGAGAGCGGGCCCTAGAACTGCTCTCCATTTTTAACATGGAGGGCATGGCAAATATAAAAGCCGGCAGCCTGCCTTACGGTGCCCAGCGCCGACTTGAGATTGTGCGGGCCCTGGCCACAAACCCCAGCATTATGCTTCTGGATGAGCCCGCTGCCGGCATGAACCCCTCCGAAACCGGGGAGCTTATGGAAAACATCCGCAAGATACGAGATACCTTCAAGATAGCCATCCTGCTTATTGAGCACGATATGAACCTTGTCATGGGCATCTGCGAGGGTATTGTGGTGTTAAACTACGGCCAAATAATCGCCAAGGGCACTCCCGAAGAGATAAAAAATAACCCTGCGGTCATCGAGGCCTATCTCGGAAAGAAGGAGGCCCGATAATGCTTAAAATCAATGATATAAATGTATACTACGGCCCTATCCACGCCATAAAGGGCGTCAGTTTTGAGGTACATCCCGGCGAAATCGTGGCCCTCATCGGCGCAAACGGCGCCGGCAAATCCACCATACTTAAAACCATTTCCGGCCTCCTCCGGCCCAAAACCGGCTCCATAACCTTTATGGACACCGACATCACCAAGATGGAGGCCCACAAGATAGTGCAGCAGGGCCTGGCCCATTGTCCTGAAGGACGCCGAATATTCCTCAGGATGACCGTTATGGAAAACCTGGAAATGGGGGCCTACACCCAAAAGGGCGTTGATGAGGATATCATTGAAAGTGTGTTTGCCAGATTCCCCAGATTGAAAGAGCGCAGAAGACAGGTGGCGGGTACCCTGTCCGGAGGCGAGCAGCAGATGCTTGCCATGGGCAGGGCGCTTATGAGCCGCCCGAAAATGATTATGCTGGATGAACCCTCAATGGGCCTGGCTCCCCTTCTGGTGGAAGAGATTTTCGACATTATAAAGACTCTGAACGAGTCCGGAACCACCGTCCTGCTGGTAGAGCAGAACGCCGGCATGGCGCTGGAAATAGCCCACAGGGCCTATGTTCTTGAGACTGGCAGAATCACCCTCTCAGGCACCGGCAAGGAACTGGCCACCAGCGACGAAATCAAAAAAGCTTATCTTGGCGGCTGAAAAGCCACCAGTGTAACCAAGGGCGGGGAAATCCCCGCTCTTGTTTTTTTGATTAAGTCAGTTAAATAGGCCTTGATATCAGCAGCGAAACAAACAGCGCCATAACAGAAATTAAAGTGCCTATCACCAATTCCAATTTCGTGTGCCGTTTCATTGCAAGGCTGGCCCAGTAGGCGGCCCCAAGCACAATAAGACCCCAAAGAGCTTTGGCCCCGACAAAATACGTCAGAGCGGCAATAGGCCCGGCAATCCCGCAGGCGTGGCCGCTGGCCTTGATTTTAAATGCCCTGTTACAGAGCAGAAATAGTAGGCCGGAAAGAAAATAAGTCAGATAAATCAGGAGATATCCGCCTGGAGAGGGCACGAATATTACGAATATGATACCTAAAATGTATCCTAGGTTTGCCATAAGCATGGCAAGGGTCCGCTGTCCCTTTCTCCCCTGATCCTTAAAGCCCGGCACCAATGGCTGCAAGGGATAAGCCAATATGGGCAGCAGGACGAGAAAGACCACAGCGGAAACGAAGTGTACCAGACCCCCGAATACGGCGGGCCTGGATATGTATAGGATTATTAAAAGGACAAAGGCAGAAATGGGCGCAATAGTTACAACCCTAACAGCCTTGGCTATTTTCCCCTTCACTGTAAATCCCCTGTAAAGTTTGATATTTTTCCCAGTTATTATATCAGGAAACGATGATGCCATCCATAAAATTTTTGTGCCAGTTAAGTTTTCTAATAGAAATCGCGCATCCTTTCCAATCAACATTAATATTGAAGGGTGGGATATCCCCGCCCTTTTTACTGCTTATATATTCAATCCTCAGTGTTTTTTCGTTTAACCCGACGCACAAATGACATCGCCAGAGCAACTATTGCCGCCGCAACCACAATTAAAGGCACAAAAAGCCATGTGAGCTGGCTTGCTTTGGCCACTGCCCTCTCTAGGCCACTGGCCGGTTCCCCTAAAGTGAAGCTGATATTCTCCTCCGGCAGTCCGTTCAGTTTGGCGCTATAGTGTCCATCTTCATCCATGCCAATCTCCGGCACCGAAGCCGACAGGGGCAGCCCCTCCGGCGGAATTGCTTTTATGTGGAGTGTGCCGAAGTCTGCCCAGGCCTTGGCCGGGTTGGACAGGTAAGTATAGGTATAGGTAGTGTGTTTTGAGGAATAGCCGCTGGGCCGCTCCATGACGCCCTCAAGGGTGCAGTTTACCTTGACATTTCTTGTCTCTCCCGGAGCAAAATCCACGGGGTACACCGCCATGGCAAGCCGGTCCATTGAACGGGTATATGAAATTAATTCGGTGACGGGGACTGCTCTGTCGTATGTGCTCCAAAAAGTATCAATTTCCTCAAGCATCGCCCAGTATAGCTTCTCGTCCAGAGGCCCCCTTTCCCCCATTAAAGACGGCGCATAATTCTCCCAACAGGCATCCACATACTCCCTGAAAGAAGCAGTCTTCACTTCAACATCAACCTGCACGTCGGAAAGAAGCTCCGCTGTCTCCTCATAGGACTTATAGGCTCCAACCGTACAGCCGCTCAAACTTCCCCCGGAGACGAAGACCGTCATGGGAGTATCCTCCCGATCCAGGTAAAGCCATGAACTCAGCTCCCTTGTCCCGTCCTCGTAAGATGCAAATCCGCTAAAGCCGTTAAAACAGCAAACCCCCAACTCTAACTCAAACGTCATGCGGATATAGATGCGCTCGGTATCATCAGGCAGGGCAGAGGTATCCGCCAAAACCGTGTAAAGCAGGCCTTCCTCAGGCTCAAGGGGCAACTCCAGCAGGACATTGGATAGGACATCGTCTAAATTCAGGGCAGACAGATGCGTATCTTCCTCCACCCTGCCTCCATAATAAAGCTCAAAGTCCATTTTCTCTCCGTCCACTTCCACGGAAGATACACCCATATTCTCAGTATTGAACTTGGTAACAAAAGGAAAGGCCATGGTGACGGAAACCGGCTCCTGTGTGGGGTTTGTCATGGTTATGGCGCACTCCCCTGTCAGTGGGAGCGTCGGGAAACATGGCCACACCGTTTTCCTCCAGAGTCACGCCCTTGACCTCTGCAAAAATTTTATCCCGCCCGGTCTCAATATAGAAGTCAAAACGGGAATTCATATATCCCGCCTCAGGCCGTATGGATTTTATGTCCGGAAACAGCTTGTGCAGGTATTCCGCCGCAATCTTGTTGGGGGCCCGGCTGTCGATATTCACAAGCATGTCACCTTTATATACCGCCAAGAGGTCATATTTCGTCTTGCGATGCGGGTTATCGGATTTCTGAAGAATGACAGCGGCTCCCGGAACCAGAAGCTCACGGCAGCGCCCCGTATTTTTTACGTGGCAGACTTCCTCTTTCCCGTCAATGTCCACCAGGGCTATAAATCGGTTGGGGCGGGCAATAAACCTGCCCCGTCTAATGTTGTCATACCGCATGTTTCTCTCCAAAAACATTTATATTACATTCTAACACATATTCCGGGACATTGATAGAGAAGTATTTTAGGAGGGATATTTATTGAAACAAAAACTGTTGGACTAAATCCAATAAAAAGAATATACTATATTTTATAGAATATAACAACCACACCAGCGATGGCACGCAACATCTATGCCGGAGATATACTGATACCCGTCAACGAAACCAAGGAGTTAAAAGATTTGACGGCGCCCGGCTCTGACCTCCGCATATGGCATATAGGCGGTAAAGGGGATTGTATTGACCAAAATGGGCTTGCCCCTCCGAAATCATACTGCCGTCAAAAATACGATGAAATAATTAAAGAAAGGCCCTTGCCTTCCTTTAATTATCCCAATTTACGGGCACTGCAAAACCGCTCAATAAAATTGCATTACCTCACTTTATACTTTTCCCGCCTCCAAAATGACTAGGGTGACGGGAGTCCGGCGGACCCGCCTGCAGGCGGTGCCCGGGTTCCCGTCACCTTAATTTTGTTGGCAGTCTACAAACGTTTCAGCGTCCCGCCGGGCTCCGGCAGCTCGTTTTCGTTAATGTGGTTTACTTTACAGAAATGTTCAAAGAAATCACGGGCGAGTTCCTTCTCCCCGGGGTCCTCCTTTATGGATACAATGTCCCTTAAAATCTGTGCCATCCAAACGTTGTCAAAATATCTATATACTCCCGTATTCCAAGTGGTTCTATCCGGGTATTTTTCGTTTATATAGTAGTTCCAGAACAGCATCTTTTTGGATTCCTCATCAGTGAGGCGCAACCTGTATTCCGGATTTGAAGGGATATAACCATCCTCGCAAAGCTGTCCCACAAAATGATCATCCACCATAAAGGCGCCGATAATACGCCTTTGCTTTTCCGAAGTCCGGGGCTCCCTTGCGGTTAAAAGGCAGGCGCTGGTCTTACCCAGCCGGACAGGCTTGTTCGGTTTTCCTTCGTTCATGCCGCTTTTTATCACACCGGTAAATACGCGCCAGTCAGTAAAAATCTTGTCTATATCGTCTGACTTGCACCAGAAAGCCGCCTGGGATTTAGGGTGCCTTTTATGGTTCCTCAAAAGCCTTTCCCGCAAAACAATGAGCTGCTCCTCACGACGTTGCCGGGCATACTCCTCTTCAAAGGCCAGTTCCTGCTGTTTTCGCTCATGCTCCATATGCTGTATCACTTTTTCAACCGATTCCGCCGCATGCTCGTCGATAAGCGTCAGGAACCCATCAAAGGCGTCAGGGAAAATAAATTTTTTGCGTCCGGTTTTAAAACTGATTTCAATACATGTGTCGGTTTGATTAATTATACTTCCCTTGCCGAAACTCTTATGTATCACCTGCTTGTTAATCAGATTTAATGGTTTCCTCATTTTATACGTTACTCCTTATACAACAAAATCACTTAGATATCTGCTTCGTGTAGGATGTCTAAGTTTGCGCAGAGCCTTTGCTTCAATTTGCCGGATGCGTTCCCGGGTAACGCCGAAATGGTTACCAACACTTTCAAGGGTTTGAGGCTCTTGGCCATTCAGCCCGAATCGCATCTCCAAAACCTTTCTCTCCCGCTCATTTAGCGTTTGGAGCTGTTTAAATATCTCCGCCCGGAGAGAGTAGTTCATTGCCTCATTCTCTGGAGAGACAAGTTCGGTGTCCTCAATTAAATCTCCCAGATAAATGGTACCGCTGTCACCTATGGGGGTTTCAAGGGAAATAGGATGTCCCGAAGCACGAAATGCCCTTTCCACGTTTTCCTTGCTAAGGTCAAGTTTTTCCGCCAGCTTCTGTACATCAAGGTCAGATTCGCCCCCCTGTTCCATTTTCCGGGCCGTTTTCATCACCTTGCGGATGGTCTCACCCATGTGCACAGGAATGCGGATGGTCCGGTCGGTATCTGCAATGCCGCGTACAATGGCCTGACGTATCCACCAGGTGGCATAGGTGGAAAACCTAAAGCCCATCTCGGGGTCATAGCGCTCCACCGCTTTAATAAGCCCCAGATTCCCTTCCTGTATCAAATCCAGGAACGACAGGGAATGGGTGTTTGTGTACCTTTTTGCAATACTTACAACAAGGCGAAGATTGGAACAAATCATCTTGTCTTTTGCTTTCTTATCTCCCGCCTTAACCCTCTTAGCCAATTCCTGCTCCTCCTCCAGAGACAAAAGGGGAGAAGCGCCGGCGGCAGCCATATAGTCCCTTACCGGATCCAATCCAAATTGAATATTATCTTCTTCGCCTTGACTTATCATTAAACCCTCATCGTTGTATATATGCTCTGATTCCATTTCCAACCTCCTCCCTGAATATTTATATAAAATGGAGGAAATAAAAAAAGCCCCGTTTTGATATCCCGCAAATCGCTTCAATATTCTTCAATCACTGCGCAGAATTGAAATACGGTCGGATATATTATACCACAAAGCCAAAAATAAAGCAAATTTTTTATTGACAGCATATGTATGTCGGTGTATAATAAATTTTTTATTTTCTATAGCGCATTATCATACACCCTTTTTAAGTTGCCGCCCATCTGAGATGACCGGCAGGGGGCCAATCTGCCAATAAAACCATCCGGTAATATAAAGCGGCTGTGGGAGTTATCCACAGCCGTTTATGTCTTTACAGATATCCTGGTCCCCTACAAATAAGACCGTATATCAATGGTCAACTTCTCCTCAAGATTTATCAGTCTCTTGGCAATATCCTTGACTCTTTCCTCCGCTGCCTCGTATTGGTTTAAATATTTGTTCAGGGATTTTACGCCCATATTGCAGCCGTCCGTAATAAGTTCGGCAACTGTACCGTCTCCGGGCCTGACGGCAAGCCTGGCGTTGGTTTTCAGCCAGGACATCCCCTTTGCAATGGGGCTGGGCTCTTTTGAGTCGTCTCCGTACTCCTCAAGCATGGCGGCGGTTTCCTTTCCCAACTCCTCGTGCTCACGTTTACAGGTACGAAGAAGCTGTTTCAGGGGTTCGTCTTCTACCGACGGCAGCGCCTCGTCTATAGAGCCGATACCCATTTTTATCCCTGAATTGCATTCCCTCAGCAGCTTAATTGTATCGGAATTAATCATTTTCCGCGCCTCCCTAATTCAGGTAAGCTTATTATCTGTGAAAAACGCAGTTTTATTAGCCGCTGAGAGAATGCGGGCTTATTTATCTGATTCAGGTGGGAAAGGCATTATTCCTTTTCCCGCCCCAGCTTGGCGGAAGTGCGCTCCATAAAGCGGGCCATATCGATTATTGCCCGGTCGTGTTGGCCGGACCCTATCTCTCCGACCTCGTCATATGCGGCAACGCGGAAGGTGACCTTTTTCCCCTCCACGGCAATTACCTCGCTTTCGGCATATACCCGCATTCCCACGGGGGTTGCCGACATGTGGACCACGTCAACGCGGGTACCCACCGAGCCTTTACCCTGCCCCAGCGCCTCCTGCAGGCTGCTCCAGGCGGCCTGCTCCATAAGGGCTATCATGAAAGGCGTACCGAAAACCTTAACGCCACCGCTTCCCACAGCTTCCGCGGTGTTACTGTTGTCAACGACTGCTTCCGCCCTGCCCTTCATTCCGACAGCGATTTCCATAGAGAATTCCTCCTATTATTCCTTTATCGTATAGTGTAGGAATTGTTGGTTCTTATCCCAGACTTCCACGATAATTAATAATAACACTTTCCCTACGCATATTCCAGCCTCTACTGCCCCGGAAGGATTGTTATCCGGGACAAACAAACCGTCTTTCTCGTCTTGGCGGTGCCGGCGGTTTTTTCAATAGATGCGAGGGAGCAATTGACAATGTTTGGAGCTGCTATATAATAAGCATAGATATGGGGGCATGGACATGAAGAAAATTTTCTTGGCTCTGATAAAGGCTTTTGAGGAAGGTAAAGACTCCGTACTGGTGACCATCATAGCAAGTTCCGGCTCCACCCCCCGGGGCGCCGGGGCCAGGATGCTGGTGCTGCCCGAAAAATCCGTGGGGACCATAGGCGGGGGGGCCGTGGAGTTTGCCGCCCTGCAGACGGCAAGGAGACTCCTATCCCTCCGGGAAAGCCGCTTTCACAGCTACGACCTGAGCTCCGACGACGTTGAAAACCTCGGCATGGTCTGCGGCGGCCGCGTTACGGTATGCCTCCAGTTTATTTCCTCAGCGGATTCCCACATGAGAAAACTCACGGAAAAGGCCCTTAAGCTGCTTTCGGGAAATGAGGACGCCTGGACAATCACCGATATTACAGGCGGCACCGTAAACGGAATGGGGATTTACACAGCCTCAGGCCTTTGGGGTCTGGACATAAAGGGAGCTGAAAGGCTGGTCTCGGGCAGGGCCTATCCTGTGGAGCTGGGCGGCCGCACCCTGTACTGCGAGCCCTTAATCAGGGCGGGGCATGTATACATTTTTGGCGCCGGGCACATCTCCCGGGAGCTTGTGCCCACCTTAGCCCGGGTTGATTTTCGCTGTATTGTCTATGATGATATGAAGGACTTTCTCACAAGGGAGCTGTTTCCCGACGCGGAAAAGCTTATTTGCGGGGATTTTGGGGATATTTCCTCCCATATAGCCGTGACGGAAAAGGACTACATTGTCATAGTAACCAGAGAGCATAAATATGATTATACCGTACAGGCCCAGGCCCTGCGCACCCCGGCAAGGTATATTGGCATAATCGGCAGCAGAAAAAAGATTGCCTTTGTAACGGAGAAACTTAAAAACGACGGTTTTACGGAAGAAGACATTTCCCGAATAACCTCCCCCATCGGCTTGAAAATCGGTGCGGAAACCCCGGCAGAGATTGCAGTCAGCATAGCCGCCCAGCTTATTGCCATTAGAGCAGACTACCCGTCACAGCAGTAAAATCCCGCCCTCGCGCCGTAGCGCCGGGGCGGATTCTTCTTATTTGACCTTCCAGCGGTTGCCGCAGTTCTGGCAGATGCACATGCTGCTACGTACGGTCTTGGTCTTATACCTTCTGGGTCTGAATAAGGCGAAAATCAGCCGGGGTATGGTAAAGAATATCCATAGGATGGGCTCAAGCCACCAGCCGAAAACAAGCCAGTAAACCAGCCCGCTTTTCTTTTTTACCCGGGTTTCCGCTACCATTTGAACGTTGACATTTTCACTGCCGCATCTTGGACATTTCATGCTTTACACTCGTTTCTGGGAAAATTTCTATGTGCTGGGGACAAGCTGGATTCTTACGCCGTCCACACTCAGGGTTGTGCCTTCCGGCAGTTCAATATTCTTATATCCCTGCTCGTACATGCCGCTGGACTGGTCGACACCCATAATGGCATTGATTCCTCCGTCAAACATGTTATCGGAGGATACATTCCCGCCGCCGGAAATTGCCACAATGTCATATACACCGGTCGGGAAGTCTTCGCCGGCAACAAAGTTGCCGTTGCCCAACTCCACCGTTTCGGCAATGGGCTGCTCCCTTTTCTTCAAAGGCTCCCCGCTGGCATTATCGGAAGTTATCTTAATCCTAACCCCGGATATGGATAAAACAGTACCCTCCGGCAGCCTGATGTTTGAATATTCCTGTTCATACATGCCGCTGGAGGTGTCCACACCCATAATTGCGTTTATTCCGCCGCTGAATATGTTGCTGGACGACACGTTCCCGCCGCCGGAAACCGCGACTATATCATAGGTTCCCGCCGGGAAATCTATGCCCACAGTATAATGGCCGCTTCCAAGTTCCGTACTGTATGAAATCTGTGAAGGCGTATCTGTGGTGGGTTCGGGTTCTTCCGTCCGGGGAGGGGCTGTATCCGTATCCGGCGCCCTATCCGTTTGAGCTGGCGGAGTCGTGCTTATATCGCCGCCGTCGGGAGTTTCATTATCCCCAAGGTTACTTAAAATCGCAATGGCAGCAATGGCAATCAGTATATACCACCATTTAAACCTTCTGCGTTTGACGCCGCAGTTTGGACATACTCTTGCAGACTTTTCTATTTCTGCCCCACAGGTTTTACATCTGGTAATCTTCCCATCTGAGGGCCCGTTGCCATTCATATCATACACCCTTTCTTTCGGATATTTGTCCTGAAACAATAAACAAGGCAGGCGGCGTTTCATATGCTTTTCTTAGTTTATCCAAAGCTTTAATTTTATTCATATTCCGCTCAAATAATGCAAAGAAAGGGTGGCGGGCAAGTTAAGAATAACAGGCGGAAGTTGTCCCAAGCGGATTTGCCGCATATCGGCAGCAGGCTTGTGGTTTAATCTGCTGCGCATAAGGTATGTAAGCAGGTTTACGCATATGGCAAACCTGCTGAAAACTGTTTAAAAGAAGAATCCGCAACGGCGACGCCTAATGAATCTGCGGCGGCACCCACATCCTCTCGGCCGGCAGCCTCTAAAAAACCAGGACCGCATGGTATTACCTCCTTTTCACTCGCGCGGCTGTCAAACGCACGCTATTACATACTATGCGGTTTATCCCTTCAGCGACATGACAAGCAGCGCAGATAGGAAGGTTATGCGTTGTGGTGTCCATTTTGAAACTGTTAAAAATCAAAACCTAGTAAAGCGGAAATTCCCTAAATGTCTCCGCTTAACAGGTTTTCTGCATAGCTTCTGAGACTCTCGTATGAATTGACATTGCCGGCCCGGGTGCTGATATGATTTCGGACATAAGCAGGAAGTTCCTCAAAAAACTGTCTTGCTCTCATGTCCTTTTCTAGCATTTCATACATATCCTGGTACTTGCGCATTATATCACCCCCAGGTTAGGATTTTCCGAATACAAGAAAACATGCATCCGACACAAATTTGACACAAAATATGGGCTAAAACAGGGGTTATAATTCAGGGCTTTCAAAAAGCCGAAATCAAAACAAAAAACCCTCAGACCATTGAAAAACCAATGTTCTGAGGGTTTCGTTTTACCTTGGTACGCCCTAAGAGATTCGAACTCCTGACCTTCTGGTCCGTAGCCAGACGCTCTATCCAGCTGAGCTAAGGGCGCACAAGAGCGCCCTAGTATCATAGCACGGATGGAAGGCAATTTCAAGTGTTTTTTAAAAAAGGGCTAGTTTCCGCCAGGAAAACCTTTATACCATATTAAACTGTGTTACCAGCCCATGGCATCATTGAGGCTTTCAATGACCTCTCCCACAGACCTTAAGGCTTTGCCCACCATTTTCTTGCCGTTTTTCTTTGGTGTCGCAACAGCCATGCCGATGGCGGATCCAACCATAAGACCCACGCCTACGCCTTTTACGAAATTCTTACCGTTACTCATACGGTTATCCCTCCAAATATAATTGTTCAGCCTGCAAAATGGCAGTGGCGCAAGAATCGACTTTAATTTTAGTGCACTTGTTACTGTCTCTTTCGTGCATAAAGCTTGCCGTATAATGAGCCACCAGAGAAAAATCTGTCCCCACATACATTCACCGCCATTTTTTCAGAATGCCTTTTAATTGCAATGATAGTATGCGCACGAAACAATTTTATAATGCATTATTACTTTTCCTGATATACTATAAATAGGAAAGAATTACAATTTCTGTTTTTTAGTCAAAAAATTTCATGGCAAACAACATAGATAACACGCAAGTTGTTATGTATGTTGCGTATACAGCTTAGAATATGATAGAATAACCGAAAAGCGGCCGTTCTGCTTAGTTTTTAGTCGGAAATTTAAAATGAAAGGGCATATATATGACCGTCAATATACTGGCTGTAGGGGATGTCTGCGGCTCAAACGGGCTGGAATTTCTGAGGGCGCACCTGCGCAGCGTAAAAAAAATGAAAAATATCGCCTTTACTGTTGTAAACGGCGAAAACGCCAATGTGGTAGGCATAACCCCTAGACAGGCAGACCACATATTCGCATCCGGAGCGGATATTATCACCATGGGCAACCATACTTGGACCCGTTGGGAAATGCAGCCCTATCTGGACGATAACAGCCGCATCCTGCGGCCGGCCAACTATGCCCCCCAGTGCCCGGGCAGGGGTTATGGCGTGTTTGAAACAAAATTTGGTCCCATCTGTGTCATTAATCTTATGGGCAGATACGCACTGGACTCCAATATCGACAACCCCTTTGTTGTGGTTGAGAATATTCTGGAAAAAATCAAGACAAAAGTTATTCTTGTGGATATGCACGCCGAGGCCACAAGCGAACGCCGGGCAATGGGTTTTTTTCTGGATGGCCGGGCAAGTGCCGTCTGGGGTACCCATACCCATGTCCAGACCTCCGACGCTGAGGTGCTTCCTAAGGGAACGGGGTACATTACCGACCTGGGTATGACGGGCCCCATCCATTCGGTGCTGGGCATCGACCTGGAACAGTCCATCTCAAAATTTCTGGGCGAACCGCCCCAGCGGTACAGAACCGCCTCAGGCCCCTGCAAAATGGAATGCGCCGTATTTGAAATAGACATGAATACCGGAAAATGTCTTAATGTGGAGGCTTTGAGAATTCAATAGCACACTCACCGAGAGGGTTACATGGGGAGGATAAGTCATGATTAGGATACTGCACGCCGCCGATTTGCATCTGGACTCGGCCTTTGAGGCTCTGTCCGATGCCAAGGCGGCCCTACGCCGCTCCGAGCAGCGGGAACTGCTATTAAAAATGGCAAGGCTGGCCGAGACTTCGGAAGCCCGGATTCTGCTCCTGGCGGGCGACCTGCTGGACAGCGAAAGCCCGTACATGGAAACCGTTGAAATCTTTCAACAAGTCTTCGGTAGCCTCGAAATACCGGTGTTTATTTCTCCAGGCAACCATGACTACTGGTCTCCCCGCTCCCCATATGCCCGCATTAAAATGCCGGAAAACGTACATATCTTCAAAAGTGAAACCATCCAATGCGTGGAGCTTCCGGAGCTGGGAGCCAGAGTTTGGGGCGCCGGCTTTGTAAGCGGCAGCGCTCCCCCTCTTCTTTCCGGCTTTAGAGCGGAAAAAAGCGGGGATTTGGTTGACATAATGCTGATACACGGCCAGGTTGGCGCAAAGGACAGCAGCTACAACCCCATTACCGAGGAGGAGCTTGCCGGCAGCGGCATGGACTATGTGGCACTGGGCCACGTGCACACATACAGCGGCCCCCGGAGGGCGGGAAACACTTGGTATGCCTGGCCCGGCTGCACTGAAGGCCGGGGCTTTGACGAGCTGGGCGAAAAGGGAGCGATTCTGGCTGATGTGGGGATAGGCCAGTGCGAAATCAGTTTCATCCCCCTGGCAAGTAGAAGATACGAGATAGTTGAGGTTGACATAACAAGCGCGACCGACATTGCCGCGGCGTTGGCCAACGCAGTACCTGATGATTCGGAAAGGGACATCTTCCGCATAGTCTTAAAAGGAGAGTGCTCCTCCGAACCGGACATAAACCAGCTTTACCGGCAGTTTTCACAAAGGTTTTTTGAGCTGCAAATAAGGGATAAGACCATACTGCGCCGCGATATCTGGGAGAAGGCTGAGGAAGATACCCTCCGTGGGCTGTTCCTCACAAAGCTGCGCAGGATGTATGAGGCTGAAAGCGGTGAGAAAGAGCGGGAAAAAATAGTCCAGGCCGCCCGCTGGGGCCTGAGGGCCTTGGAGAACGGGGAGGAACTGTACACGATATGAGAATAAAAAAAATGAGCGCCTCCTTTGGTGCGCTGCAAAACAGCCGGCTGGAACTGGATAAAGGACTGAACATAGTGTATGCGCCCAACGAGACCGGCAAATCCACCTGGTGCGCTTTTATTAGGGCGATGCTTTACGGCATCGATACTTCCGAAAGAGAAAGGGCCGGCTTTAAGCCCGATAAAATTAAATATGCCCCCTGGTCCGGCCGCCCCATGGAGGGGAGCATGGATATCGACTTCAGGGGCAGTGATATCACCCTTAAAAGGTGGACACGTAAGGCAACGGCTCCTATGCAGGAGTTTTCCGCCGTCTATACGGGCACGGCGGATGCAGTACCCGGCCTGAGTTCCTCAAGCGCCGGGGAGACAATAACCGGTGTGCCTAAAGGTGTGTTCGAGCGTAGTGCCTTCATACGCCAGGCGGATTTGAGCGTCAGCGGCAGCCCGGAGTTAGAGCGCCGCATAAGCGCCATAGTTTCCACCGGTGAGGAGGACACTTCCTTCTCCGAGGCGGAAGGCCGCCTGCGGGCATGGCAGCGGAAGCGCCGCCACAAGAAATATGGAGCCCTGCCCGAGCTGGAAAACAAGATGTCCGAAATCAGGCAGCGCCTGAGGAATATGAAAGACGCCCTGTCGGAGCGTTGGGAGCTGGAGGAGGCCCTGAGTTTGGCCCAGTCAAGGCGGGAGGAACTCTTCAGGGAAGTTGAGGAGAGCCGGAAGTTCCAGCGCAGGGAGGTATTAAACAGGCTAACTACAATTCAGAACGAGGTCAGGGAAAGGCAGCAGGCCGCCATGGAAGCCCAGACGGAGACCAGCCGCCGGAGGGAGGAACTGGCTCAGAGCCTGTTTGGCTTACGGGACCCTGAAACTGTAAAGGAAGATGTCCATAAAGACATGGAACGTGCCTCTGCCCTGAAAGCTCGGGCGGATAAAAGGTTTTCACCGCTTATATGGATAATCCCCGCCGTGCTTTGCCTTGTTGCCCTGGCGGCTGGCTTTCTGTGGGAATTCGAACTGGTCATAGCGGGAGGCCTGCTCCTTGCAGTGGCCGCCATGCTTTTTGTGCGTGTGTCGAATAACAACAAGTCCAGCGACAAAGCCCTGGAGGAATTGGAAACAATATTGGATAAATACTCCGCACGGGACGAAGGCGGCATTGCGGAGGCGTTAAGCAGGCACAGGGAGCTTTGGGATGCTTGGCAGACAGCCCAGGAAAGGGCAGAGAAGGCCTCTGCTGAGCTTGAGGCATCCCGGGAACGGCAAAAACAGGCGGACAAGGAGCTTCTAGGGGACCTTGACTTTACCACCGGAGACTCGGAGGCGGCCTATTTGACCCGCAAACTGGCCGCTGCGGAGGAAGATGTACGCACACTTCGGGAAAGGGTAGCCACGTCTAAAGGGAGGCTGGAAGCCCAGGGTGACCCCATGGTCCTTGAAACGGAGCTGAAAAGCCTCAAGTCCCGCTATAACGAGCTTACGGAACAGCACGAGGCCCTTGACCTTGCCATAAACGTCCTGCGGGAGGCCGGGGTGGAGATACAAAGCCGCTTTTCCCCCCGCCTCAGCCGCCGGGCTACGGAGCTTATGGCCGGCCTGACCGGCGGCCGCTATGACGAGCTTGCCCTGGACAGGGAGCTGTCCGCCAGAGCCAGGCGTACAGGTGACACGGTGAGCCGAGAAACGGCATTTTTGAGTAAGGGAACCCTTGACCAGTTGTATCTTGCCCTGCGCCTGGCTATCTGCGAGCTGGCTTTGGAGTCGGAGGAGCCCTGTCCTATAATTCTGGATGACAGCCTGGTGAACTTCGACGAGGAGCGTATGGCCCTGGCCCTGGAACTCCTGCTGGAGATGGCCGGGACCCGCCAGATAATACTCTTTACCTGCCGCCATCGGGAGGCGGAGTATTTTTCCGGCACAGGCAGGGAAAATGTCAGCATAAGGATTCTTGACAGCCCAGAATAATGGCAAGGCTACCTTCGCTTTGGGATGTTTATTGTCAAAATCAGTTCATTTTCCGTTTCCTTTTTATCTATTTGAGCGTCTATTCCCCCCTGCTTCATGAGATTTATGCCATGAAACAGGGTATTTAGGAACACCCTCACATCCTTCAATACAAACATGGTTTTCTGGTTACTTTTGCGCCCTTCAATAGGTTCGGGCGCGGCCAGCAGGGAATCTATGTAGCTCTCGGTAGCCGCCACGTTCAGCCCGTGCTCAATAATGTAATTGAGGGCAGCCCGCTGCTCCTCCGCCCCTTTCAGCCGGAGGAGGGCCCGCCCGTGACGCTCGCCCAAGCCCGCGTCCCGGAGCCTCTCCAGGACATCGGCGGGCAGCTTTAAGAGGCGGAGCTTATTGGCCACCGCCGACTGGGACTTGCCCAGTCGCCTTGCCACCTCTTCCTGGCTCATGCCGAAAATCCGTATAAGCTGGGAGATGCCCTCCGCCTCCTCTATGAAGTCCAAATCCCGGCGCTGGAGGTTTTCAACCAGGGCCAGGAGGCTGGATTCCTCCATGTTCACGTCCATGATTATACACGGCACCTCCCGGAGCCCCGCAAGCTTCGCGGCCCGGAGCCGCCTCTCCCCTGCTATCAGCTCGTATCTATCCCCCCGGAGCCGGACAGACAGGGGATTTATAATACCGAACTGGCGTATGCTGTCCGCCAGTTCGTTAATCCCCTCCCTGTGGAAATTCCGGCGCGGCTGGGCCGGGTTGGGACTTATTTCCTCCACCGGCAGATATACTACGCTCCCCCTCAGAAGTCCTCCTCGCCTTTTAAGCACCGCCATGCGCATGCCCCCCCCTCGAATATATTGTGTTGTTTATTATAAAATACACTATATCTTGTGAGAAATGAGGCGAAACCCGGCGGGTGTGGAGAGAAAATAGCTGGAAAACGGAAAATGCACAAAAAAAGCGGCGGACCGCGATACGGATCCGCCAAACAGGGTTGTGGGATAAAGATATGAGCTGGGTCCCAACCGGCCAGTCGAGACCAATTGGATAAGCTGTGAGTAAAGAATATACGATAATTATTCTTTTGTAAAGAGCGAAAAAACACTAGTTTTGTCGAGGGGGATAGTTTTGAAAGAGTTAAGCTGTCAAAGGATAACCGAGACTGTTGAGCGCCTGTTCATTAAGGCCAACGCCATGCTGCCACCGGAGACGGCAATGCTTATAGAATGCGCATCCGAAACGGAAGACTCCCCTGCCGGCCGGAAAGCTCTGGAAGATTTGCTGGGGAAAGTGATTCACGCCGGGCTAAGCGGCCTGCCTGTATGCCGGGATAGCGGCATGGCAGTGGTTTTCGCCGACATCGGACAGGATGTGCGCATTACGGGGGGTTCTTTTGAGGAGGCCGTAAATCAGGGCGTCCGCCAGGCCTATGAAAAGGGCAAGCTCCGCAAGTCCGTGGTTGGAGACCCTCTGCGGCGTGAAAATACCGGGGATAATACCCCGGCCGTTATCCATACCCGCATAGTACCCGGTGACAGTCTCGTCCTTACGGTGTGCCCCAAGGGCTTTGACAGTGAAAACATCAGCGCCATGAAAATGTTCCAGCCCTCCAGCACGGCTGATGATATTCTGAGTTTTCTGGTTGAAACCGTCTCCAAGGCGGACTCAAAAACATGCTTCCCCATAATCCTGGGGGTGGGTCTGGGAGGTACGCTGGAACAGGCGGCTCTGCTGGCAAAAAGGGCCCTTATCAGGCCAATGGACAGGCGAAATCCCGACGGTTTTTATGCTAATTTGGAGCAAAAGGCCCTCTCCCGGATCAACAAGCTGGGCATAGGCCCTGGCGGTTTGGGCGGCAGTACCACCGCCCTGGCGGTAAATATTGAGGTATTTCCCACCCATGTGGACGGGCTACCCTGTGTGGTAAATGCCAGCAGCCACGCCGCCCGCCGCGCGGAAGCTGTGCTGTAAGGCTAATCCTCGATGGGTATCCAGGCCTCGAAATAGCCGCAGAGGCTGTTATCCTCCTTAATGCTTGCCAGCAATACTCCATAAGCGTCGCCCGTGATGGTAAGGCCTTTTTCCTTGGCATAATCCACGGCGTATTGCAGCAGTCTGGGAGAAAACCCTCCCTTCCCGCGGCTCTTGAAAACCGTATGTATACTGCGCCGGGAGGGTATTTTCTTCACCGGAGGCGATACGGGGAAGTCCAGTTCTCTGACATAATCCATTCTCAGGCAGAATCCCCATTGATAGCCCTCTTTATCTCCGGAAATCAGGGCTTCCCTGCCTATTTCAAAGTAGCGGTGATTAAAGGGCATAGCCTCCAGCCACTGCCGGGCAAGGGGCTCCAGATTCTCGTCCGTGAGGTACTCATCGCCCACCCGGTTTATATAGCGAACCACTTCCGGGCTTGTGGCTATCTCGCATTTAAGCAGCATGTTCTCTATCCGGGAAATCTCTTCCCGGTGCTGCTGCGAGCGGAGGAGCAGGAGCTGGCAGCGACGGATGGTCCTTTGCAGTTCCTCCTCCTTGGATTCGAACATGTCGGCAATATCATCAGAGGAGGGGATGCGCACCATATCGGCAATCTGTTCTAAGGAGAAACCGAAATTCTTAAACCAGAGACAATCCATAAGGAAATTAATATCCCATGCGTCATAGTAGCGGTAATCGTTGCGCCTGTCCTTGTTTGGCATGACCACGCCCTTTTTCTCGTAGTACCTCAGCAAATCCGTGGATATGCCCAGTATCCGCGCCACATCTCCTATCTTGTACCTTCCCATGATATCTCTCCTGCCACAAATATTTAAAACCATTATAATATATGTTTGAGGATAAAATCAACATATGCCTTGACTTTGGAATCGTTCCAAGGTTTACAATGAATACACAAAAGAATATTCTGGAGGAGATCGCAATGGCCTATATGCCCCTTGATAAGAGCAAACTTTATCTGGACAGAAATAAGATGACAAAAATCTACGATCTCTCGCAACCTTGGGGCGTGGACACTCCCCTTTGGCCCTTCCCCGGCGCAAGGCAGGATCTTATTTTCCCCAGAGGGCAGTATCTTGGACGTTTCCACAAGCGCACCATGACCTACACCGGCACCCTCCACGCCGGTACGCATATGGACGCCCCCAACCACGTTCTCCATGAGGAAGAGGCGGACCGGGCGCGCAACGGGTATTCCCTAAACGAAATCCCCCTGGAATACTGCATTGGCACCGGCGTGATTCTGGACATGCGCTATCTCCGGGATGAGTTTGAGGAGAAGTGGAACGCCGCCGGCGGAGACCCCAAAAAATTCGGAGATATCTGGGTTGAGCTGAAGCCCGAGCACTTTGAAAAAGCCGCCGCGAAAGACGGTCTTGAAATTCGCGAATATGACTGGGTTGTGGTCAATACCGGTTTTCACCACTACTGGAGGATAAACAACGACAAGTACTTCAACTACTATCCCGGCATGGGTCCCGAGGTTGCAAAATGGCTTATTTTTGAAAAGAAAGTCAAAGGCATTTCCGGCACCTGGGGCGCCACCGACGCCCCCCTGTGGCACCACCCTCTGAAAGAACAGATGCCCTGGCTGGATTCCGTTTATGCCCAGGCCACCGGAAAGAACGCGGCTGAAGAATACCCCGACTATGAGCCCTGCCACCGCCTGTTCATGCAGCACGGCTGCTGCACCGTCGAAAACGCCGGAGGCGATATAGACCAGGTCACCGGCCGCCGGATGATTATTGCCGCCTTCCCCTTCCGCTGCGAGATGGCTGACGGGGGCTTTGTAAGGCTGGTGGCATGGGAAGAAGGCTCTTTCTAAGAGCCGAAACATTAAGCGTACATAAAAAACTCTCCTTGGCAAATCTCATTGAAAAAGTTGAGCTGGCGTAAAAAGCAGCACCCTGCGCATCAAAACTATCAATGAAAGGACTGAGAGCATGGCAAAAAGTAAAGTAGTTTCCCCATCCGAGGCCGCAAAACTTCTCCGGGACGGCATGACCGTTATGATGGGCGGCTTTACTAACGTGGGCAGCGCCAACAAATTCGTGTTGGAAATGGTAAAATCCGGCCTCAAGGACATTACCCTTATTTCAAATGACGCCGGCAACGATAAGTTTGACGGCATCGGGACTTTAATCTGTCAAAAGCGTGTAAAAAAGCTTATCGCCTCCCATGCGGGCCTGAATCCCCAGGTGGCGGTTCAGATGAACGCAGGGGAGCTTGAGGTTGAGCTAGTTCCTCAGGGTACCCTGGCCGAGCGTATACGCTGCGGGGGCACAGGTCTGGGCGGGGTTTTGACCCCCACGGGCATAGGCACAGTTGTGGCAGAGGGAAAACAGATAATCAATGTGAATGGAAAGGACTATCTTCTGGAGACCCCCCTCCGGGCGGATGTAGCAGTCATCAAAGCCTGGAAGGCCGACGAGTTCGGTAACCTGGTCTACAGGAGGGCCGCAAGAAACTTCAACCCCATGATGGCAATGGCTGCCGACATCGTCATTGCGGAGGTTGAGGAAGTTGTCCCCGTGGGCGAAATTGACCCGGATATGGTGATGACCCCCGGCGTATGCGTGGACTACGTCGTTAAAATGTAAGAAAGGAGCGGGAGAATGGAATTAAAAGGACGCGATCTTATTGCATACCGTGCCGCCCGCTTTTTGAAGGACGGCGATATGGTAAACCTGGGTATTGGCATGCCCACAAAGGTAGCTGATTTTCTGCCCGAGGGTGTGGAGATTTTCCTGCAGTCCGAAAACGGCTTTATAGGCATAGGTCCCACCCCTTCCCCGGAGGAATGGGACAAGGATGTTGTAAACGCCGGAGGCCAGCCCTCCAGCATTCTGCCGGGAGGCGCCTGTTTTGACTCCTGCATGAGTTTCGGCCTCATTCGCGGCGGTCATGTTGACGCCACTATCCTGGGCGCTCTTGAGGTGGACCAGGAAGGCAATCTTGCCAACTGGATAATTCCCGGAAAAATGGTTCCCGGCATGGGCGGCGGCATGGACCTGGTGGCCGGCGCAAACACCGTTATTGTCATGACCGACCACTGCACCAAGAAAGGGGAACCTAAGATACTCAAGAAGTGCACACTTCCCCTCACCGCCGCTCACGAGGTGGATTACATAGTCACGGAGCTTTGTGTCCTTCATTACAACGGCGAAGGGCTGGTGCTTACGGAACTTGCCCCCGGTGTAACCGTTGATGAGGTTATAGCCAGGACGGAAGCGAAGCTCATTATTCCCGAAACCATCGGCTGTATGATATAGAAATCCGGGTTTAACCTTAGCCATCCCGTTTTCTGGTCCTTTATGGGACAACCGGGAATAATGCTGCAACGGACGGGATTATATGCATCCCGTCCGCAACCAATTAAGTTAGGGCGGCGGAGCCGGAGCCCACGCCGCCCTTTCTCTCGAATCGGAGTTGAAAACATATGGCTTTATCCGCGGGACACCTAATCAGCATTGCTCTCACTTTGCTCCTCATCGCAGCGGCTGGTGTTTATTCAGGCAAAAAAGTCAAAAGCGCCGGCGAATTTGACTCCGGTGGAAACTCCGGCACATTTGTAGTGGCAGGAGCAATAACGGGCACCCTTGTCGGCGGCTCCTCAACCGTTGGCACGGCACAGCTTGCCTTTACCTACGGCATGTCCGCATGGTGGTTTACCCTGGGCGCCGGCATAAGCTGTTTGATACTGGCGTTTTTTTTCGCAGGCCCCCTGAGACGCCACGAATCCGCCACATTAACGGGCATTATTTCCAGGGAGTTTGGCGCAGGAGCCGGAATGCTTGCCTCTGTTTTATCCTCCCTGGGCATTTTTATCAATCTGCTGGCACAGCTTGCCTCCGCCCAGGCGCTAATCAGTACCGTCATCCCCGGCATCGGCCTGTTTCCCAGCACCCTGTTTGCCGCCCTTATTATGGCCGTATATGTTATTTTCGGCGGGGTTTTGGCCGCTGGCATTGTGGGCGTTATAAAACTGGTGCTGCTGTATATAGCCGTAATTGTGGCGGGAATCCTGGCAGCCGTGTTTTCCGGCGGCGTCCATACTCTTTGGACCGCCCTGCCCCATGAAACCTATTTCAATCTTTTTGCCAGAGGTTTTGGTGTTGACGCGGGGGCCGGAGTTTCCCTGTTACTCGGTGTTCTCTCAACACAAACCTATGCGCAGGCCGTAAAATCGGGCATAACCGACAAGGCCGCCAGAAACGGCGCTTTGCTGTCCGCCGTTTTAATCCCCCCCATCGGAGTGGGCGGTATTTTGGTGGGCATGCATATGAAACTGCATTATCCCGATATTGTCCCTGGCCAGGCCTTTCCCCTTTTCATCATAAAGTACATGCCTCCCATACTGGGCGGGATTGTTTTGGCCACGCTTTTTATCGCCATTGTGGGCACCGGAGCGGGTCTTTCATTGGGCATCAGCACCATTATTAACAACGATATAATCAAGCGCATAACCCGCAGGTTCGATGAACCAAAAAAGAAGCTTCTAATCGGCAGGACACTAATCATAATCGTGCTGGCTTTTGGCCTTATTTTCACTATAATCGGCGTGGGGGACCTGATTTTGGTTTTCGGCTTCATGTCCATGGGCCTGCGCGCGGCGGTAGTTTTTCTGCCCGTGTGCTGCGCTTTGTTCTTCCCCGGAAAAATCCGTCCTGTTTTTGCAAAGCTTACCATAATTTCGGGCCCCCTGGGCGTGCTGGCCGGCAGGCTTGCGGGGGTTTCCTTTGACCCCTTGTTTATCGGAATGGCTGTTGCGCTGCTTATTACAGGTGTTGGCTTTGCCTTCAAGCAAAAAAGATATATCTTAAAATAAAATAAATTTTTTCCTAAAATATACGTTCAAAGCCAAGTGAGCGCATATTTTTTCTTTTGTTGGTTAATCTATCTTTGTACAAAAACCAACAAAAGGAGCGTACTTTAATGATAATGGATAGGATCGCCCTGATTCTCGCCATAATCGGCGGACTAAACTGGGGCTGCGTAGGCCTTTTCCGTTTTGATGTGGTGGCCTACCTTTTCGGCGGTCAGACCAGCACCCTCAGCCGGGTTATCTATACGCTTGTAGGACTGGCTGCTATCTGGTGCATATCCCTTCTGTTCCGTGAGCGCGACGTCGCAGACGAGGGTGCATAGCTAAGTAAAAGCCCCAAAACTAGATAATATGTTACCCGTGCATAAAAAAGTGGATCGGCGATCGCCG
>DUOX01000016.1 GCA_012838665.1 Clostridiales bacterium
GCTATTACGAAGGAGTGACCCCAAACCCAGAACCGGTTATTAAAACGGATATTTTGAAAAGCGCATGGACTGAGGCCATGGACATTGCCGAAGCGGCGGACCATCCCGGCAAGCGCATTGCTTATATTATGGACGAGACCATCGGCGTTCTGGGAACTGTAGCCTCCGGCACCGCTTTCTTTGCCACGGCGGGGGTACTTCTGTACACCTACACACCCATTTTCGACTGGATCGGATATATTTTCTGGCCGTTTATGAGAATTTCCCTTCCCGACAGCGCCGAAACCCTTCTTGCCTCCAAGGGCGCCGCAGTATCCTTCCTTGAAGTTACGCTGCCCGCCCTCTTGGTCACCACTGGTCAGTGGACTTTGCGCATACGCTATATGCTGGCCGTAATCCCCGTCACCTCAATTATCTTCCTGGCCAGCTTTGTCCCCTGTCTCATGGCCACCGAGATACCCGTAAAATTCTCCGATTTAGTCATCATATGGCTGGAGCGCATGATACTGTCCATTATAATTACAGGTATATTTGCAATTATCCTCTTCCCTGCCGGGGCCATGTAAGCTACATTGATAAAGCAATTAAAGGGCTGATGCAGCTTATCTTGCATCAGCCCTTTCTTGCGGGTTTTGTCACTTTTGTGTTATACTTTCAAATAATAAAAGCACATGTTAAAGGAAGGGTAGTATTTATGTTTTTCGATACACACGCCCACTATGACGATGAGGCTTTTGACGGGGACAGATATAAACTTCTTGCTTCCATGCCGGAGCAGGGGGTTTCCCTTATCCTGAACCCCGGCTGCAACAGGGACAGCTCCATGACGGCCATAGTACTGTCGGAGCGTTTTCCCCATGTGTATGCGGCAGTGGGCTGGCACCCCCATGACGCCATACTCTTTGACACAGAGAGCCCGGAGCTTATCCGGAAATGGGCTGCGCATTCCAAGGTGGTAGCCATTGGAGAGATAGGCCTGGACTACCATTACAACTTTTCCCCGAGGGAGGTCCAGCGCGGGGTTTTTATTCGGCAATTGGAGCTTGCACGGGAGCTTAAACTGCCGGTCATCATACATGACCGGGAGGCCCACGGCGATTGCATGGAGATAATAAGAGAATTCCCGGAGCTTTGCGGTGTGTTCCACTGCTATTCCGGCAGTCCGGAAATGGCCCGGGAGATACTGAAATTGGGCTGGTACCTGAGCTTTACCGGGGCAATCACCTTCAATAACGCCCGCCGCGCTCTAGAAACCATCAGCATATGTCCCATGGACCGCATAATGTTGGAAACCGACGCCCCCTATCTTGCCCCCGTTCCCCACAGGGGCAAGCGCAACGATTCCGGAAACCTGCCCCTTATTGCCCAGGTCATCGGCAGTATTAAGGGCTTAACCTCCCAGGAGGTTGCCGCCATAACGGCGGAAAATGGCAAAAGATTTTTTGGAATAAAATAGATATGCTATTCTGCCAACAAAAATGTCCCCCTGGCCTTTGCAGGATGAGGTCAGGGGGCAGCTTATTCATTGTATATTGTTCTTGTTGTATACCTCGTGTCCGAGTATGCCTGAAAGTTCCACGAGGATGTTGCTCATATTAGTTCTATTGTAGCTTGTCTCTGCGCTCCGGAATCTTGCGGAGGGCTTGATATTAGCGTCCAGAGTGACCCGGACTGAGGTCCCCTGTCCTTCACGGCTCTCGATAATCAGAGTCCCTCCATGCAGCTCCGCTATGGCCTTGGATATGCAAAGGCCCAACCCTGCTCCCCTGGCCAAATCTGTAAGGGACACGTTTTGCTTGTAGCGTTCAAAAACTGTGCTGAGTATCTCCGGCGGTATGCCGGTGCCGTTATCATCAACAGAGAGAATAAGCTGGTTTTTTAGCCTTTTTAGGGACATGCATATCTTGTCCCCCTTCTTTGTGTGTTTCAGGCTGTTAGAGAGCAGGTTCAAAAGAAGTCGCTCCAGCTTGCCGCCGTCCACAACCGCCAGGACGGGGCTTTCTTTGCATTCAAAGGAAATCTTCACACCCCTGTCCTCTACCAGTTGGCTGACTGTGGCCACAAGCTCTGAACAGAGCTCCGTGACATCCGTCATTGCAGGGGAAAAAACCATATTGTTCCCCATGGTGTCGGATACTGCCTCAAGGTGGCTTATAAGCCTGAGCAGCGAGAAATAGTTGTGGTAAAACATTGAGGAATAGGTTTCCAGCTTGGGATCGGAGCTTAAATCAATCCTGCCCAAAACCTGATCGGCAGCCATACGGAGATTTAAAAGGCTGGAACGCAGAGCTGCCGTAATCAGAGGCGGGATTAAGGCTTTTTCCTGGGCAATAAAAACATAATAACGCGTGTCCCCTTTTTTTATGGATTGAACCGACATGGACTGGCCATTGATTACCGCAGAGGCAAGAAAACTTTCGCCCTTCTCCGACAATATATGCTCAGGCAGAATTTCCTCGGAAGGAGTCCCAATAGTTTCCTGTCCAAAAAATGCCAACGCAGACGAGTTGGCATAAATAACGGTTTTGCTCTTTACTCCTAATATGGGATCTCTGTTAATATCCATAATTTCCTTTAACTGTTCCCTCATATTCATGTTTACCTCCGGCTCTCCACCGAATGATATCTTATGTAAAAAAACTCGTTTTATTGAATAATTCGTTCTACAAAATACTTCAAAATACTTATGAATGTGATTATAGCAAAAAAAAATCAGAGGTACAATCCCCATTGTCAAATCTTGTTGAAAAAATGGCATCATACATTATAACGTCATTACCATTACAAACGTTTGAAATATCAGTTCACTTTTTGCACAAATATCGAGTTACGGTGCGCCCAGCGCACAATTAGGTGCAAATATAGCGTTTGCATCGCCTGGTAAGTAGATATACAATAAAAAAGAAAAGAATACTACATTACATTTGTTTACATAGAGATGAGAAAATTCACTATCTCTGTATTTTGGAGGTTGATGGAAATATGAGCATAAAACTTGGCATTAACGGATTTGGGCGTATTGGCCGTATGGCGTTCAGATCAGGTATACAGCGGAAAGGAATTGACATTCTGGCAATTAACGCTCCTGACAAGACCCCGGCTCAGTTGGCCTATCTCTTTAAATACGATTCCGTCCATGGGAGTTTTAACGGCGATGTGGAGTATGACGACAAATCTATTACTGTAAACGGCAAACGTGTTGAGATTCTGGACTGCCGTGATCCTGAAAAGCTGACTTGGGGCGATCTGGGCGTCGAATATGTTCTGGAATGCACGGGGAAATTCCTTACAAGGGATACCGCCTCGGTACATTTGGAGCGGGGCGCCAAGGTCGTTGTACTTTCTGCCCCCTCCAAGGACGATACGCCCATGTTTGTCATGGGTGTAAACCATGATACATACCGGCCGGATATGGACATTGTATCAAACGCCTCCTGCACCACTAACTGCCTCGCCCCTCTGGCCAAGATAATTCACGAGAACTTTGGCATTGAAGAAGGGCTTATGACCACAATCCACGCAGTCACCTCTTCGGAAAGCTCCGTTGACAGCTTCAATAGTAAAAACTGGCGGCTTGGCCGTTCCGCAATAGGCAACATCATCCCCACCACCACCGGCGCCGCAAAAGCTGTGGGCCGTGTGATACCGGAGCTGGAAGGCAAGCTCACTGGCACCTCCGTCCGGGTGCCTGTATCCAATGTGTCCCTTGTGGACCTGACGGTGCGGCTTTCCACGGATGCTAATTATTCCGAGATTTGCCAGGTCATGAAGGAGGCGGCCTCGGGCGATTACGCCGGGATTGTAGGTTATGTGGATGAAGATGTCGTCTCCTCAGACTTCATGACCGATGCCCGCACCTGCATTTTTGACGCCAAGGCCGGTCTTGCCCTCTCAGACCGCTTTTTGAAACTTATGGCCTGGTACGACAACGAGTGGGGCTACTCCAACAAAATGCTGGATTTGGTTCAGCATATTCATAGCGTTAGACGTTATAAAGTGGGGACAGTGACAGGAGTTTCTCCCAATACATTGAGAAAATATGTATAATCCTCATATATAATTATTACAATCAAGTGGAGCGCTTCTAAATAGTCGCGCTCCACTTGATTTTTCTCCCTGCATGGTGTAAAGTAGATAAGCTTTAAACAGCCCGCATATATTTGTATGATACTAGATTATCGGGGGTGTCATCTTGTCAGAGACACGCAACCAGAACTACCTTCATGGCGCCGCGATTTTGGCGATCAGCGTCATAATAATAAAAATTCTTGGTGCTATTTATAAAATCCCTATGGGCAACATTTTGGGGGACGAAGGATTTACCCATTTTAATGTGGCCTATAACCTCTATAACGTTCTTCTTACCATTTCTACGGCAGGTCTGCCCGTGGCCGTATCAAAGATGATATCTGAGGCCAACACTCTTGGCAAGCCCATGCAGGTCAGGCGGATTTTCCGAGTGTCACTGGCAGCCTTTACCGTCCTTGGCACCGCCGGGACGCTTATTATGTTTATCTACCCCACGGAGCTTGCAGTTTTCATGGAGGATGTGGAGGCAGCCCAGAGCATAAAGGCTATGGCACCTTCGGTTCTCATCGTATGCATAATGTCCGCATTCAGAGGCTACACTCAGGGCCATTCGGATATGCGTCCCACCTCCATTTCCCAGGTTATTGAAGTGGCCGTCAAGGTGGCCTTTGGGCTGGCTCTGGCCTGGTATCTGTCCAAACAGGGAAAAAGCCTGCCCATCCTTTCCGCAGCCGCCATCTCCGGCGTGGCCGTAGGTTCGCTGGCCGCCTGTCTATATATCTGCCTGCACACAATGCGTGGCATAAAAAGAAACCGCCGTGCCCTGCCGAATCCCGACGTGCCGGAGCGAAGCGGCAAAATACTTAAAAAGCTTATAAAAATAGGCGTGCCCATTGCCCTTGGATCTTCCGTACTAAGCGTCATCACTCTTGTAAATACTAAGCTTATACTGGGCCGCCTGCAAAGCGCCGCCGGATTAGGTCCCACCGATGCCCTTGTGCTTTTCGGCGTTTATTCCAAGGCGATGACCCTTTATAATCTGCCCGCGGCCTTTATAACTCCCCTTACTGTCAGCGTGGTTCCGGCTATTGCCGCCCACATGGCAAAAAAGAGCTACCGCGAGGCAAGGGTAGTGGCGGAATCCTCTCTGCGAATATCATCCATAATCGCCCTTCCCATGGGCGTCGGCCTTTCTGTTTTGTGCACTCCCATAATGAATGTGCTCTACCCAGGCAGCGCTTCTCAGGGCCCCCTGCTTCTGAGTATTATGGGTATAGCCTCTTTCTTTGTCTGCACCTCTCTTATTACAACGTCAATTTTGCAGGCAGGGGGACTGGAACGGCTCCCCATGATAACCATGGTCATAGGCGGCGCTATTAACCTTATATTAAACTGGTTTTTAGTAGGCAATCCCAAAATTAATATAGTCGGGGCCCCCGTTGGCACCCTTTGCTGTTATGTGTTCATGAGCGGCCTGAATCTTATATTCATTATGACAAGCTTGCCTGAAAAGCCCAGACTGGGCAGGGCTTTCCTGCTGCCGGCCTTTAACTGTGCCATCATGGGCCTTGTCGCGTGGCTCCTTTATCCGGCCATTCTTGGCCTTTTGGGGGCCGGACCCCAGCCCGAACGCCTTACGGCAATGATTGCAATGGTTGGCTCCATAGCCATTGCCGTATTGGTTTATCTTTTCCTGACCATCTCCACCAGGGCTATTACCATTGAGGATATGAAACTTATCCCAAAGGGCGAGAAAATTGCAAGGCTGTTAAAAATACATTAATTCGAAAATTTTGTTATAAATCAAGCATTTTATTAAAAAATATCTTGCAGAAGGAAAGAAAGTATGGTAGATTTTGAATACAAGAAAAATTATGATTTAGGCGATTTCAGAAAAATCATAGCAATCCTCCGGGGTGAGGGTGGTTGTCCCTGGGACCGTGAGCAGACCCACGCCAGCATCCGTCGGAATTTACTGGAGGAAGCCTACGAGGTTTGCGAGGCCATAGACGAGGGCGACTGCGGACATCTCCGCGAAGAATTAGGAGACCTGCTGATGCAGGTCATCTTTCACGCCCGTATTGAGGAAGAAGCCGACCGTTTCGACCTGGATGATGTGGCCGACATGGCGTGCAAAAAGCTGATTAACCGGCATCCCCACGTTTTCGGCAATCTTCAGGTGGAGGATTCACGCCAGGTTCTCCAGAACTGGGACCAGATAAAGATGGCGGAGAAATCTCAGGACACCACGGCCTCGGCCATGGAAGGCGTCGCCAGAAGTCTGCCAGCCCTTTGGCGCTCGGAAAAGATTCAAAACAAGGCTAAAAAAGTAGGCTTTGACTGGCCGGATATCAGCGGCGCAATGGACAAGCTCCAGGAGGAACTGTCCGAACTGCAGGAGGCCATAGCCTCCGGGGATAGGCAAAGCGTCTTTGAAGAGCTGGGTGACCTTTTATTTTCAGTTGTTAATGTCAGCCGCTTCGCCGGTGTGGACCCGGAATCAGCCCTCCACCAGGCCTGCGAAAAATTCCTCCGCCGCTTCAGGTATCTTGAGGAGGAGGCCGCCCAGCGTGGTTTGGAGCTTAGCAATATGAGCCTTGACCAGATGGAGGAAATCTATCAACAGGGCCGAAAAACCCTTGAGGGAAAGGATTCTTCAACAATTTAGTCAGGACTTTGCATAAGCAGTTAATGTATAGTGCAAAATTCCATATAAATAAGCGGCGTGTGCCGTAAATTTTAGGAGGTTAACTAATGAATAAGGCTGAACTGATTGCGGAAGTAGCAAAGAAAGCAGGCTTGTCCAAAAAGGATAGCGAGAAGGCTGTCAACGCCGCTCTGGAGACTATCACTTCTTCTTTAGAGGCCGGCGAAAAGGTCCAGCTGGTTGGCTTTGGCGTATTCGACGTAAAGCATAGGGGAGTCCGCATTGGACGCAATCCCAAGACCAAGGAGGAAATCGAGATTCCGGCTATTCGAGTTCCCACTTTCAAGGCCGGCAAAGCTCTTAAGGACGCTGTTGCAAAATAAAACTACCCTCTTTAGTCTTAACTTGGGCGCATAAATACAACTTGGGAGCATGATATGCGACTTGATAAATTTCTTAAGGTTTCCAGGCTCATCAAACGCCGTACGGTGGCAAACGAGGCTTGCGACGGTGGCCGCGTTCTTGTCAACGGGAAACCCGCCAAGGCCTCTTACGAAGTAAAGATTGGAGATATACTGGAGGTGGCCTTTGGCCAGCGCACCTTAAAAGTGGAGGTGTTGGCGGTTAGCGAACACGCCACCAAGTCGGAAGCTCCTGCCATGTACCGGGAAATAGTTTGATTTCAAAAGCATATACTGTTCCCGTTCATTTAAAGCGTTAATACTAATGAAATAACAACCGCCCAGCGGGTTCCCCCGCCGGGCGGTTTGCATTTTATCATTCGCCAATTACGGGCAAACTGGCAAAACCCCGTTCCAGTTCTTCATCCGTGGGGATATAGTCTGTCATGGTCCCCTCCCTGTATTCCTGATATGCGGCCAAGTCGAAGTATCCGGTGCCCGTCAGGCCAAAGAGAATCTTCTTCTTTTCTCCTGTTTCCCGGCATTTAATGGCCTCCTCAATGGCCACCTGTATGGCGTGGCTGCTCTCCGGGGCAGGCAGGGTGCCTTCGCAGCGGCAGAACATGGTGGCCGCCTCAAACACCGTTGTCTGCTTAACCGCCCTGGGTTTAATATAGCCGTCATGGACCAGCTTTGAAATAACCGAACTCATGCCGTGGTACCGGAGTCCCCCCGCATGGTTGGGAGATGGCATAAAGCCGCTTCCCAGGGTGTACATCTTCACCAGCGGGGTAGTCCGCCCGGTGTCGCCATAGTCGTAGGCATAGCGCCCCCTGGTGAGAGTTGGACAGCTGGCGGGCTCTACTGCCACGAATTCCACATTATTCCTTCCCTCCAGACGGTCAGCCATATACGGGGCTATCAGCCCTCCTAGGTTGGACCCGCCGCCGGCGCATCCGATAATGATGTCGGGGGTCACATTATACCTGTCCAGGGCTATCTTAGCCTCCAAACCGACTATACTCTGGTGAAGCAGTACATGGTTCATAACGCTGCCCAGAACATAACGGCACCTGTCCGATTTCATGGAAACCTCTATGGCCTCGGAAATGGCACAGCCCAGACTGCCTCCCGTTTCAGGATCTTTCGCCAGGATACTGCGCCCCACCTGGGTTGTCTCAGAGGGTGAAGGTATGACATTGGCCCCGTAGGTCTCCATTACCGCCTTCCGGTAGGGTTTCTGCTGGGCGGAGACCTTTACCATATACACGGTAAGGTCAAGGCCATAGAAGGCCGCGGCCATGGACAGGGCCGTTCCCCACTGCCCAGCCCCCGTCTCCGTAGTGACGGAGGTCAGGCCCTGCTGCTTGGCGTAATACACCTGAGGTATGGCCGAATTCAGTTTATGGCTGCCGGAGGTGTTGGTACCCTCGAACTTATAATATATTTCCGCCGGAGTGTCCAGCACTCTCTCCAGATTATATGCCCTGACCACAGGTGAAGGTCGGTACATCTTATAGAATTCCAGGACCGGTTCGGGTATTTCAATAAGCTTATCGGTGAAGTTCAGCTCCTGTTTTACGCATTCTTCGCAAAACACCTGGCTGAGTTCCCCGGCGGTGACCGGTTCGCCCGTCTGGGGATTCAGCATGGGTTCAAGGGGCTCCGGCAAAAATGCCTGGAGGTTCAGCCAAAACCTGGGCATATCGTTTTCGGTAATGAAAATCTTGTAGGGTACGTGATTGCTCATGGTTTTTTCCTCCTTTTTCCGAAGCAGGGTACAAAAAAAGCCCCTGCCTCTGCATAATATTTGCAGGGACAAGAGCATAAAACTCCTGCGGTGCCACCCGGCTTGGCGCGCTTTTGCGCCCACTTTGCCCGCATATAAATGCGGCGACCAGTGATAACGGCAGGTCACCCCGTCTCCCCTACTCGGACAATTCCTTTCAGTTCGCCCTCCCGAGCCCATTCCCCCCGCCCTCAGTGCCGCGTTTCCACCATCAGCGGCTCTCTAAAACTGACATTTAACGGAAGTACTACTCTCGGTCATCGGATTAGCGCGTATTATAACCTCTCCTCACCTTCTTGTCAAGAGCTGTTTTTCCTGTCGAAAACACCAATTATTAGTGTTTTTTTGTTATTATGTAAAGTAAAACTGAATATTTTAGGGCATTTTGTTGGTAAAAATGATGTTGATAACTCTGTTGAAAATGTGCAAAACCTTGATTTTCAAAGATTTGTGAAAAGTGGCTTGTCTGGGCAAATATTCATGGGACCATGAATAAACCATAATTGTTTTAAACAGGCTATTTATCACATTGCAAATTATGCAATTATCCATTTTCCTCTTGACAAGACCGGTTCATTTGTCAGGCAAAAGTCGGCTTTTGAGATTTGTACTATAATTTCGATGCTTTTTCTCCGCATTTGCATATTTATCCCGCTAACTCCATATGCTTACACCAGAAAAATGTATTCGGAGGCACGCTATGAAAAGAACTATTGCCTTTTTGTTATTTGCGGCGCTCCTCTGCAGTCCTGTCCTTGCCATAGAGACACTGCAGGAAGATGCTATCACCATACCTGTTCCTTCGGCAGTCCTCATGGAGAAGAGTACCGGAGAGCTTATCTACGCTAAAAAACCTCACGAGAAGCTCTCACCCGCAAGCATAACAAAGATAATGACCCTGCTTTTGGTGGTCGAGGAAATTGAAAACGGGAACCTGTCCCTTAACGACACGGTGACTGCCAGCGCCTATGCCGCCGGTATGGGTGGAAGCCAAATATGGCTGGAAGAGGGAGAGCAGATGTCAGTGGAAGACATGCTCAAATGCGTTGCAATATCCTCCGCCAATGACTGCTCCGTGGCCCTGGCCGAACATATCTGCGGCTCCGAAGAAGCCTTCGTGGCCAGGATGAACCAGAGAGCGGCGGAGCTTGGCATGAAGAACACTCACTTTACAAACTGCACGGGGCTTCTCGACAACTCCTCCCACTACACCAGCGCATATGACGTTGCCCTTATGTCACGGGAGCTTATACGCCACGATATTATAAAAAAATACACCACCATCTGGATGGACACCGTCAGAAACGGTGAATTCGGACTAACCAACACCAACAGGCTCGTCCGTTTTTATGAGGGGACTACGGGACTGAAAACCGGCTTTACCTCCAAGGCCATGCATTGTCTTGCCGCCACTGCCGAGAGGGACGGAGTGGAGTATATTGCCGTAGTCATGCACGGCGCCACATCAACGGACCGCTTTGAGAGTGCCAAGACACTGCTAAATTACGCCTTTGCCAACTATGCCTTGGCCTCCCTGCGGGCGCCGGAGGCCCTGCCGCCTGTTTATGTGGAGCTGGGCCAGGTAAACTCCGTACAGCCGGTATATGACGGAAAGGAAGCGGCGCTGGTCAAAAAGACCGAGCTTTCAAATCTGGAATACTCCATGGAGCTGTGTGAAAGCGTCAGAGCTCCGGTGACAAAAGGTCAGAGTCTGGGCACCCTCACTGTCACCATGGGCGGAAAACCCCTGGCGGAGGTCCCCATAGTTGCCGGCGATGACGTGGAAAAACTCAGCCGCTGGCAGATATTCAGGGGTTTGCTGGACATGATGTCCGGAGAGTGACGTTAAAATTGCAGCCGGCCTGCATTCACTACTGCCTCAATAGCAAACTGGGCCGTATCCCCCATTTTCCTTCCAAAATAGCCGCTTTTCGACACCCTTTTTCCCCACTTTTCAAATATTTTTGTTGTAAAACCTGTAATAATGGTGTAAAATAAGCTGACTACTAATTCGGAGGGAAATGTAATGGTTAAGGTCGATTTGTCAGGAGCCCAGGATTTTTTTGATCAATCCGGGCCTGACTTCGCCGCAGCGGCCTCCGCCCATAGAACTCTTTGCGACGGTACTGGCGCGGGAAGCGAGTTTACCGGCTGGCTGGAGCTTCCCCACAGGATAAAAGATGGCGAACTGAAATCCATACTTTCCGCCTCTGAAAAGATACGCAACCATTCCCAGGCCCTGGTGGTTATCGGAATCGGCGGCTCCTATCTGGGCGCAAGGGCGGCGGTGGAGCTTTTGTCCTCGCCGAATTACAACCTGAAGGACAAGGACACTCCCGACATCTTTTTTGTAGGCAACGGCCTGTCTCCCGACGCCCTTGCGGAAACCGTCCGTCTTATAGGTGACCGCGATTTTTCCATCAACCTTATTTCCAAGTCCGGAACCACTTTGGAACCTGCCCTGGCCTTCCGTGTTTTTAAAGAACTTATTATAAAGAAATACGGGGTTTCCGGGGCAAGGAAAAGGATATTTGCCACCACCGACAAGAGCAGGGGCGTCCTTAAAAAGATAGCCGATGCCGAGGGCTATGAGACTTTTGAAATCCCGGATGACGTGGGGGGCCGATACAGCGTCCTGTCCGCCGTGGGGCTCCTGCCCATGGCGGTTGCCGGCATTGACATCCTCAAGGTAGTTCATTCCGCAATTGAGGAGTTTCACAGCCTGGACTTGCGCTCGCCCGAAAATCCCGCATGGCAGTACGCCGCCACCCGGCAGCATCTGTACCGCCAGGGTAAGGACATAGAGATACTCACATACTACGACCCCTCTTTCCGCTTTATGGCTGAATGGTGGAAACAGCTTTTCGGTGAAAGCGAGGGCAAAAACGGCATTGGCATATTCCCCGCCTCCACGGAATTCACCGCCGACCTCCATTCCATGGGCCAGTATATCCAGGACGGCCCCCGCCGGATTATGGAGACTGTGGTGAGCTTCCAGGAATTCAACACACAATTTAAAATCCCCTTTGAGATGGGCAACGCCGACGGGCTCAATTATCTGGCAGGCCGTGATTTCGGCGCGGTATGCCGCACTGTCTCTCAGGCGGTAAAAGCCGCCCATATTGCCGGCGGCGTACCCAATATAACCGTGGAGGTCCCCTCCAAAAATGAGGAGGGCTTTGCTGCGCTGGTTTGTTTCTTTGAGCTGGCCTGCGCCATCTCCGGCTATATTTCCGGCGTAAATCCCTTTGACCAACCCGGAGTGGAAGCCTATAAGAGCAATATGTTCCAGCTGCTGGGCAGGCCGTAGAATCGCACATGACCTGCCCAAACAAAAAATATAATTTATAACATGTGTTGAAGTATAAATGAATTGATGATATGATGTAATGCACAGGCACCGCTTCATATCATTACATAAGGAGTGTGATTAAATTGGTCAAGGTCATTATGGGCCTGAAAGGCTCCGGAAAAACCAAGACTCTGGTGGAATTAATCAAGCAGGCAGTGGAAGAAGAACATGGCGATATCGTCTGTATTGAAAAAAACAAAAATCTAACTTTTGACATACCGTATACCGTCCGGCTTATCCATGCCAGCGATTATAATATCTCGACACATGAACTTTTTAAGGGATTCATATGTGGCCTGCACGCAGGCAACTACGATATAACCCACATATTTATTGACAATTTCTACAAGATGCTGGATGACACGTCCAGCGAGAAAGTGGCCGATTTATTGGATTGGCTGTCCAAATTCGGGAAAAAGGAAAATGTGAAATTTACTATCAGCGCCACCGCTGATCCCAACAAGGTAGACGACAGAATTAAAAAATATTTTTAATTATAAAATAAGCGGGAACAATCGGAGACTGTTCCCGCTATCTGATTTGTTATCCTTACTTGAGCTCCACTGTGGCGCCGACGGCCTCCAGCTTTGACTTGACTTCTTCGGCCTCTTCCTTGGAAACCTGTTCCTTGACCTTGGCGGGCACGCCCTCAACCAGGGCCTTGGCCTCAGCCAGTCCAAGACCGGTGATGCCGCGGATTTCCTTAATAACCTTAATCTTCTCGGAACCGAAGCTGGTCATGACGACGTCAAACTCGGTCTTCTCCTCAGCTGCGGGAGCTGCGGCTGCGCCGGCTACGGGAGCCGCGGCAACCGCGGCAGCGGATACTCCGAATTCATCCTCAAGTGCGTGAACCAGCTCAGCCAGCTCAAGAACTGTAAGGGCCTTTACTTCTTCAATTAAAGCGGTAACTTTTTCGCTAGCCATTATTATTTCCTCCTGTTAATCTGATTTTACGCCCGTATTATTCGGCGGCGGCTTCGGGCTGTGCATCTAATGTGCCGCCCTTCTGCTCAAGAATCTGGCCAAGAACCACGGCCAGGCTTGTGATGGGTGCAAGCAGGGTACCAAGGGTTTTAGCATAGAGGGCTTCCCTTCCGGGCAGCGCAGCTATTTCATTGATTTCATCCGTGGTGAGGATGCGTCCGTCCATAAACCCCGCTTTGATGGTAAACTTGCCGTTCATCTTTTTGGAAAACTCGCTGATGATACGGATGGGTGCGATGGGGTCGTCTGTAGTGGTGGCAAGGGATGTGGTCCCCTTCAGTATGGATTCAAGCTCCTGAAATCCCACCTGCTGTACTGCAAAGCGAGTCAGGGTATTCTTGACTACGGAATAATCAACATTGCTCTTACGCAGCTCATTTCTAAGCTCCGTATCCTGTGCAACGTTGATGCCCTTATAGTCCACAAAGACGCCTGAGCTGGCATTGCGCATGCGCTCTGCAAGAGCGCTGACCACAGCCTGCTTTTCGCTGAGAACCTTCGCGTTTGGCATTCCTTTCACCTCCGTGGGTAATTGATTGCGCCCAAAATAAAAACCCCGCGCGCAAACACACGGGGACAGTAAGCAGCTAAAAATCTAGGTGCTGTCCTCGGCAGGACTTCCGCTTTCGCAGCCTGCTGTCTTTGGAGCGCTATGAAATATTATCAGAGTATCCTTCTTCTGTCAAGGGATTTTCGATTTATTTTTGTATTTTTGTAAGACACTATGTCAAATGACAGTAAATTATTGAAGCATTACGAGCAAATGATATAATAAGCTCAAGGATTATTATGCTTTCCCGATATATTATAATCCCTGCGCAACCAAAGGTCTTGCCCTTTTTCATAACCGCGAATAAACCCGGCTAAAATAAGAAGGAGCGATAAGAATGAATAAAAAGTATCCTCACATCTTTAGCCCCATAACCATTGGCAAGGGAAAAATGGTATTTAAAAACCGTATTTGGACAGCCCCTACGGGTACGCACCTACTATCCGCCGGAGAACCCTATCCCACTGAGGCGGTTATTGCCCATTATCGGGAGAAAGCCCGGGGCGGGGCCGCCTGCATAACATTTTCCTGTCAGAATATCGACAGGCTTGATTTGGACAACCCCATGCACAGCGATCCCAACATCTACGACGAGCGCTACCACAATTATTGGTACAGGCTCACCAGCGCCGTGCATTTCTTCGACGCCCGCATATCCCTGGAACTTTTGGCCTTCACCCGTCATGCTCTCGACGAAAACGGCAACCGCATTATGTATTCCGTCAATGGAGAGACGGACCCGGAAACCGGCGAATACCTGCCTATGATTCCGGGGGAAGAGTTGGAGCGCATGGCGGATGATTACGCCGAAGCTGCCGCCCATGCGGTTAAGGTCGGCTTTGACATGATAATGCTGCATTTCGGACACGGGGTATTTCCCAGCCAGTTCCTGTCCCCCAGGTACAACACACGAACCGATGAATTTGGAGGTAGCGCGGAAAGCAGGGCCCGGTTCCCCATTATGATTATTGACAAAATTCGCGAAAGAATCGGCTCCTTCGTTCCCATCGAAGTCCGTGTCAGCGGCTCCGAGTTGGTGGAGGGCGGCGGGGAAATCGAGGACTGCATAAAGTTTCTCCGCATGATTGAGGATAAGATTGACATTGCGCACATCTCCTGCGGAACCGTTATGGAAGACATCACCCAGACCCGCATGCATCCCGTTGAGTTTTACAAGCCCGGATGCAACGTGGAATTTGCGGAAGCCGTTAAAAAAGCAGGCATCCCCATCCCCGTCCTTACCCTGGGCGCTTTCCAGACACCTGACCTCATCGAGGAAACCCTGGCCTCCGGCAAGGCGGACATTGTTGCCATGGCGAGAGGCGCCATAGCCGATGCCAACTGCGTAAGGAAGGCCCTGGAAGGCCGCGAGGAAGAGATTATTCCCTGCATCAAGTGTTTCTACTGCCTGGCCTATGATACTGAGCTGGAGTTCGCATGCAGCGTCAACCCCACCGTGGGCAGGGAATACATACTTGACAAGTTCATCCTCGCCGCGACAACGCCCAGGAAAGTGGCCGTCATCGGCGGCGGGCCCGCCGGCATGGCCGGAGCCATATATGCGGCCCGGCGTGGTCATGACGTCACCATTTACGAGAAAAAGGACAGGCTGGGCGGCAAGATTGTGTTCGCCGAGCACGTTGACTTTAAATACGATCTGCGCGATTTCCTTAAATACCAGTTGAATATGGTTGAAAAACTGGGCGTCAGAATCAGGCTCGGCGTGGAGGCCACTCCCGAAATGATAAGGGCGGAGGCTCCGGATGTGGTGTTCGCCGCCGTAGGCAGCGACCCCATCATACTCCCCATCCCCGGCTCCGGAGGCCCCAATGTGGTCACCGCCGAGGAGTGCTTCGGAAATCTTAACAAGCTGGGACAAAGGATTGTCGTCATCGGCGGCGGCGAGGTGGGCTGCGAGACCGCCCTGTATCTTGCCATGGAGGGCGGAAAGGATGTCTCTGTCCTTGAGATGAGAAGTGAACTGGCCCCCGACTCCTGCTATGCCCCCTATCTGGCCATCAACGACCTTGTTCCAAAGCATTGCAAGGTTTACTTGAACTCAAAATGCAGCAGCATAACTGAATCTTCCGTGGGCTATTTTGATACGGAGGGCAAGGAGCACTTCATTGAAGCGGATACGGTGGTGTTCAGCGCCGGCATGCGCGCCAGAGCCGATTTGGCTGAATCCTTCAGATACTGCGCTCCCGTCTTCTTCAGATTGGGGGACTGTAAAGTGGCAAAAAATATCCGCATATGCACCCGCACCGCCTTCGATGCTGCCAGTCAGATATAAAACTGTTGTTCAATTTAAACAGTGCTGACCTCGTCCCGTACCGGTCAGCACTGTTTTTTTGCCATCCTCCGCTTATTTAAAGTTGTGCAAAAGGATTTTGATTGCCCCATATATCGCCAACTCCTCTGAATCTCCGGCCAGATACAGGCAATAGGGGCTTCCGGTGGCATTGCACACCATAGTATTCAGTAACTCTATATCCTCCCCGCTAAGATATTTGGCAAGCTCGCCCCCTATATAAACCGGCATTTTAAAAATATTATATTGATTTGAGATAAGTATCGAAAGAAGGAAAATATATTCGTGCCAGAACATCTGCTTTTGCGGAGTATTTGACCTATCCTCAAGAAAGCCAGCAATGTCCTCTCCAAAAACCTCTTTAAAGACATCCGTTGAGCAATAGGCCTGGGCACAGCCGAACTTCCCGCACCTGCACTTTTTCCCCAAAGGCACCAGAGTAATATGGCCAAGAGTCCCAAGTTCATTTTCCCAGGTTCGGAAAATTCTGCCACCCGCCATACAGACACTTTGAATGACATCCGAAATATGAAGATAAATACAGTTTCCCTGGGGAGCCACGGTGCTTCCCAGCTCGAAGGCGGCGGATTCATAGAAATTATTTAAGTAAACAGGCGCCCCCAGCATTGTTTCCATTTGATTAATATTAAAGTAGCTAAATTTTTCGCCATGCTGTCTGTCAATTATTAAATGCTCAATCGGGTCCACCTGGCAGGAAAGAATGACGTTGACTCCTATGGATTTCTTAAGTTCCAGTTCACAGCTGTCCATGCTTTTGGAGATGAGACTACATACTTCTTCCCAATATTCGCCGTTATTTTCATAAGGCAGGGAAAAAGAGGCTGAAAAAAGACTTCTGCCATGGACATCGCATATAAGAGTTTTAAAATAATCATCCCTAATCAGAACGGCAACGCATACATGGGTTTTGCTGCTCAGCAAATATTTTAACGGCGGTCTTCCGGTGGCCACATCTTTTTCCTGATAGTATTCCAGTATGCCGTCTTCTTCCATTTCCTGCAATATGCCGGCGACAGTAGGCATGCTCAGGGACAGCCGCTGGGATATCTCGTTTTTTGTCAACCCATTATTCTCATATAAAAGTCTGTCCACTGCCTTGCAATTCTGCGCTCTTATGGCAGATGAATCATTAGGGGGGATATTCTTAAAGGGTCCCCCTGCGCCCATAAGCAGATTGTTGTCAGGGCACAGGACATGCTTATGGGGTTTTACAAAGCCAAAAGCATTGCGAATTGGATATTTGGTATTAATGGTCCCACCCCCTTTTTTGTAATTGCCTTACGATTAATTACCAATTATATTAATATAATATTAAAGTTTTGTAAAGCTGGTTTTATTAACCGGCTTGACAATTTAGATTTTTTTATAAAATTTAGCAAAATATTGATCTTACGAAAGAAGAATATCCAATATTTTCATATTATTGCCGTAGTTTTATAAACATGTTTTCAAAAGCTTTTAAAAAACCCATTATTTTTGTCATTCCTGCAAAAAGGTTGGATAATTTGAACTTTTTTGTTGAAATAGTAAAATAAATATATTATACTGTTATAGCATGGAAAAATTTTTCCAATTTTCTATAATTTCACGAAGCGTTGGGTTAGGGAGCCTTATATGTTTTTTCTGGGGATACTCTCTTTTATATTATTCTTTCTCAGCGACCTCAACGACGTATTTTTTAGGAAAAATACCCTGAGGTTTTTATTTCCCCTTGGCGCCTTACTGCTCATCATATCCGTCGGCTTTCAGGCCTTTTCCCATGCAGCTGCGGCCAGTTTGCCTATTAAATTAATCTTTAACCTTTGTGCGCTCATTTTTCTGGCGCTGACGGTCTATTCCCTGTTTTTTGCCATACCTGTGAACGACGCATATTTTAAACCTGGCCAAAAGCGCAGCGTATGTACTGTCGGCATTTACGCCTTGTGCCGCCATCCGGGGGTGCTGTGGCTTTCGCTATTTTTCATATGCCTATCCGTTTCCACAGCTTTTTCCATATATAGCGCCATTGCATACATAGTCCTGAATGTTCTTCTTGCCCTTTTTGAGGATATTGTCGTATTTCCCCGACTTCTTGACGGTTACGGGGAGTACAGGGAAAAGGTTCCTTTCCTCATTCCCAACGCTGACAGCATAATCTACTGCCTCAGATTCTTTAAAAATACAAAAAAGGGGATTTAGCCGGGTGAGATTCCAGGATAAGTTAAAAAAGAATAGCAAGGAGCAGCTTTGGAAGGAATACTGCGGTTTTCTGGACCTTTCCATGGACGAATATATGTACATCCAACATCGTCTCATGGACGAGCAGCTCCGGCTTTGGTGCAATTGTGGCCTGGGCAAATCTCTACTAAAGGGCAATACGCCCAAAAACGTGGACGAATTCCGCTCAGCATTCCCCCTCACCGACTACTCGGATTATGCAGAAATTCTGCTGGCCAAACGCGCCGATATGCTACCGGGAGAACCGGTTGTCTGGATTCAGACTACCTGGGAGGGCGGGCTTCGCCCAATAAAGCTTGCCCCATACACCCGGGGCATGCTGGATACATACAAGCGCAACCTTGTGGCCACAGCCATGCTGGCATCCGGGCGGTCCCATGGGGATTTCTCTTTCAAAAAAGGCGACCGCATCCTGTACGGCGGCGCTCCCCTGCCCTATGCCACAGGCCTTATTCCCTCTCTGCTTAACGAGGAAATTGATATCGCCTGGCTGCCGGACAGCAATACCAATTCCGGGAGCTTCAGCGAGAGGATGAAAAAGGGTTTTGAAATGGCTATGAACGGCGGCATAGACTACTTTTTCGCCATTGGCAGCGTTGCTAACTACATAACCGAAAATTTCGGGAAAAGCGCCGGTATTTCCAAGAAAAAAACGGTCCATCCCCTTATTGCCGCCAGATACCTGAAAGCCAAATACATAAGCCGCCGGGACGGGCGTCTTATCACCCCCGGCGATATCTTCCACCTCAAGGGCATGATAAGCGCGGGCACGGACGCCAACTGCTACAAGAAAATTCTGGCAAAGGCCTGGGGCATCACCCCCATTGATTTGGCGGCAGGCACCGAGTCCACCTGCATTGCCGTGGAAACTTGGGAGCAGCGGGGCATGGTTTTCTTCCCCGACGCCTGCTTCTACGAATTCATACCCGAAAGCGAAATGCAGCGCAACCTGGAGGACCGCTCATACACCCCCATAACTTGCCTTATGGACCAGGTTGAAGCCGGCATAAACTACGAGCTAGTAATCAGCGTGCTGCACGGCGGCGCTTTCATACGCTACCGCATAGGGGATATGTACCGCTGCCTTTCCGCCGGGAACGGTAAGCTGCCTCGGTTTACATTTTTGGACCGTATACCTACTGTCATTGATATTGCCGGCTTTACACGTATCACCGAATCCTCCATTAATGAGGTAATCCGCCTTTCAAAGCTGGATATAGGCGACTGGCTTGCCAAAAAGGAATTCGACGAGAGAGGTTTCCCCTTCCTGCACATGTACATCGAGCTCCCTCCCAGCTCCCAGGAGTCTGATGCCATTACCAAACAGGTCTTGACGGAGCACCTGTCCGTCTATTTCAGGTATTTTGACAGCGACTACCACGACCTTAAAAAACTGCTGGGCATGGAGCCCCTGCAAATAACCATCCTAAAGTATGGCACGATTGCGGGATATATGGCCTCCACCGGGAGGCAGCTTCCTAAAATCAATCCAGGTTCCACTGATATATCAAGGCTTTTGAAATATCAGGCAGAATTCAGGATTGCCCCCCAAGAGGAGGTGAGCACGGAGTGAATTCAGTCCCGTACTTATACGTCAATCTTACTGCTCTGTGCTGCTACTGCCTGATGTTCATAACCTTTATGGCAGCCAAGAAAACCCCGGAAATTCGTGCATTCATAATAATGATCGGCGGCTTCATAATTTGGACCGGCGGCTCTATACTCATGCGCCTGCAGTTCTATCCCGGAATGGAATTCTGGTATTACATATCACTTCTCGCGCTGTTCTCGCTGGCCTTTCTCATATACTATTTTGTCTACAGCTTTGCCAACGTAAAGGGCTATTTCTTAAAAACTGTTTGGGCAGTGGGCACGCTCATCATACTTATATTGACGCCTACGGGCATTTTCCTCGGGCCTCCGAAGCCGACCATCGTCGACGGCGGCACGGTATACCTTTATGAAATGAACTGGCCCATTGCAATACCCCTAGCCTTCTTCCTTTGTATTGTCTTTTCCATCTTTAAAATCTTCATCAACTTAATAAAAGAAAAAGGCTCTCACACACCTGGGCTGAGATCGATAATTTTGGGCTGTATTGTCATGGCAGTCGGCAATATGGTCCAGATAAGACCCGGGAATGTTTTTCCGTGGGATACGCTATCCGGAATCGTTTTCGCCCTTCTACTAATGAACTCCATGTATCGGAAGCGCATGTTCCGCCTGACTCTGATAATATCCCGCAGTCTGCTGCTTTTGGTATCGGCAGTTGTCTGCGTTTTGCTGTCGTCATACTTTGTCACCCCTCTCATAAACACTGTTGCAGACCTGCTCAATGTGGGGGACACAGTGGCGGTCACCATAGTAATGCTCCTTTATTCCGGCACCATGGCCATAGTTTTAATCATGTTGAAAAGGCTTCTGGACAGGATATTCAACCGGGAGGAGCAACAGGGACGCCTTCTCAACGATTTTAGCAAATCCGTTTCAAAAAGCCTTAGTACCAACGATATAATGGAGAAGCTTGTAAACGTCATAAAGGCCGAAATCCCTGTTAAAGAAGTCTACATATGCTTGGCCCAGAAGAACGGGTTTGTGGCAAAATACAGCTCGCGGCCTCTCACCCCCCTCTCCTTTTCAATTGCTTTGGACAACCCCTGTATTACTTACTTTAACATTCATGATGAACCCTACTTCATACTCCGTGAATTTAAGTTCACGCCTCTGTACCTGTCCATGTGGGAGTCCGAGAAAGAGCTTTTCCGCTCTCTTGAGCTTGGATGCATGGTGGCCCTCAGGGACAATGACAAGGTCATAGGCCTCATTTTACTCACAGAAAAGGAAAAAGGCGCAGGGTTTACTAATTCCGAGCTTAGTTTTCTCACCGCCATCAGCTCCATTGCCTCCATTGCCGTAAAAAATGCCAGCCTGTATGAGCGCATTTACCAGGAAGCCCGCACAGACAGCCTTACAGGCGTATACAATTACAGATGCTTCGTGGAGAGAATCGAAGAGGAGTTTGAAGCCTGCCGCAACAGCAGCCTTGCCCTGTTGTATTTAGACCTGGACGATTTTAAGCTATACAACCACCTTTACGGGGCAAAAGAGGGAGACGAAGCCCTGCGCATGATTGCCGGTATTATCTCCCGCTGTGTTGGCAATGCCGGTACGGTTTTCAGATGCAGCGGAAAGGTGTTTGCAGTGCTTCTGCCGGGTTATGACGGAAGGCGAACAAATATCCTTGCCCGGGATATCCAGGCGAGAATCGCGGGCATCAACATGACTCCCGAGAGAAGCCACCTCAAACCGCTAACGGTAAGCGGCGGCATTTGTGTCGCCCCCTATGCCGCCTCCTCCGCAAAGGAGCTTATGGATAATGCGGACCTTGCGGCATATCGCTCAAAGTGCAACGGCAAGAATAAAATCTCCATGTTCAAAGGTGTTACGCCGGTTTCCAAAAGAATATCCGAAAAAGCGCACGAAATAGTGGAACAGGGCTCAAACAGCAGTATATACAAGGCCAATTCAACCACCATCTTTGCCCTTACCGCAGCCATCGACGCCAAAGATCATTACACCTACCGTCACAGCCGAAATGTAGCCCTCTATGCCTCCATCCTGGCCACGGCGGCGGGCCTTAATGCAGACCAGATACGTATAATCTACGAGGCTGCGCTCCTTCACGACATCGGAAAAATAAGCATTCCCGAACATATACTCACCAAAAAGGGGCGCTTGACGGAGGAAGAGTTTGAAATAATGAAGAGTCATGTGAACAACTCCATCCACATGATACGCCATCTTCCCTCCATGGACTACCTGATTCCCGCAGCCATCGGACATCATGAGCGCTGGGACGGCATGGGATACCCCCGGGGCATTGCCGGTGAGGAAATCCCCGTTGCCGCCCGATGTCTCGCCATTGCAGATGCCTTTGACGCTATGACCTCAAACCGCTCTTACAGGAGCCCCTTTTCTGCGGAGCACGCCGCCGATGAAATTGAGAACAACGCCGGCACCCAGTTTGACCCGAAACTTGCTAGAATCTTTGTGGATTTGGTTCGCTCCGGCGAAATACCCGTTAGTCCCTAAGCGGACGCATTCCCCTCTAACGAAAACCGGGAGAGTATTAAAAAATACTCTCCCGATTTTTTTATCTTAAATTCAATCGGATACCAGGCGCTTTTCACCGGTTATCTTCTGAATGGGGGCTATATTTTGAGTCACCTCCACAGTGCCGACATATTCGCCCTTTTCGTCTCTAACTGCAAAGTAGCGAATATAAATATAGAACTCGCCCTTTTTTATCCAGAAATCCTCATGGTCTTTTTTGCCGTTTTTGAAGTCTGAAACAATGCCCTCCACAATGTGCATGCTGGCGGGGGGATGGCAGTTTGTGACCTTGCGGCCCAGAACCGCCGTCGTCCTGGGGAAGAACCGCTCCGCACCCTGTGAGAAGTATTTTACCTCGTCATTTTTATCCACGAAGGTGATGTCAAAGGGCAGGGTGTTCAGCATGGCCGTAAGTTCATGCACCGTGAAGCTCCCAGAAGGCAGGCGAACCCTGCCCTCTCCCGCCGCAGGCGCCTCAGAGGGCGGCTGCTGTTTTCCCCTTCCGGGTTCCATACGGGGGGATCTGCGATAAGGCAGAAGCCCAAATCGTAGCTTTCATCGGCAATGTTCTTCCACTCATCCTGGGTCAGGTGCTCCACGAGCATTGGCACCAGAATGTTTTCTTCCTTGTATATCATCTCGGTTATTTTTTCAATCGTGGTTTTTGCCTTTTCCTTTAGCTGCCGCAAATCCATATCGACCTGTTCATGCATTGCGGAAACTTCTTTAATAAGGCTTCGAATCTCATCGTCCACGCCCTACATGACTTTTTTCCTGCATGAAGCCGAGAAATCAGATCCTTTATTACCTTCTGTCTGTACTCCCTGTTGTTGATTTCCTGACTCATAATGCCCCTCTTATCATAAGTTCCCATTTTTTTCTGATATTACAGTTTTTTCATTTGTGTCCTCTTTTTATTTGTAAATTCCATGAAACTGCAATCACTGGTATCAGAAATGCTACATAGTCTGATATGAGGTGATATTATTGGAAACAAACATTGTCACAGTTAACAAGGTCATTCTTCAGGATGAGTTAAAGTATGACGATAAAATCCTGCTCTCCTACAGAATAGAATATCCCGAGTTTAGGGCCTCACGCTACCAGATGTGCTTGACTGTGGTAAACAAGTTTTACAGGAATAAGGCTCTGGAATACAAAAAACGTGCGGAAGAGGAGCTGTTCAGCCTCGCCGTAGAGCAGTACAAGGAGGCGGTGGAACACGGATACCCCGTAAGAGTATTTGAGGTGATACAGGAATTTGAGGTAACATACTCCCAGTCCTGCATTATTAGCCTTTATATGGATCAATACGAGTATACGGGAGGGGCCCACGGCGCCACCGTAAGGCAGTCACAAACCTGGAATCTGCAAAAATGCGGGCTGGTAAAGCTCTGCAGGCTGGTGCAGTGCCCGCCCGGCTGCAGAGAGTATATATTCAAGAAAGTGGAGGCTCAGATAGCAAAAAATCCTGAAATATATTTCGAAAATTACCATGAACTTATTCGGGAGACTTTCAACGAAAACAGCTTTTACTGCACCCCTCAGGGCATAGTGGTCTACTACCAGCAATACGATATAGCCCCATACGCCAGCGGAATCCGGGAGTTCAAAATCCCATACTCCGATTGCGTGATAAACCCCGCAAGTCAGTGCTTTGCCGTCTAAAACCGGAAAAGCGATTACTTACAAAACGCAACAGTCCCCTGTCGAATGACAAGGGAACTGTTTACTATTTGAGTTGCATTATTACATCAGACTTGTCATGAATCTCATCAAAACCTGGGCCGCCTGGGCTCTTGTAGCGGGAGCTCCTGGTTCAGATAACCCCTGTTATCACCCGGGAAGATGTCCTCCGCAAATAAATTGGGCAATACAACCCATAACAGTCCAATTATAACGATAGGAAAAATACGTAAACACATCAATAAGGTAATGCATTGTTTTGCCGGTTTTCGCGGCTGCAAAATTGCAAGTCTATCCCGGATATTAACAGAGATGAAATATCTTACAATACTAGGAACAAATACGCTTCTATAACGTCTATATAGCATAACACTCAAAGGAGGCTATGGTGTGAAAATTAAAACATCGCTTATTGCCGTTGTATCGGCATTAATGATGCTTATCCCATCCACACAGGCGATTGCATCGGAAGTCCCCCGCAAAAAAATTACGGTGAGGCAAGAGATTACTCTGAATACAGAACCTTATATCCTTGATGACCAGATAATGATTCCTCTGCGCTCCTTTGCCGAGTCCTTAAACTGCCGTGTAACATGGAATGGGTCTATGAAGGAGATAAAGGTCCATTCTCAAACCAAAGAGCTGTACAGTTTACATGTCGGCAGCGATAAAGCCAAAGTTTCCGGTCAGGAGTATGCGCTCAAAAACAAGGTGACATTAATAAACGGCACTTCCTTTGTGGAAGCAGACTTTCTTAGATTTGCACATGGTATTGAGTTTGACGAAAACAGCATAGAGATTCAAAAGTACAGCTATGTATTTGAAAAGGACACGTTGGGCTTTGAAGCCATATTTGCGGATTACCATTATGACCCAACGGGAAATTACGATATTTACGAGCTGACCTGGGATTACAGGGAAATTCCCGTAGAGGGCAGGGAAAGCATGGGGCTGTATATCGCCTCGCATAACCGTAGCGATGATATCTTCATGGGGTATTTCAAAGAAATAAGCGGCCTTGAGCCTAACAGGGAGTACACCTTTGACGTGGAGTTTCTCCTTGCCACAGATGTTGAGGGCGGCTTGATAGGAATTGGCGGCCCTCCCGGCGAAGCCGTTTTTGTTAAATGCGGCGCTTCTACGGTCAAGCCGGAGGTAGTACTCGAAAACAACAACTTCAGAATTAATATCGACAAGGGAGCCCAAAGTGACAGCGGCAAGGCAATGCGGGTCATAGGCAACATGGCAAAACCTAATGGCGCTCCCGAAGGCTTTGTGTTTAAGCGAATGGAGGCCTCTTTCAGCGTAAAAACCGATTCCGAAGGCCGCTTATACCTGATTATAGGAACAGATTCAGGCTTTGAGGGCTTCACCGAATATTACATTGATGATGTGACTTTAGCTATTAAATAGCAAAAAGCTTCCGCTGTATGGCGGAAGCTTTTATTTTACTTTCCTGCTTGGCTGTTTAGTTTTAATGTGCTAATTAAAAAAATCCGTGACCGTTATTACGGTCACGAATGTGGCGGAGAAGGAGGGATTCGAACCCTCGATACCCTTTTGGGGTATACACGATTTCCAATCGTGCGCGCTCGACCAGCTACGCGACTTCTCCAGATTTTATATGGTTGTGCTCCAAGCCTTTCTCTGAGCCTTATCCAATGGCTTCAAAGTCAGCTTTGTTATTATAAAATAGATCCCCTTTAAAGTCAAGAACTTAGTATCAAAAGTTTATTGAAGTGAAAACGGGAAACAAGGAAAAATCACTCCGCAAGTTCTGCTTGCGGAGTGATAATGTCCTTTTTATTTATTTCTTTTCATCATCCGGCTTGGAGGTATTGCTGTTATCCTTGGGTCCTGAGCCCCGGCTGTCTGCCGGCCGGCGCTCCCAAATTGCAGGCTTTGCGTCCTGGCCGTTTTTCAGTTGCCTTTTTCTTCTGACGGCTCTCCAGATAAGCAGGATAATGACCACAATTACAATAATGGGAATAAGCTTAATGATGAACAACAGCAGGGCCAGGGGCAGCTCGCCAAACACATATATCCCGATACGCTCCATCTCATTAACGAAGCGCTCCCTGGTGTTTTTCATCCGGGCGGAGACCCGCTCCCCAAAGGTGCGGGGCACGTCATCTTCCACGGCAGTGGGTTTTATCACTTCGTACAAGTGAATATTTACCGTGCTGTAGGACACAAGGGAGTCAATATTCCGCAGGCTGGACTCTATGCTCTCAATCTGATAGCGCACCTCGGTGAGCCGGGTATTAAGGGCTATTATGGTATCTATGTCCTTGGCCTGGGTCAGCAGTTGGCGGAGGGTTTCCTCCTCTACCCTGTAGTTCTCCAGGCGGGCGGTCAGGTCGATATAGGCGGCCGTTGCGTTCTCGGTCCTGCGGCTTCTGTTAAATATGCCGCCTATGTTTCCGCAGGATTTCTCGAAGTCATCCAGGGACTCCGCCGGTATCCTCAGAGTGAAGGATGCCGTTCTCAGGTCATTTTCCCTGATGCGGTTGTTGTCCACGTTGGCATATTCAATGTAACCTCCATACTCCTTTGTAAGCTCCTCAATCGAACGTATGGATGCCTCATAATCCAGGGTCTCTATGCTAAGGTCAAGGGTGTAGATTAGCTTTTGGCTGATGGTTGCAGTGCTTCCAACCCCTCCTCCCGAAACAGCACCATCGTTTTTCCCTGCTTGCGGAGCAGGCACCGGAGGGGCCGCCTCTTCGTCATAATTCAGTCCGGCACCCGAATTATAATCGTACATTTCCGATGGGCTTTCAACCATGTCTTCGGCTTTTGAGCTCCCGCTGCCGCCGCAGCCGACCAGCAAGGCAAGAATCACAAGCATGGCGCAAAGTAGAATGGCTGCTCTGGTCTTTTTCATCTCGTCTCCCCCATTAATGTTGATTATGATGAAGGAATCAAACCCCTCCGGAAAACCGGTGCGGCCAGTACTCCCGTCACCAATGCATATATGACGCAACAGTTTCAATTATGTTCCCTCTGTCAATGAAAAGGCTTTATACCAGCAGCAAGTATACTGTCAGGGGTATGGTCAGCACCAAAAGCACAGTTGTGATAAATACGCCTTTGCTGGCAAGAGCCTCGTTGCCTTTATACTCTATACAAAGCAAGGTGGAGTTGGCAGCAACGGGCATTGAGGCAAGCACCGTAGCCATGCCCAGAATAAGGGGATTAGTCACAAAAATCCTGAGAATGGCCCAGATTATAACAGGCATTAGAATAAGCTTTACAGGCGCTAAAACGTATAACCGCCAGTCGCCGAATACTTCCTTCAAAGACATATTCCCCAGAGATGAACCTATTACCAGCATCGCGGCGGGCACCACCATATCGCCTAAAAGCTCCGTTGCCCCGGCAATAGGTTTCGGAATGGGTATTTTCAATACAAATATAAGCACGGCTACGACAGCGGAAATGAGGGGAGCGTTTAAAAACTGTTTAAAGTTGATTCTGGCCTTTTTTCCGCTGCCCGAGGAAATCATCATTACGCCCAGGGAGTATGTAAGAAGATTGAACGGTATGTTAAACAACGAGGCGTAAAAAACCGCGGCGTCACCGAACAGGGAAGCAACTATCGGGAACCCCATAAATCCTACGTTTCCGAACAATGCCATGAACTGAAATACTCCCCTGTCTCCGGGTTTTATTCTTAGAACCCATGTAAAAAGAACAACTACAACAAGCATTATGGCATAAGCGACAAAAGATATGCCAACAAGTCCCAGCAGCTCCAGTCCTGTAAGACTAGGCTCCGCGTTCATAACGGCAGCAAGAATCATGGCGCTCTGCGCCAAAACAACCACTATACGCGTGAGGTGCTTGTTTGCCTGGTCATTAATAACCCCGGTTTTACGTGCAAAGACTCCAACCAGAAGCAAAATCAGCAGAATTAGCATTAGGTTTATTATTGATGATATCTCCATTAACAAATCGCCTCGTTATACTTTGAGTATGACCCTTGCCACGCTAAAGTAGACGCAAAGGGATAATGCATCGACTATGGTTGTGATAAAGGGACTGGCCATAACAGCCGGGTCAAAACCAAGTTTTTCAGCAAGCATAGGTAGCGAACAGCCCACAAGCTTTGCAATAAGCACTGTTGACACAAGCGTAAGGCACACCACAGCCGCTATCATAACGCTGATATCGGAATTGCCCAACAGTACCCGGTCCACCAGAAGCATTTTAATAAAGTTGATAGCGGCCAGAGAAATGCCGCTGAGCAGTCCTACCCGCATTTCCTTCCACATGACGCTCCCAATATCCGCAAACTTAATGTCGCCCAGGGAAAGGCCGCGCACTACGGTAACGGAGGACTGACTGCCGGAATTTCCGCCTGTATCCATGAGCATAGGTATAAAGGCCATCAGCGCCGCCTGGGCGGCCAGAGCATCCTCAAAATTAGAGATAATCATGCCCGTGAATGTCGCGCTTATCATGAGCAGCAAAAGCCAAGGTATGCGGTTTCTCCACAGTTCAAGTACGCCCAGCTTCATATAGGGTCTGTCCGAAGGGGTTATGGCGGCCATCTTTTCGAAATCCTCGGTGGCCTCTTGTTGCATGACGTCGATGACGTCGTCAACGGTGACAATCCCAACCAGGCGTCCTTCCTTATCCACTACCGGAACGGCCAGCAGATCATAGTCGGAAAAAAGGTTTATAACGCTCTCTTTATCTTCTGTGGTGGTGGTATATATGACCTTGGTGTCCATGATGTTCTCTATGACTTCATCATCATCGGCCAGAAGCAGTTCCCTTAAAGTCACAACCCCTTCCAGCCGCCGGTCGGCGCTGGTAACGTAGCAGGTATATATAGTCTCCCTGTCCTTCCCAATACGCCTTATTCTGGCAATGGATTCTAGGACGTTCATATATTTTTTCAAATCCACATACTCCGCCGTCATAATGCTGCCCACGGAGTATTCTGGATACCTCAAAAACTGATTTATCAGTTCCCGCGTCTCGCTGGTCGCGATGCGCATAACACGCTTTACCACGTTTGCGGGTAGTTCCTCCATCATGTCCACTGCGTCGTCCAGATACAGTTCCTCTATGATTCCCGCAAGTTCAGCGTCTGTGATGGAATTGATTATTTGCTCCTGTTCCTCTACCTCCAGGTTGGCAAAAACCTCGGCGCCTTTCTCCTTTGAAAGCATGCGGAAGACCATTGCCATCTGCTGAGGCTTCAGCTCAGTCAGAAATGCGGCAACGTCAAATTCATTCATACCCTCTAAAATTTGCTGGAGCTGCTTTATTCGTCGGTTTTCAAGGAGCTCAAAAAGCTCTTTGTGCACAATCTCCATATCCTTGTTTTCCATAGCGCTCACCTCCGAATAAAATACAGCCTTGAATTTTTATAAACTATTTTTATAACCCTAAATAATCCCTCTGTTCCTGAGAAAGTTCGTCAATCTTGACGCCCATGGCGGCCAGTTTGCGCCTGGCCACGGCATCGTCTATTTCCCGGGGCACCGGAATAAGGTCTGCAGGCAGCCTGCCCTGGTTTTTTGCCAAATACTCGGCGCTCAGGGCCTGAATGGCAAAGCTCATATCCATAATCTCTGCTGGGTGCCCGTCCCCGCCTGCAATGTTTACCAGCCTGCCCTGGGCCAGCAGGTACAGGGTTTTGCCCCCTTCCAGTCTGTAGCCCCGGATATTATGCCGGGCCTCGAACCGCTCTATGGCCATCTTGTCAAGGGCCCTAATGTCTATCTCAAGGTCGAAATGCCCCGCATTACACAGGACGGCCCCGTCCTTCATCTTTTCAAAATGCTCGGCTCTAACTACGTCCCGGCAACCGGTAACGCATATGAACATATCGCCCTCCGAGACGGCCTTATCCATAGGCATCACTGCGAAACCGTCCATAACAGCCTCCAGGGCGTGAACGGGGTCTATTTCCGTTATTATAACCCGGGCTCCCAGGCCCTTTGCCCGCATGGCCACCCCTTTTCCGCACCAGCCGTAGCCTGCAATCACTACATTTTTTCCAGCCACAATCAGGTTGGTAGTGCGGTTTATGCCGTCCCACACGGACTGGCCGGTGCCGTAGCGGTTATCAAAGAGGTGCTTGCAGTCCGCCTCGTTTACCATGACCATGGGGAAGCGCAGCTCTCCCCTCTTTGCCATTGCCCTAAGGCGGTGTATGCCCGTGGTGGTCTCCTCGCAGCCCCCTATCACGTGGGGTATAAGGTGGGTATATTTGGTATGCATGAGATTTACAAGGTCTCCGCCGTCGTCAATGATGATATTAGGAACGCATTCCAGAACCGCGCAGAGGTGCCGCTCATACTCCTCCTGCATGGCCCCATACCATGCGTGGACATCTATACCGCCTGCGGCCACGGCAGCCGCTACGTCGTCCTGAGTGGACAGAGGGTTGCAGCCTGTAACATGCATCTCGGCGCCCCCTTGGGCCAGAACACGGCACAAAAAAGCGGTTTTTGCCTCCATGTGGACGGAAAGGGCAATTTTCAGCCCCTTAAAGGGCTTTTTTTCCGCAAATTCGGCTGCGATGCCGGACAATACGGGCATGTGGGCGGCAGCCCACTGTATTTTACGCTCGCCCTGGGGGGCAAGTGATATATCGCGAATTTCGGACATTGTTGTTTCCCCCTGTTAAGATATCCCCAGCCTGGCGCAAGTCTTTTCAACTTCAAAATATACCCTCTGTGGGTCAATGGATGTAAATTCTCCGTTTTCAAGTATAATACGGCCGTTTATAATTATGGTGTGGGCCGAAAGCCCCGCTCCCGAATAAGCAAGGGCGGATACCGGGTCTCCTAAGGGAGTAATACCGGGCTGGTTTAAATCGAAAATGGCCAAATCCGCCAAAAACCCCGGCCTAATCTCCCCGGCTTTACCCTGAAGGCCCAGAGCCCTGGCCCCGTTTGCCGTGGCCATGTCAAAGCCCTGCGCGGCGGTGACCGCCATGGGATCCCCGCTTGTTCCCTTGTGGAGCAGGGTCACAAGAGCCAGTTCCCGAAGCACGCTGAGACTGTTGTTGCTGGCGGCGCTGTCCGTTCCCAGGCAGAGGTTAATTCCACGCTTTTGAAGCTCTGTAACGGGCGCTATGCCGTTAGCCAGCTTAAGGTTGCTGGCGTGGTTCACGGCCACGCTAACCCCCCGCCGGGCCAGCAAATCCATGTCTTCCGGGGAAAGATGAACACAGTGGGCCGCCACGGTGTTCCTTCCCAGCAGGCCGCATCGGTCATAAAGCTCTACGGGGCTGCAGCCGTATTTCTTTTTAATGTCCTCAATCTCGCTCAGACTTTCGGAAAGATGGGTATTAATGCCCACTCCCAGCTCCCGTGCCTTTTCCGCCACGAAACACAGATATGCCTCATCGCAGGTATAGGGAGCGTGGGGGGCCAGCATGAAGCTGAGGCTGGGGGCGCCGGAAAACTCCCTGATTTCCTCCAGGGCCTCCCTCAATCGCCGCAGGCCACCTTCCGGGTCTTCCGCTCCGCCGGAGAGCCCCCGGGAGATTACCGCCCTGAGACCTAAGTCCAGGGCCGCCCTTGCGGAGCAGCCCGGGAACATATGCATGTCAAGGAAACACGTGACCCCGCCTTTTATCATCTCCATACAGGCCAGCATTGAGCCCCAGTAGGCGTCCTCGCTGCTCAAGGCGTCCTCCATGGGCATGATTTTTTTGAAAAGCCAGGTATTGAAATCCAGGTCGTCCGCCCAATTCCGGAAAGGGGTCATGTAGGCGTGGGCGTGGGCATTGACCAGGCCTGGTATCATTAGCTTACGGTCCCCGTCAATAATCCTGTCGGCGCGAAAGTTCTCAGGCTCCCTGTCCACCGAATGGATACGCTCACCGTCAATATAGAGGGTGCACTTACGGCTCACGCCGCCGGGCAGAACCGCCAAAATATCCTTTATTAGAATGCCCATTCGACACTACCCCCAATAAGCATGCAATTTATTTTATCACCTAATCCAGAGTATTACAACCAAATCTGACAGAATAACCCTTTAATAATCGTTATAATTATATCGGCGCGTTGCAACAAAACAAAAGCAAGGTTTCAGGCAGTTTGGCCTGAAACCCCGCGTTTCGGAAAAATTATCAAATTAATATTTGCCCGATAGGTCAGCCTTCCGTTTCCGGCGGACGGCAATTTTTGAACCGCCGGGTTTAATATTGGCTTATCTTGAGAATTTTATTCCGCAGGCAGGTTCTTATCGAACAAAAAGATTACTGCGGCGGATTTTGTTTCCCCGCTTTCCGGGTCAGTGAAAACGCAGTCGTGTATAAAGTTCTCCCTGTTGGACTCGCCTTTGAAAGGCTTTATTTCGTCCAGACCCAGCCATTTAAAGAAGGCCTTTCTGACGCTGCGGTTGCTTTCCCCGCAGTTGGTGCTGCTAATCTGAACCGGCAGGCCCTTATCCGCCACGGTATTGTATCTGACGCGGAAGATGGAATGTTCTTCACTGAGGCTGGAGACAGCCTGGCTGAGGAGGTCTTCAAGTATTTCCCTGTGACCTTCCTCTTCCGGGTCCAGCCTGGCCGCTTGGGTGATTATAAGCACCCTCATGCCCTGGCCGAAACCATCCTCCATGTTTTCTTCTTTAAGAATATTAAATGACTGGGGAGGAAACCTTTTATGCCACGCGGACATATATATTGGTCTCACATCTCTTTCAATAAGAAAAAGGGCAAGGCAAATTAGGATTGTTACCACCAGGTTTTCGGTTAATAAATATACGACTATTACAACTGCTATCGTCACCAGTTGAAGGAGCATAGCCCAGCCTCCCCACAGTAATTATATCTATCAAACTCTAACCCCGCACTGCCAGGGTCAGGGCAATTGCCGGAGCATTACAAACATAAGGCTATTATAGCACATTTTCTACCAATGACAACAAAAAAACAGCCCGGAGCAATCCGAACTGTTTTTTTGAAACCTATATGGACAAGAGCTTTTATGCTCCTACAAGCTTCATGGCCAGCCAGGCAATACCGGTGGCGGCCGCACCTGCGGCGGCAAAAGCGGGCGCGGGCAGTTTTGCCAGCAGTCTGTGCTTCCGCCCGATGGTGCTCTTTATATAGTCATCCGCAACCCGCTGGGCTTCCCTGATAATTTCCTGCTCGCTGACCCCCTTTCGTCCAAAAAGGTCATCTCTTATTATAAAAATCGCTTCCTCGAACACTTTCGGGTCCGGTGATTTTACAACGATAATCCGTCTTTGGGTTCCTTTTACCATTCCTCTGCCCCCTTGCGGCTTATATCTGGTACTTTCTATTTGTTCCCAGTCTAACCGCTTAATGGGCGCATTATTCATTCCTGGCAACGCAATGTTTTTGATTAATCTCCCGTAGTGCCATTTTTTAATAAGGAAGGGCCATCTCCCAAACAGTCTTGGGAACCTTTGTTTATCAGTTACGCGCATCTACTCGCACCACCAATACCGTCATATCGTCCTCGCATCCGAACTCCCTTATTGCGGTCTGCAGGGCCTCCTTTGCCAATGTCTTGGTGTCATTCCCCTCCCAGTTGGACAACAGCACTCTCAGCCATTTGTCGTTATCCGCCGTCAATACCCCGTCACTGGCTATAAGAGCCAGACTACCCGGCTTGAGCCGCATGCGTACTATGTCCGGCGCGGCGCATTCACCGGCACAAAGTCCCGCAGCAAGACTTTCGCCCCGTACCCTGCGAATAAGCTTCCCATTTTTTACATATGATGGCGCCGCGCCGTATTTGTAAAAACATGTCTCTCCTGTAAACAAATCTATACACATGAGGTCAACGGTGGCATAGCCCCAGTCCTCTCCGTTTTTCAGCAGCATCACCGAGTTTAACATCTTCATGGCTAAGTCCGGACTCACTCCGGAGCGCAAGAAACTCTCAAGTATGCGAACTGTGGCCACGCTTTCCTTTGCCGCCTCATGGCCGCTGCCCATGCCGTCGGAGAGTATGACACAAAGCACTCCCTGGTCGGTCTTGAAATAGGTGCCCCGGTCGCCGCTCACCGGCTCTCCTTTCTTCTTCATGGCTGCAATGCCCACGGATACGGCCAAAGGCTCCGCCTCCACCAGGGACAGTCGCTTTGCGTTTGCAACATCATCTATACCGGGCCGGCACAGCCGCACTCCCACCACCGAGGACAGCTTGTCCAGATAATCGGAATCTTTCAACAGGTTGCGAAGCCGGCCGCTCTCAATGGTAACCCGGAGTCTTCCGCTGCGGTCACGAAAAACCGAAACATCCGCCTCTATGTCAATATTCCGTAAAAACCTGAACAGCCTGCGTTCCGCCAGAGGGTCCGGCCCGGCGCTCTTGCTAAGTTCCTCGGACACACTTTCCATTATGGACGCCAGGTCCGCATACTGGCTGTAAGCGGCGCTGCGGTTTTCCGCCAGGCGGCTTCTGAACTGGCGGCGGTACATGAGCCCCCGGAGCTCGCCGTTTACGGCGGCGATGAAAGAATATATGGAGCCGCATTTTTCAACGAAATGTTCCGGCAGGTCCTCCCGCATAAGCCGGCCCCGCCGCATCATGGCAGGCGTGGAGCTGTTCATCACCGACAGGGTATCCATGTAATTTTTCTGCCAGCAGTCGTCCCTGTTCTTGCATCTTATGCATACCGCGTCTGCCGCCCTGTCAAATATCATTGCTATATCGTTGTCGTTTCCGGACCGCTCAAGGGTAATGCGAACGGTATCGTAGAGGTCCTGAAAAGCCTCGGACATCCGCCTGATGCGCCGGGCGATATACATGCGCATTCCGGTCTCCCCGCTGCCTGTGCTGGATTGCTGCAACAGCCCCCCCACTAGATTCAGCAGTGACGAGGGCAGCATCATAAAAATTACGGAAGCCGCAAACACCTCGTATAATATCTCAATTCTAATCCCATAATTCCATGTCCAGAGTATCGCAACGGCGTCAGCCACTATATAGCTAAGGAGGAATATCAGACGGCCATGTCTGGCAAAAACCCCCGCCAGCAGTCCGGAGAAAGCATAGGCCATGGTGAAATACGGAGCGCCGCCGTATGCTATATCCATGGCAAGCCCCAGAGCCGCCCCCGCTGCGCTGCCCGCCAGTATGCCGCCCTTATATGCTGCGGTCATTACCAGCAGCACCGCCACCAGACGGCCGATGGATATGGCGTCCATAATCATAACCTCTGACAGCGCCATAAGGGCGCAGGCGAGAAATATCAACACACTGACGCCGTGCCTCAGCTCCGCCGTTTCAGTATTCCTCTCCTCCTTGGTCAACGCCTGCTTGAAGAAATAAGCAGAGGCGCCCGCAAGAGTAAGCTCCGTAATCATCAGCACCACCGCAGGAACCCCCCGCCCATTGTCAAAACTGTTGAGAAATCCTGTTACCGCCGTTATTGCCGCAGCTATCAGGGGCATAAACCACGAGGTGCCGTAGAATTTCGTGCCCTGAAACACAAAGGCAGCCGTAAACACCAAAACAGAAGTGGCCACGTATTTAATGCCATAATCAAATCCCCCGGTAACCAAATAACCCAGAGATGCTCCCAAAAGGCACATGACGCCTCCCGGCCCCGCTCCAGCCTGGGCCACCATGCCTATGCCAAAGGGCCCGCAACCGCCAAACAGCTTCGCCGCAGACATGGCATAGCCCAAAACAAAGCTTACGATATATCCCAGCACCTTCATAAAATCAGGGTATCTCTTGAATATATCTCCGCTAACCACCGCTCTTTTTAACCCAAGTACCCTTCCTCTCACAGACACGTCAGTCTCCCCCCTTAATTGTGGTTAACATAAATTATACTTATGACACCTTGAATATTTCGTCATTTTGTGCTGTAGAATATGGGTTTTTACAGCCGGGAAATGGCGGGAAAACCTAAATACAACTTGATAATCGAGGGCGATTAGACGTAGAATGCGCGTAAATCCAAAATGAGGAAAGATACATGGTACGTTTTCTATCCTGATTTGTTCAGGGCTGTCATTTTTGCCCCGCCAGAGGGATGGGCATAAAAAAGTGCGGAGCCCGAATGCTCCGCACCTGTGTTTTTTTATTAGGTTTTGTGTTTTAACCCCGGGCTTGGGCAACGGCAATAATGGCCCTTACCGCTCCCTCAATCCCGGAAACGCCGGTGTTGATGGCAATATCGTAGGCGTGTATATCCCACCACCGCTCCCCGGTGTAATACTTGTGGTAATTGGCGCGCCCCCTGTCCACCTTTACCAGCTTATCCGCCAGGCCCTTTCGTTCCATTCCGTAGACCTCTACGGCTCTGTTGAGCCTGTCTTCCAGGCTGCCATGCAGGAAAATGTTAATGCATGCAGGATCATCCCGTAGTATATAGCCTGCGCAGCGCCCCAATATGACACAACTGCCTTTCTCTGCAATCTCCCGGATAACCGCTGCCTGTGCTAAAAAGGCCCTGTCGCTGATGGGCATGTCATAGTGCAGAAAATAGCCATTGGTTGTAGGAGCGTGGGTCGCAAGGCCAAAAAGAAAGCTGGAACTGGCGCTTTCCTCCGCCTTTTCGATAAATTCGGGGGAAAGTCCGCTCTTTTCGGCGGCCAGCTCTATCAGCTCCCTGTCGTAAAATGGAATACCCAGCTCCTTTGCCAGCATCTGCCCAACAAGCCTGCCTCCGCTGGCAAATTCACGGCTAATTGTGAAGATTGTTTTTTTCACTTTGCCCTCCCATCCTTTACCGGAGTTTATGCCATAAACATAAAGTTTAAATAATTTATAGCTTATACGTCAAAAATGTGCTATAATCATATTGTTTGTTTGCTTTGTGTTATTATAACATATGCTTCCAGTTGGGTAAAGCTGAAAAAACATTGATTAAAGTATGAATTCGCCCGATTTTTATATATAAAATAATTTTTTCCAAAGTTACTATTTCTCCATGAAATGTCGAACACTGATATAATAAGAAATATATTACTAAGCTCATAATATCAATATAGGGGGATGAAAATGTATAAGATTGTCAAAAAGAGAGCACTGAACGAGGCTGCCAACACTATTGAAATGGTGATTGAAGCCCCGTTAGTCGTGCGGAACGCCAGGCCGGGACAGTTTATTATCCTGCGTCTGGACGAGTATGGGGAGAGAATTCCCCTCACCATTGCCGGCTACGACCGGGAAAAAGGCACGGTAACGATTATGTTCCAGCCCGTCGGCCAGACTACCCAAATGCTTAACCTCATGGAGGAAGGCGACTATATAGCCGACTTTGTAGGCCCTCTGGGCAAGCCCACCAATATGGAGGGGCTCAAAAAAGTTGCCGTAGTGGGCGGGGGCGTCGGCTGCGCCATCGCCTATCCTGTGGCAAAGGGAATGCACGAGGCCGGCATCCAGGTGGATATGATTGCCGGTTTCCGCAACAAAGATTTCGTCATCCTCGAGGATGAAATGCGGGCAGGATGCACCAACCTGTACATCACCACGGACGACGGCAGCTACAGCGAAAAGGGTTTTACCACCGATAAGCTGAAGGAGCTTATCGAGTCCGGCAGAGAATATGATGAGGTTGTGGCTATAGGGCCCGCAGTTATGATGAAGTTCGTCTGTGCAATCACCAAGCCTTACGGCATCAAAACAATAGTCTCGCTGAACCCCATCATGGTAGACGGCACGGGCATGTGCGGCTGCTGCCGGGTAACCGTCGGGGGAAAAACAAGGTTCGCCTGTGTGGAAGGACCTGAATTTGATGGCCACGAAGTGGACTGGGACGAGCTAATTAAGAGAAACAGTTTTTACATTGAAGAGGAGACAGAGGCCAAGAAACACGTCTGTCGCCTGACAGGAGGTATTCGCCGTGGCTAATATGAATCCTAAGAAGAATCCCATGCCGGAACAGGAGCCACTGGTTCGCAATAAAAATTTCCAGGAAGTGGCTTTGGGTTACAGTGCCGAAGCCGCCATTGACGAGGCTAAACGCTGCCTCCAGTGTAAACATAAACCCTGTGTATCCGGCTGCCCTGTAAACGTCCGTATACCTGAATTCATCGCAAAAGTTGCCGAGGGCGAATTTGAGGAGGCCTATCGCATCATTACCTCCACCAACTCCCTGCCCGCCATCTGCGGCCGGGTCTGCCCCCAGGAAACCCAATGCGAGGCCAAATGTGTCCGCGGTATTAAGGGCGAGCCCGTGGGAATAGGACGCCTGGAGCGTTTTGTGGCCGACTACCACAACCTTTGTGACCATAATCAGCACAAGGAACTTGCCAAGCCCCCCGAGTCCAACGGCCATAAGGTGGCTATTATAGGCTCCGGCCCTGCGGGACTTACCTGCGCCGGCGACCTGGCCCGTCAGGGATATGAGGTCACCATCTTCGAGGCTTTCCACAAGCCCGGCGGAGTGTTGGTTTATGGCATCCCCGAATTCCGTCTCCCCAAGTCCGTGGTTGCCCGCGAAATTAAGCGTCTTGAGTACTTTGGCGTCAAAATTGTCACCAACGCGGTCATCGGCCGCTCCCTGTCCATAGACGAGTTGTTTGAGGAAGGCTATGAGGCCGTATTCATCGGCTCCGGCGCCGGGCTACCCCAGTTTCTTAACATTCCCGGAGAGAATCTGCTGGGCGTATACTCCGCCAATGAGTACCTGACGCGTATCAACCTTATGAAGGCATATCTGCCCGAGTATGATACGCCTATAAAGTCCTGCAGGAAAGTAGCGGTAGTCGGCGGCGGAAACGTTGCCATGGACGCTGCGCGCTGCGCCAAGCGCATGGGCGCCGAGGAAGTTTACATCGTCTACCGCCGCAGCATGAACGAGCTGCCCGCCAGGGCCGAGGAAGTTCATCACGCCATGGAGGAGGAAATCATCTTCAAGCTCCTCAGCAATCCTGTGGCCATCCTGGGCAACGACGAGGGCAAGGTTGTTGGCCTGGAGTGCGTACAGATGGAGCTGGGCGAGTGCGACGAAAGCGGACGCTGTCGCCCCATCGAGATAAAGGGCAGCAACTTTGTAATAGATGTGGACACCGTCATCATAGCTATAGGAACCAGTCCCAATCCTCTGATATCCTCAACCACTGAGGGCCTTGAAGCCACTAAATGGGGCTGCATTGTGGCCGACGATAAAATGGCAACCAGCCGCGAGGGCGTGTTTGCAGGCGGAGACGCCGTGACGGGCGCCGCCACTGTAATCCTCGCCGCAGGTGCCGGGAAAACCGCCGCCAGCTCCATAGTAGAATACATCGAAAGCAAAAACAAGGAATAGCTTTTCTTGCGGCTGTGAAATGCAAAAGTCCCTCCGCCAACAGGCGGGGGACTTATAACGGCCTTTTTAGGGACGGCATGGCTTTGGTCATACCGTCCCTGTCTCATTCCAGACCATGCGAAATGACTGCTTTTTATCATTACTGTCTATAATTTCATCATATCAATAAATATGGCTCCGCTCCATTCCCGTCGCCAGATTCAGCAGCCGCTCTCTTTCATTTTCTTCGGGGAATCTTATCACATAATCCAACAGTAGCCGGAGAGTTTCACCCAGCTCTATCCCTGAAAACCCCAGTGCGAGAAGGTCGTCTCCGGTAACTGCCAATTGCTTCAGGGAAAAGCATTCGCCGCTATTCAAAACCTCCCTGAGAACATTCAGGCTCCCGCTTGAATAGAGGACATCCGCCGCAGCGGCGGTGCACATGGCAATTTCCACTCCCTTATCGGCAAGCAGCCGCTTCCAGCCCAGGCTGTCGGCAGGGGGATTATTAAGAGCCAGCGACGCGCCCTCCCCGCAGTTTCGTATTTCACTGCCGCTGAGTCTCAGCTGCCGGAGAAAGGCCTCGGATGAGGAAATCAGCCCGCCTCTTTCCAGTATTGCACAAAAGGCTGCCCAGCGCTGCTCATTATTCTTTGGCAGCCTACCAAACCCCTTAAGTTCCGGTACGGCGCCGCCGGACCCGGCAAGATAACTGTCCATCAGGCCGGCCTCTATGACCTGACCCAGTATATGCGGGTTTGGGGACAGCAGTGTTTTCTCCAGCTCCTCCCTAATCCTCTCCGCCGCCAGAAATGCGGCCAGATGAGACATTTCAAATATGGCGGAATAGGTGGCTTCATGGACAGCAAAACCAAGGCAGGCCGAAAACCTCAGCGCCCTGAACATTCGCAGGGCGTCCTCCTGAAAGCGCTCCCTGGGGTTGCCCACGCAGCGTATTATCCTGTCTGCAATATCTTTGCGGCCGTCAAAAGGGTCTATCACTTCCCCCGACAGGGACAGGGCTATGGCATTAACGGTAAAATCCCTTCGCCTCAAATCCTCATTAATGTCCGATATGAAACTGACGGTATCCGGCCGGCGGTGGTCGGCGTATTCCCCGTCGGTACGGAAAGTGGTGACCTCCACATGGCCCTCCCCAAGGCTCACGGTGACGGTCCCGTGCTTCAGCCCGGTAGGCCGGGCTTTGGGAAACAGGGCCATCACCTCATGGGGCAGGGCGTCGGTGCATACATCCCAGTCATGGGGCCTTTTGCCCATAATCATATCCCGGACGCAGCCCCCAACAAGATAGGCCCCGAATCCGGCGGACTCCAATCCCTTCATTACTTTTGTTACATATTTAGGTAGCGCGATAACAGCCATATGACAGTTATCCCTCCAGGCTCAGTATTGCCGCATATCTGCGGTAGCGCTAAATTAAACACGCGCCAAGCTGACCTCATGCATATAAGTGCTTGTTTTATTGGTATAATGGTATTATAATGTAAATTTGTAAAAATAACAATTGACATTGTCATGTTTTTCATAATTAAGGAGAATAGTATGACATCTATTAGAAACTACCTTACGCCCGTGAAAAAAGGGCACCTTATAGGCATAGGCGGCGTTTCCATGGCACCTCTGGCAGAGGTACTTGCGGGTATGGGTCTTGATATAAGCGGCTCGGATATGGTTAACAGCGAAAAGATAGAGTATCTCAGGTCTTTGGGCATTCGGGTATCCATCGGCCACTCGGCAGAAAATCTTTATCCGGATACGGATTTTGTGGTTCGGACTGCCGCTGTCCGCGACGATAACCCGGAGATTGTTGCGGCCAATGAAATGGGCATTCCCGTTTTTGAGCGGACGCAGGCCTGGGGAACTATAATGCAGGATTATAAAAACGCCCTTTGCATTGCCGGCACCCATGGCAAAACTACTACAACCTCCATGTGCACACATATACTCATGGCGGCGGAGAAGGACCCCACCGTCATGATAGGCGGCACCCTGCCCCTGCTGCACGCCGGGCACAGGGTCGGCAGCGGTGACACCATCGTCATGGAATCATGCGAGTATTATAACTCATTCCACTGCTTCTTCCCCACCGTAGCTGTTATACTTAATATTGATGCCGACCACCTGGATTTCTTTGAGGATTTGGAGGACATAAAGGCTTCATTCCGCAAGTTTGCCTCCCTCGTGCCGGAGGATGGGCATATCGTTGCCAATGCTGACGATAAAAACACAATGGACGCCTTGGTTCCCCTGGAAAGGAAGCTTGTGACCTTCGGGCTGAGCCCTTCCGCGGATGTGTATGCTGAAGACATTGTTACTAGGGGCGCCCAAACGGACTTTACCATTATGTATAAGGGAAAGAAGTACTGCCGCGTAAATCTGCGGGTTCCGGGTCTGCATAATGTGAAAAACGCCCTGGCTGCCGCTACCGCCGCCATATGCATGAACATAAAACCCGTGGCGGTAAGGTGCGGCCTGTCCGCCTTTACGGGGGTTAAACGCCGCTTTGAGTTTAAGGGCAAGTACAACGGAGCCGATGTGTATGACGACTATGCCCACCATCCCAACGAAATAAGGGCGCTGCTGGACGCCGTGGAACCCCTGGGCTATAAGCGTATTATAATGGTGTTTCAGCCTCACACTTATACACGCACAAATGTACTTTTCGATGATTTTGTGGAACAGCTCCGTCGGCCTGATCTGACCTTTTTGGCTGAAATCTATGCCGCAAGAGAAACTAACACAATTGGAATCTCATCTTCGGATCTGGCCCACGTAATACCCAACTCCCTCTTTTTTGACAACCTGGAAGAACTTGAAAAGAGCCTGCGCTGGACTGCCGCACCCGGCGATATTATCCTAACCGTGGGCGCGGGAAACATATATAAAATCGGCGAAAGACTGGTTGCCGGCCAGAAATAGTAATAAGGGGCTGTAACAAAGCAGTCCTAGAAAACCCAAAAGCCTCGTTCATCTGGAAAAAGATGGGCGAGGCTTTTGGGATAATAAATAAACAATGCTAAATATGAAAAAAAGCAAGAGATATTACCCCCTTGCCGCTGCCATTTTCCTCATGTTATGTCCTATGGAATAAAGTCCCCATTCAATTTTCACTTTTTCCAATCCCCGGAGCAGAAATCTTCGCACGCCAAAATTGCCCTTAATGTCACCAAAGGCACTTTCAACCTCAATTGGTCGTTTTGATCGCATTTCCAAGCCCTTTTTGCTATCAAGTTTGGCTTTTGCGATCCCTTTCAATTCGTTAAGCCGGCGGTTTACATAGATCCTCCGGTCGGCGTCTGGCTTTTTCCCCTTAACACATTGATCGCGTAGCGGACAATCAGAACAGTCCTCACATTCATACACTCGAACTAGGCTCTCATACCCATTATCGCTTTTCTGTTTCTTCTCATACAAAAAACTCAAATATCGCCCATACCCGCATATGTACTCATCCCGTTCCTCGACATAATACCAATTCTGAACCCTTGTCACGTCTTTTTTCCATTTCTTTGATTTCTCTTTGTGAAATGTATTGTATTTTACGAAATGCTCAACTTTTTCCGTTTCCAAAAACTCATAGTTTTCTTCACTGCCATACCCGGCGTCCGCAACTATATTTTTCGGCAGCTTGCCGTGCAATTCTTTCAAATGCTCCAAATGCGGTTTCATGCAACTTGTGTCGCCCGGCCTTTGATGTATGCTGAATCCTGTTACAAATTGGTTTTCCGTTCCCATTTGAACGTTGTATCCCGGCTTTAACTGACCGTTTTTCATGTGGTCTTCCTTCATCCGCATGAAAGTCGCATCAATGTCTGTCTTGCTGTAGCTTTTGCGTTCTTCAAGAATCTTTTCTTGCTGCTCGTATTTTTCCATGCGCGGAAGATAGTCTTTTTCAATTGTTTTTTTAGCTTTCTTCAAGGCTTTGTCTTTTGGGTTTGCAGTAAGTTTCTCATCAATTTTTGCCGCTGCTTCCCGGATGCTCTCGCTGTTGATCGGCTTACCATTTCCCATTTCCGGTAAATCCGCGTTGCCGTATTCCTCGGTTTCCTCTTGCTCAATGATATTGATGGCTGTCAGGTGTTCTATTACCTTTTTCCTTAGGTTTTCTTTGTACCTCGACGTGCTCTTGCCCCATACCCAACTGTATTTACCGGCGTTCGCTTCTATTTTCGTGCCATCTAAAAAGTAGTTTTCAAACTTGATATATTTCTCTCGAAGCAGCAAACCAACCACCTCTGTAAATATATCGTCTATGATCCCTTTCAACCGTTCGCTCCGGAAACGGTTGATGGTCATAAAGTCCAACTGTATGTTGCCGGTTAGCCACATAAAATTGATGTTTTCGCGGGTCGCTTTTGCTATTTTTCGGCTGGAATAGATTTTATCCGCATATGCATACACGATCACTTTCAGCATCATCACCGGATTGTACGCGCTTGTCCCGCCCCCAGGATAACGCTCAAATAGTGGTTCGGTGTTCATAGACTCGATGGCACGGTCTACTACACGCACCATATGATTTTCCGGTATCAAGGTATCTATATCTATCGGGATTAAAGATAATTGATGCTGTTGATATGGCTTGAATGATGCTCTTTTTTTCATGTTCAAATACCTCGCAAACCCGCATATATACTGCGTTTCTATTGACTATATTATACCGGATTTTTCCGCTTTTTACAAGGTTTTTTGCAGAAACAACCTCTTTTACAACATCAAAAACCGCTTTGATTCTTTCGACTCAAAACGGTTTTTGTGGGACTTTTGTTACAGCCCCTTTTCCCTGTGGGAAAGTACCCAAAAGACACTTAAGGGCTTCGGCCCTTAAGAATCCCCGAGGATAAAAGACCGCTTCGCTTTGCCTCCCGCCGGCGCAAGCTCCAGAAAATACGCCGCGCGACTTCGTCGTGCGGCTGTTCCGGCAAAATCCTTTACACCCATTTCTAAATCTCCCCTGTACCAGCGCTTAGCGAAAACAGATGAACGCACTTTCAAAGTCTGCTTCCCGAATGACAGCACAGACCCCAAAACAAACGCAGCGGCCCAAATACCAGGGGGAGATTCGCAAGAGGGGGGCGGCTTTTTAAAAGCCCCCTCTTGTGCGGCCCTTTGGCTACTTTCTGGCCGAACAGAAAGTAGCCCCCGGAGGGAAACCTAGCTATAGATTAATGCCGGGAATGAACTTTAAAATCCCATCCCCTACCGTGGGCGGTATTTTTCTATTAACAAAAAGTATAAAAAACCGTCACCGGGCAGTTTTGCCCGGTGAACCTTTTATTTAAGCTTTTTCAGCGCTTCCACTATGTCTTCGAATGCCATGCCCCGTGAGGCCTTTACCAGAACGGTGTCCCCCGGCATAATAAGGAAGGGCAGCTCCTCCAAAAGCGTTCCCTTATTGGAATAGTGCTTTGCAGTAAGGCCATGCTCACGGGCACCAAAATAAATATTTTCAGCCTCGGGTCCGCAGGTGATTACAAGAGAAACCCCGCATTTTGCCGCCAAGGCCCCCAAATCATAATGGAGCCTGGCGGAGTTTTCCCCCAGTTCCAGCATGTCTCCCAAAATGCACACCAGCCGGCCTTCCATGGTCGCAAGAGACTTTATGGCCGAGGCCGAGGAATTGGGATTTGCGTTATAGCAGTCGTCAATTATCGTTGTATACCCGGTGTCAAAAGCGGCCGAGCGGCTGCCCACCGTTTTATACGCAGCTATTCCCGCGGCAATTTCCTCATCCGTCAGGCCCATTCGGATCCCAACAGCCGCTCCTGCCGCCGCCGCGGACACCATATGGAGTCCAAAGGCAGGAATCCCAACGGGAATGCGCCGGGGGCCGCAAACTATATGGCAACTCATACCTTTAAGGCCGAGAGTTTCAATATTCTCGGCCCGCACGTCACAAGAAGCATCCGTGCCGAAGCTTATCTTCTCCTGGGGGCAGTCCATGGAGCGGAGCATATCGTCGTCGCCGTTTATAAACACGATCCCCTCCAAAGGCATGCCTTCAAGCATCTCGGCCTTTTCCCGGAGCACTCCCTCCCTGTCCTTTAAAAATTCCAGGTGGGAATAACCGATAACGGTGAAAACCGCCATATCCGGGCGGGCAATTTGCGTCAGCCGCCTCATCTCGCCAAAGTCGGAAATGCCCATCTCAACCACGGCGACCTGATGCTCATCCCTAAGCTCAAAGAGGGTCAGGGGCACCCCCAGCTCGTTATTAAAGTTGCCCTGGGTTTTTAATACGTTGTACTTCCGGGACAGTACGGAGGCAATCATCTCCTTGGCCGTGGTCTTTCCCACGCTGCCGGTAACCCCGATTATCGGGATATCAAACTGAGAGCGGTAAAACGCCGCCAGCTTTACAAGTGCCGCGGGGGTGGAATCCACCACAATGGCGGGCAGCGCAACACCCTCGGGTTTTTTCTCACAAAGGCAGCACACCGCTCCCGCGGCTGCCGCAGATGATATAAAATCGTGTCCGTCCACCCTTTCCCCTACTATGGCGGCAAAAAGGCAGCCCGGGGCAGCCTGGCGGCTATCGGTTACCACTGAGCTTATTTCAGTTTCCAACAGCTTTCGGCTGCCGAAATATTCCCCATCACATGCCCTTGCAATATTGGCGATGGTCATGCCTTTCAAGAATTGTGCCCCCTCTCCCGGAGCGCTATATCGATGATGGTCTGGCAAAGGGTGGGATAATCTATGCCAACCGCCTCGGCTTCCTGGGGAACCAGACTTGTGGGCGTCATACCCGGCAGAGTATTAATCTCCAGAAAATAGATATCGCCCTTTTCATCCAGAATAAAGTCCGCCCTGGAATATGCGGAAAGCCCCAAAAGCCTGTGTACTTTCAGAGCCGTATCCCCCAGGCGTTTTTCGGTTTCCGCAGGTATCCGGGCAGGGCAAATCTCCACTGCCACTCCCGGCTGGTATTTATTCCTGTAATCGTAAAAACCCTCAGCTATAATTTCAATACTGGGCAGAGCCTTATCGTCCAATATACCAACCTGTATCTCCCGGCCTTTAATATACTTTTCCAGAACAACATAGCGGCTCTGGGAGGCGGCGGTTTTGAGAGCGATGGTCAGCTCCTGCCTGTTATGGACAATGGATACGCCTATACTGGAGCCGGAATCCACGGGCTTTACCACACAGGGCAGCCCGGTTTCCAAGGCTATGGCTTCCATATCCTCCTGCTCGCTGTCCACCAGCCTCCAGGGCGGGGTGAGAACCCCGTGCGGCGCCACCAGGCGCTTTGTCAAATCCTTGTTCATGGCGATTGCGCTGCCCAGATGGCCGCTTCCGGTGTAAGGTATTCCCATCAGGTCGAAAACAGCCTGAACCTTGCCATCCTCCCCGCAGGTGCCATGGAGGCCCAAAAATACCACGTCCGCCATGGAGCATACCTCCAGCACTCCCTGTCCGAACATGCTCCTGCTTTTCAGCTTGCGGCGGTTCCTGACTTCCTCAAGGTCAGGGGCGGTCTCGTCTATCTTTGTATCGCCAAGAGGCGGGGGATTGTCGAATATTTTGTCAACGGAGCCGTCATAGTCCTCAAGTCCGAAGAACATATCCACCAGCACAACTTTGTGTCCCAGACTCTGGAGCGCCTTGGCCACTTTTGTGCCGCTGGAAATTGACACGTTCCGCTCCGGGCTCACCCCCCCACAGAGCACTACTATTTTCATGGGAAAACCTCCTTAACACATTCCCCTTTACAATCATCGTCATAAACGGCCAAAATTAACCGAAAACGATTTGTAGGCGTACTGAAATATAAATATCTGCATCGGTTATTATACCATATGCAAGAGGCCCTGGTAAATAATAAATAATTTACGAGGGACTGTGAATTTTCCTGCATATATGTTACAATATCTGAGGTTGCTACAAAGGAAAGGATTTGAAGTCTATATGCAATACATAGTGCTTGACCTTGAATGGAATCAGGCCATGTCATCTCGTGCCGCCATCTTCAACAAGCTGCCCATACGCCTTAGAGGCGAAATTATACAGATAGGCGCTGTAAAACTCACCGAGGATATGCTCCCCGGGGAGGAGTTTAAGGCGCATATAAAGCCGGTGTACTTCCGCCGCATGCACTATAAGGTCAAACAGCTAACGGGCATTGATAAGGAGCGCCTCAGCAAAAGTGAAAAGTTTGAAACCGTTATGAAAAGATTCCTTGATTGGTGCGGCCCTGACTGCACTTTTCTTACGTGGGGCCACGATGACAAGGGCATTATGGAGCAGAACCTTATTATTCACGATATGGATATTGACTGGATGGACAATTGGATAAACCTCCAGGTGATATTTAACCTCCAGACCGAAGGAGACGGCAACCAAAAATCACTGGTTAAGGCCATGGAGCATTTCGGTATAGAACAGACCCGGGTGGCCCACGATGCCCTGGGGGACGCCTATAATACCGCTTTGGTCTGCTCAAAGCTGAATCTGCTGGAGGGGTTAGCCAAATATGAAAATGCCGGCAGCCTTCTTGCCAACCGGGTTTCCCAGGTTAAGAACCCCTCGGCAGATGGCACAACTCCCCTTGAACATACTGTTTCCCGGGTCTATAACAGTAAGGCGGAGCTATTTAGCGATAAGGACCTCACAAACATCATCTGTCCCGATTGCGGCGCGCTTCTTAAAAACTTTCGCTGGGTTAACCAGGGGGACAGGCGGTATATGACCATGGCCTCCTGCCCCAAGCACGGCAAGTTCCTGTTGCGCCTAAAGCTGAGGCATGCCGAGGACGACACCTGGTCCGCCACCCGCCTTCTATATCGGGCAGACGAGAATATGGCGTCGTACTACAAAAGAAGGGCCTCCCACCCCCGGTCAAGAGGACGGCGCAAGCACATAAATAAGAAAACCGGCAAATCATAATCGGAACAGAATTAGCATTTCCATAGAATATTTCTAGCGAGTATCAAACACTATTCCCACCGGGGGCGTTTTCAGCCTTTCTGTTTCCGTCTCAAATCCTCCCCCGCAGGAGCGTTTAGCGGAAATAGAGGTACGCACCTTTAGAGCCCACTTTCCCTATTCCCGCACAACCCCCAAAACAAACACAGCAACCCCAACACACAGGGGGAGATTCGCAAGAGGGGGCGGCTTTTTTAAAGCCCCCTCTTGTGCGGCCCTTTGGCTACTTTCTGGCCGAACAGAAAGTAGCCCCCCGGAAGGAAAACCAACTAAGGATTACTTCCGAAGATGAACTTTAAAATCCCACCCCCTGCCGGGAGCGGTACTTTTCGAAAACAGCATTAAAAAACTGCGCCTGACCAATGGTCAGGCGCTCATTTTATGCTAATTGTTTAAAGTATGCCCTGGCGGCATCAATGTCTCTGGCAATTTGGGCCTTCAATTCCTCCAGATTATTAAACTTTTCTTCGGGGCGGAGAAATTCATAGAACTCCAATCTTACAGGACAGCCGTAAAGCTCCCCTTCAAAATCTAGGATGTGGGTCTCCACCGACAGTTTATTATCCATATTTACGGTAGGTTTTACGCCGATATTCGTAACTGCAATGTGCTCGCTGTTATCAAAAAAAGCCTTGGTAGCGTATACCCCGTACCGAGGGACAACCACGCCCCGGGGAAATTGCATGTTTATGGTAGGCGCGCCTAAGCCGCGTCCAAGTTTGCAGCCATCCCGTACCGTATCCATAAGAATATGGGGATGTCCCAAAAACTCATTGGCCCGCCTGATATTACCTTCGGATATAAGTTTTCGGATATAGGTAGAACTAACGGTAATCCCGTCCTTTTTTACCTCAGGGATCACATCGTAGCCTATACCCAGCTCTTTACAATACTCCACAATCCGCTCCGCCGTTCCCTCTCCCCTGTAACCGCAGTGGAAATCATGGCCCATCACCAGATGAGCGACGCCCAGGCCGATCACCAGGGAGCGAATGAAATCTCTCCAAGGGGTATGCATGGTTTCCTCATCAAAGTGGACGGAGACAATCTCATCCACGTCAAAAAGCCGGCGGAGAATGTCGGCTCGCCCCACAGCGTTATTTATCAGTGGAATTTCAACTCCCCTGATTAGTTTTTCAGGGTGAACATCAAAGGTCAATACTGCCGAAGATGCTCCCAGCTCGGCTGCACGAGCACGCGTTTTATTTATCAGCGCAGCGTGACCCAGATGCACGCCGTCAAAAAATCCCAGCGCAATAACTGTTTTTTCGTCTGTCATGCGAATACCTCTGGTTATTATTTATCTATAAAAACCTTGCGACCGGAGCAGAACCCACGCCGCCTAGACTTCAAAAAAGCTCTTTACAGTACTCATCCTGCCGCCGCAGACCTGCCCCAGCATTAAAAACTCGCCGTCTTTTGAATAAACCCTATATTTGCCATCGGCCTGACCGGTATGGAAAGCCGAGCCGCAACGGCATTTCTGCTCTGCGGGACCATCAATCGTCACAGCGGGATATTTCACGAAAAGCCTGTCCACAGGAAGAACAAGCTCCTGAACAGTCCCCGAAGCGACGGCCTTTTCCACATCCTCAAGGGGATGGGCGTCCTCGCACTTAAAATCTCCCGCTGCCGTACGCCTCAAGCTGGACATTACCCCTCCGCAGCCCAAGGCCTGCCCTATATCATGGCAGAGCGTCCGGATATAAGTCCCCTTGGAGCAACGGACATGAAGGGTATATCCCCCTTCAATCTCCCCTATTATGTCCAAGCGGCTTATGCGCACCTTCCTGGGTTTGCGTTCCACCTCCCACCCCCTGCGGGCAAGCTGATAGAGTTTTTTGCCGCCGATTTTTATTGCGGAATACATAGGCGGAACCTGCATTAAATCGCCCCGAAAACTTTCAAGGACCGATTCCAGTTCCTGAGGACTCACATCAGCCTCACGCTTTTCGAGAACCCTGCCTGTGATATCCTGAGTATCCGTAACCAGTCCCAGGCGCAAACCTGCATTATATTCCTTATCCTGAGCTTCGGCAAATTCCACCGCCCTGGTGGCCCTGCCCAAAAACACTACCAAGAGGCCGGTAGCCATTGGGTCAAGGGTGCCGGAATGTCCTATGCGGCGCTGGCCCAGCAAGCCTCGGAGCTTTGCCACAACGTCATGGCTGGTCCAGCCTCCAGGCTTGTCTATAAGTAGAATGCCGTTCATTTCCATTCCTCATCTATGGCTTTAAGGAGTATTTCCTTTGCCTCCTCCGGGGCGCAGTCCAAATTGCAGCCCGCCGCCATGGCATGACCGCCGCCGCCAAACTTTGCGCAGAGGTCAGCGGCGTTAATGGCACCCGTGGTACGCACGGAGACCTTACATGGTCCGGAGGGCATCTCCCGGATTGTGATGCTGACCTCGGCTCCTTTTATTTTTCCGGGCAGAGAGGCTATATCCTCACAGTCGTTTTCATTGGCGCCGGCCTTTTCCATCATGTCAAGAGTGACAATGGCTATAGAGACCTTGCCATCCCTGTACGTGGTCATACCTGTATATATCATACCTTCCAAAGCCAGGCGGGCGGCGGAAAAGGTGCGGAAGATAGCTTTGTTCAATAACTTGTTGTTTGCCCCGTAGTCGATAAGCTCCGCCGCGGCCCTGTGGGTGTCGGAGGTGGTATTTCCGTAACAGAAACAGCCCGTATCAGTGGATACGGCAATGTAAATCAGATTTGCCTCTTCCTCATCCAATCCACCGCAAAGAGCCTTGATGATTTCCAGAACCAGCTCCCCGCAGGAAGAAGTCTCCGGGCGGATAAAATTATTTTTTGCGTAATATGTGTTCGTTGGGTGATGATCGATGCATAAATCTACATCCCCCTGGAATCCGTCCGGAAAAAGCCCCGTGTCGGCAGTATCCACCGTCACTATATACGATGGCACAAATCCTTCCGGAGCCAGGTAGGGCTTTATAAACCGTATATAGTTTTCGATGATTTGAGGATTAGGGAACAGATGCGCGGTCCTGCCAATCCTTCTCAATGCATGGCAGAGAGCGGCGGCGCTGCCCAGGGTGTCTCCATCAGGCCGCCAGTGTGTCACCAGAAGTATATTGTCCTGCTTACGCAGAAGGGCAGCGCACTCATGATTGTTCATCTTCGCCCTCCTCGGGAGTGATTCCAAGTTCGTTTATCATTTTGTTAATATTGACTCCATGTTCTATGGAGCGGTCAAGCTCAAAAATCAGCTCGGGAGTGTAGCGCAGGCTCACGGCCCTGCCCAGTTCCCTTCTAAGCCAGCCGGAGGCCGATTTTAGGCCCTTTTTGAACTCCTTTTCGTCCTGCAGCCCCAACACGCTGAGGTATACCCTGCAGTACCTAAGATCTCCTGTGGTGTCCACCCGAACAACACTTATCATCCCCTGCCGTACCCTGGGGTCTTTAATTGAGCGCAGGAGTGAGGAAAGAGCTATTTGTATATCGTCATTTATTCGATTAATCTTGCTGGATGGATTGGATTTCATAGCAATCACCACATTTCAGGCGCGAAATATTGTTTACTCCTCAACCTTTTCCATAATGAAGGCCTCTATAATGTCGCCTTCCTTAACATCGTTAAAGTTCTCAATCTGCATGCCGCACTCATAGTTCTGGGCAACTTCCTTGACGTCGTCCTTAAAGCGGCGCAGTGAGGCAAGTTCGCCCTCATATACGACAACGCCGTCACGTATCACGCGTACCTTGCTGTTTCGTGCAATCTTGCCTTCCTGTACGTAGCAACCGCAGACAGTACCCACCTTGGATACCTTGTAAATCTTGCGCACCTCTGCATGGCCTGTGACTACCTCTCTGTATTTTGGCGCCAGCATGCCCTTCATTGCTGCTTCAATTTCATTTATGCAGTCGTAAATTACCCGGTACATGCGTATATCCACGTTGGACCTGGCGGCGCAGTCACGGGCGGCAATGTCAGGACGCACGTTAAAGCCCACAATTACGGCTCCGCTGGTGTCGGCCAGCATCACATCAGACTCGCTTATGGCGCCCACGCCGGAGTGAATTACCCTGACCCGGACTTCTTCGTTGGAGAGCTTTTCCAGAGAACTCTTAATGGCCTCGGCGGAGCCCTGCACGTCGGCTTTGACAATTACGTTGAAGTCCTTGATTTCACCCTGCTGTATACGGGAGAACAGGTCCTCCAGGGAAACTTTCTTATAGCTGCTGAAAGCCTCTTGTTTTTGCTTATGCTTGCGTTCTTCAGCCAGCTCCCTGGCCATGCGCTCGTCGGCAACCACGTAAAACGCCTCGCCGGCCGAAGGAACGTCGGACATGCCGGTAATCTCCACCGGCATGGAAGGCCCGGCGGTTTTCACCTGCTGGCCTTTGTCATTGACCATGGTGCGGACATGGCCTACGGAGGTTCCGGCTATAATAATGTCTCCCTGCTTAAGAGTGCCGTTTTGTACCAGAACGCTCATTACAGGGCCGCGGCCCTTATCAATGCGGGCTTCAATAACGGTACCTTTGGCAGCGCGGTTGGGGTTGGCCTTCAGCTCCTGCATCTCGGCGGTGAGAATGAGCATTTCAAGAAGGTTGTCTATTCCCTCGCCGGTTTTCGCTGATAGGTTGCAAATAATGGTATCTCCGCCCCACTCCTCTGATATAAGTCCGTGTTCAGTAAGCTGCTGTTTGATACGTTCCGGGTTAGCGCCCGGCACGTCTATCTTGTTTATGGCCACAACTATGGGTATGTCTGCTGCCTTGGCATGATTGATTGATTCCACCGTCTGGGGCATAATGCCGTCATCGGCGGCTATTACCAGGATTGCAATATCTGTAACCTTGGCGCCTCTTGCCCGCATGGATGTAAAGGCCTCGTGTCCCGGGGTATCCAGGAAGGTTATGGGGCTGCCGTTTACCTCCACCTGATAGGCGCCTATATGCTGTGTAATGCCTCCGGCCTCGCCGGCGGCCACATTTGTCCTCCGTATTCTGTCCAGGAGAGAAGTCTTGCCGTGGTCAACGTGTCCCATAACCACAACCACCGGGGCCCGGGGCACCAGATCCTCTTCCCTGTCCTTATGGTCGTCTATAAGCCGCTCCTCAACGGTGACAACTACTTCCTTCTCCACCTTGCAGCCAAACTCCATGGCCACCAGGGCAGCGGTGTCATAATCTATGACATCGGATAACGAGGCCATAACGCCCATTTTGACAAGCCGGCGAACTACCTCGGCTCCGGTCTTTTTCATGCGGCTGGCAAGCTCGCCAACGTTTATCTCATCGGGGATTAAAACTTTTACAGGGGCCTTTTTGGCTATCTCAAACTGGAGGCGCTGCATTTTCTCCCGCTCCTCCTGCCTGCGCTTTAAACTGGCGGCGGCTGATTGCTGCTTTGACTTGTTCTTTGAGAACTTCTCCCTGCCCCTGCCCATCTTCTGTGCCTTTTCAGGCACCAGGTCTTCCAGGCGCTGGTCATACTTGGCGATATTGACCGTGGCGCCCCGGGTATCTATGACTCTTCTTTCGGGAACTCTACGGGGTACTTGCTGCTTTTCCTTAACTTGAGGTTCCGTTTCCTTTCCGGTAGGCTTAGCCTTTTGGGCCGCTTCCGGCCCTTGCTTGCCAACTGCAGCCGCTTTTTGTTCAGTCTTCTCCTGCTCCTCCTTTTTGGGAGTCTCGGATACGTCTTCAAATATCTCCGCAATGCTCTGCACCTGATTGTGCTGGGTCAGATACTCAAAAATGAGATCCAGCTCCTCCGCACTTAGCACCTGCATATGGTTTTTGGGCGCAGTGGCATATTCGGCCAATATCTGTGAAATGGCCTTGGATGTGGTTTTAAAATCCTTTGCCACTTCGTGAACTCTATATTTAATAAGAGTACTCATATTTTCTTCCTCCTCTAAAACCATGGCGCTTAGAAACGAACCCGCCGCGGGCGCGAATTTATAGCCATGCTTGCTTATACTCCTTGGCGGGCGCGGGTGCAGCCTTGCGAAAAATCAACCTTGCTGATTACAAGTCTGTGCTTCAGTCTGTCTTGCGCTCCGCCTTCTTATTACCCAACTTTTTGCTCTTGTCATTGACGGCGGCCTCCCTTCTTTGACGGGCTGTCCTTTCATTTTTCAAGCGGATTTCCTCCGCTGTCTCACCGTATTTCTCCGGCAAGGCTTCCGCCAGGGTTTTCATTATACTGCTGGCAAGACCGATATCCGTTACTGCCACCATGGAGCAGCCCGGCTTTCCGATTGCATCCGAAACCTGTTCCTTGGTGTAAGGCAGCCTTACCAGGGGTATTTTCCGCCTGTGAACATAGCCCTCCGCCCGGCGCCTCGCGTTGTCGGAAGCGTCCGCCGCCAGAAGAAGAAGCTTTGCCTTCCCCGTCCTGACTGCTGCGCCTGAGTTTTCCTCCCCGGGCTCCAAGAGACCGGCTTTGCGCGCTATGCCCAGATAATTAAGGGTCTTTTCCATTTTCCGTCTCCATCTGCTCTGACAACTGCTCATAAATTTCTTCAGGGATTTTGGTATTGAGGGCCCGCTCAAGAGCCCGGGATTTTATGGCCTTTTTCAGACAGTCCATGTTAGGGCAGACATACGCTCCCCTGCCCGGGGCCTTGCCCTTGAAATCAAGGGATATCTCCTCCTGAGGAGACCTGACTACACGGATAAGCTCCCTTTTGGGCTTCATTTCCCGGCAGCCCGTGCACTGGCGAAGCGGTATTTTTTTCGGCATAACAGGCGGCCCTCCTTTATTAAAAACTATGGATTAGTAAGCCTCGCTAAGGGGCTTAATATCTATTTTGTAACCGGTGAGCTTTGCGGCAAGCCTGGCATTCTGGCCTTCCTTGCCGATGGCCAGGGAAAGCTGGCTGTCCGGCACGACAACCCTGCAGCTTCTGCCGTCTTCCAGAATTCTTACCTCTACCACTTCCGAGGGGGACAGGGCAGCCGAGATATATTCTTCAGGGTATTCGCTGTATTTGACAATATCTATCTTCTCGCCGCCCAGCTCATCCACGATACTGGAGACGCGCCCCCCTTTGGGGCCTACGCAGGCGCCTATGGGGTCCACATCGGGGTCGTTTGAGCAGACAGCCATCTTGGTGCGGCTGCCTGCCTCGCGAGCGATGCTCTTAATTTCAACGGTGCCGTCAAATATTTCCGGTACCTCCAGCTCAAAAAGCCGCTTTACCAGACCGGGGTGGGTCCGGGAAATAAGTACCTGGGGACCACGGGCGGAATTTCTCACTTCCACCACATAGACCTTTATCCTGTCGCCCTCTTTCAGGACTTCCGTCTTGATGCGCTCGTTGGCGGCCAACATGGCCTCTGTGAACTCCGAATTGGAGCTGATTTTTATCAATACGTTTCCCGTGCGGGTGTCTACACGGGATACGACACCGGTGAGAATTTCGTGTTCTTTGGAAGTAAATTCCTCGTATATTATGCCCCGTTCGGCTTCACGAATGCCCTGTATGATAACCTGTTTTGCGGCTTGGGCGGCAATTCGTCCAAACCTTTTTGTCTCAACGGGTACATTGACCACATCGCCGGCCTTGGCCCGCTTTGAATAGTTTTTCGCCTCATCCAGCAGGATTTCCACGGCAGGGTTCTCCAATTCCTCCACCACGGTCTTCTGAATGAACATATCAATCCTTTTCTTTTCCTCGTCCATGACGATGACTACATTATCCGCACATTCGGGATTATCCTTTTTAAACGCCGCCATCAGGGCCTGATGGATTTTATCGTGCATATACTTACGGGGAATGCCTTTCTCACGTTCAATATCTTCAATGGCGGCGAAAAAATCAGCGTTCATTCTTCTTGCTCCTTAACTACCATATTATACGCAGTCTTACCTGGGCGATTTGTGCCTTCTTAAAAGTGTGGGATAAACCGTCAATGTCCACGGTAACATCACCCTGGTCATAGCCGGAAAGAGTTCCCACAAACGACTTTTTGCCATTCTCGGCCTTGTATAGCTTAAGCTCCACAGTTCTGCCCATACAGCGCTCAAAATCTGACGGGCGCTTAAGCACCCGCTCCGCACCGGCAGAGGAAACCTCAAAAACATAGCTGTCCGGTATCGGGTCTACCTCATCCAGAATGACTTCCAGATCCCGGCTGACAGCCTCGCAGTCGTCAATTCCGATGCCGTCGGCCTTATCAATGTATACCCTGAGATACCAGGTCCCGGCCTCTTTCAGGTATTCGACATCCCATAGCTCGCATCCGTGCTTTTCCGCAACGGGCCGGGCAAGCTCGGAAACTATCTTAGCAATCTTGTTCATTTTTCACCTTTGCCATATTCTTACATATAAAAACTGCTCAACAAAAAAAGTGGGAGAAAACGCCCACTCAACTACTTCTACCTCTGCGAACACTAAGATTATACCACTATTTACAACTAATTGCAAGGGCTTTTCCAATAGTTTTCGCGGGAGTTTACTCCTTCAGGGAATAGTGTTGCCTTTTTCCCCCCTTTTAGTCTTTCTTCGATATAACCGGCAAAATTTTTCTCGTGTTGCACACCCTCTGCCTGGAGAAACGGCAGGACTGTTTCATATGTAAGTTTTATGCATTTCCAATACGTTTCTGCTTTAATCATAATATGGCAAACTTATATTGACAAATTAAAATCACCGTGTTAACATGAATTATGTATCAAATGAGACAAATTTGGGGCTGTTGGAGGATGAAGGGCTTGCGCCAAAAGGACGTTCAGCTTATTTGCTCTTGCTTCCTGTTTGAAAATATTCCCCCGGAGCAAGTGGAGAGGCTTCTTGAGGATGAGGGGGCAAAGCTTTGCAGCTACAAAAAGTATGAAATTATTTTTGACCGGGAGCATTACGCGCCCAGCCTGGGGCTTGTGCTCTCAGGCTCCGTGCTGGTGTCCAGCCCCTCCGGCTCCAGAAATCTGGTAATGCGGGAGCTGGGGCCTGGGGATGTTTTCGGCGTGGCCGGCCTGTTTACCGAGGAGGCCGGCTATGTCACAACTCTTACGGCAAAGAGCCCCTGCCGCATACTTTTCATATCCCAGGAGCTGCTGCGCCGGGCTATGGCGGAGAATTTTACCCTGGCGGAAAACTATATCCGTTTCCTCTCCGGCAGGCTGCGGTTTCTGAACCGGAAAATCAGCGGCCTGGCGGCAGGCACGGCGGAGGAGACCCTGGCCGTCTACCTCTCCGGCTCAGGCAATAAGGCCAATATCCCCAGTTACACCCGGCTGGCGGAGGAGCTGGGCCTGGGTCGGGCCTCCCTGTACCGGGCTTTGGATTCCCTGGAAAAAAGCGGTTATATCAAAAGAGCAGGGCATGTGATACACGTTCTAAGCCCCGAAAGTCTAAAGGAGATGATTAATTGAAACTCGCAAAAATATCCCGTATATTTCTGGCGGCGGTGCTGGTTCTCGCCATGCTTTTTAGTTTTGCCGCCTGCGGGAAAACCGAAACCGCCCCAAAAGACGACGGCGCCGCCCCTGACGCAACCGATGGCGCGGCCGCGCCCCCGAAAGAAGAACCCGCCGAAAATGAGCCTTCCGAATCTGTGCCCATCAATTTTGGAGTCCTGAAAGGCCCTACGGGCATGGGAGCCGTATTCCTTCTTGAGGAAATCGAAAAAAGGGGCTATGAGTATAATGTTACGATAGGCGCAGCGCCCACGGAGTTTACAAGTATGCTTATCAGCGGGGAGCTGGATATTGCGGCATTGCCCACCAATCTTGCCGCCAACCTTTATAACAAGACCGGGGGCGGCGTGAAGCTGCTGATGCTCAACACCAAGGGTGTTCTCTATATACTCGAAAAGGGCGAAAGCGTCCAGTCCGTCTCCGACCTTGCCGGCCGCACCGTCTATGCCACGGGTCAGGGCGCCAATCCCGAATATGTGTTAAATTTTATCCTGCGTGAAAACGGCCTGGAACCCGGCGTTGATGTGACCATCGAATGGCGGGACAGCGATGAGCTTGCCACCCTTATGGCCTCCGGCGAAATAGACCTGTGCATGCTGCCCGTCCCTGCCGCTACCAGCGTGACGGTTAAAAACCCCGATGTGCGCTATGCTCTGAGCCTTACCAACGAGTGGGATGCTTTAGACACTGGTAGCGAACTGATAATGGGCTGCGTCGTGGTACGCACCGAGTTTTATGAAGAGTATCCCCAGGCCGTAAGGGGGTTCCTGGAGCGCTATTACAACTCGGTGGCCGGCGTTATGGAGTTTATGCTTCCCTACGGGGAAAGCAATGTGGATATAGGGGAGCTTCTGGCCAAGCATGAGATAATAGGCAGCGCGGCAATAGGAAACGCGGCCCTGCCCTACAGTAACCTCTGCCATATTTACGGTCCTGACATGAAGACTGCCATACAGGGATACTATGAAGTGCTGTACGGCAGCGACCCCTCTTCCATCGGAGGTGCCGTCCCTGATGATGACTTCTACTGCGACACCAGCTTTGAAACAAAGTAAGCTTATTCGCACACTGGGCCCTATATTCTTTTGGCTGGTTATATGGCAACTTGCCGCAATGATTGTAGGCAAGGAACTGATTTTGCCCTCTCCTCTGTCCACCCTGCGCACTCTTTTTGAGCTGGCCCAGGGCCGGGAATTTTGGATTGCGGCAGGCCATTCCCTGCTTAGAATATTCTGCGGCTTTATAGCGGGTGTGATATTGGGGGCCGGTCTTGCCATACTCACCAGCATTTCCGGCACGGCGGACGCCCTTATCTCCCCGGTCATACGGATAGTCAGGGCTACGCCGGTTGCCTCCTTTATAATTCTGGTGCTGTTGTGGATATCACGTTTCATGGTTCCGGCTTTCATTGCCATGCTCATGGTTATTCCGGTAATATGGGAAGCCCTGTCCTCCACCATAAGGGAAACCGACGGCGACCTCCTTGAAATGGCCCGAGCCTATGAATTTGGCAGGCTGAAAACCCTGAGGCTTGTGTATATCCCCTCGGTCCTGCCCTCTTTTACCTCCGCCTGCCTTACGGCTCAGGGGCTGGCATGGAAATCCGGAGTTGCGGCGGAAGTGCTTTGCCTCCCCCCCTCCTCCGTGGGCACAGAGTTATATTATTCCAAGATTTATTTGGAGACGCCCTCCCTCTTCGCCTGGACGGCGGTGGTGGTAATTTTAAGCTTCCTACTTGAAAAACTGTGCAGGCTTGCCCTGAGGAGGGCGGTAAGACAATGATTAAACTGGATAATATCAGCTATGCCTATGAGGACAAAGCGGTTTTTCGGGATTTTTCCCTGTCCCTTCCAAGCAGCGGGATAACCTGCATCAGCGGACCTTCCGGCTGCGGAAAAACATCTCTACTCAGGCTTTTGGCCGGGCTGGCACGCCCTGAGAGCGGCGAAATAACAGGACTGCCCGAAAAGGTGGGCATTATGTTTCAGGAGGACAGGCTCCTGCCCTGGAATACGGCCCTGAAAAACGTGGCTCATGTGGCCGGCAGCCTGGAAGAAGCAAAGGTCTGGCTTGAGCGGATGAAGCTCTCAGGGGAGGAGGACGCCTATCCCCGCGAGCTGTCAGGGGGAATGCGCAGGCGAGTGTCACTGGCGAGGGCGCTGGCCTTCAAATGCGGCCTGCTCTTATTGGATGAGCCCTTTAAGGGAATGGATCCTTCGCTGATTAGGGAAATCGCCCCCATAATCTCAAATCACGGCATTCCGGTGATTGTAGTTACCCACTCCGAAGGCGAGGCTGCCCTCCTGGGAGGGCGGCTACTGAAATTCACCGGGCCGCCCATGAAGGCCATATAGTTTTAATATGAGAATCAAATTCCGCTCCCCTGCCGGGGGCGGTACTTTTCGGTGTCGAAAAGTACCCAAAAGACATTTAAGGGCTCCGGCCCTTAAGAATCCCAGAGGATAAAAGACCGCTTCGCTTTGTTTCCCGCCGGCGGCAAGCGCCGGAAAATACGCCAGCACGACTCGTACGCACGGCTGTCCGACAAAACTTTTGAGAGTTTATCCCCCAACTTTCCCCAGCACCAGCGTTTAGCGGAAACAGAAGTACGCACCTTTAAAGTCTGTTTTCCCGAATGACAGCACAGACCCCAAAACAAACGCAGCGGCCCAAATACACAGGGGGAGATTCGCAAGAGGGGGCGGCTTTTTAAAAGCCCCCTCTTGTGCGGCTCTTTGGCTACTTTCTGGCCGAACAGAAAGTAGCCCCCCGGAGGGATGACCAGCTATAGATTACCAACAGAGGTGAAAAACAACCCAACTCCCCTTAAAATTTAAAAAACTAAGGCAGGAAGTTCCCTGCCTTAGTTTTTTTATTGGTTCTTGTATAAATCTATAAATTCCTCAAGACACAGGCCATTCTCCATAATATAGGCCGCAGCCTCCCGGCCCACATACCGGAAATGCCAGGGCTCAAACATGATGCCCGTTATCTCCTGCTTGTCCTCCGGATACCGGACTATGAAACCATATTCCGCGCAGTTTTCCCGCATCCAGATGAGCAGCTCCGTGTCCGCCAGAGATTCGTTTAAATATTCATAGTACCCGTCCACTATGTCGCAGGCCAGGCCAAGCTGGTGCTCACTGGTGCCGGGAACGGCGACAATGCGGCTGGCGGCGGCGTAGGCCTCCTCATATGGAAGGCCGCTCTGCTGCTTTTCGGCCAGCTTCCTGTTGAAAAGATATTCCTGAGTCCCGTATGCGCGATAGGTGGACCTGAGTATCACAGTCAGCCCTTCGCTTCTGGCAGCCGCAATAAAATCTTTAAGGGCATCCACGGCGCGGCTATCAAAATACTGGCCGCCCTCAAGCTCCGTAAGTGGCGGCTCGTAATCCTTCTCCAGCAGCTTATCCTTATTCACCAGGCGGTATTCCCAGAAATTCAGGTCGATTTCCGGCAAATCGGGCGCAGGTTCCGAGCTGGGTTCAGTACTGGGACCGGGGGTAAGGTTTGGGGCCGGCGCAGTGTTTGAAGTTGGCTGGGGAGTCTCCATCCGGGATGCCTCTTCCTTCTCTGGCTCCATCCCCTCCCCGCCAGCCCGGGCATAAACCAAAAAAGACAGGCATAAAAGCAAGCCCAGAGTTAATGCAAGACCAGCTATTTTTTTTACTTTCATTTTCTCACCCCGGTACGAAACAGCGCAATAAATTTCCCGGACGGTCAGTCGTAAAGTGCCAAAAACTCCTCAAAACATATACCCGTCTCCATTATGTATGTTGCAGCTTCTTTGCCCACATAGCGGAAATGCCAGGGCTCATATGAAAAGTCGGTTATATGTTCCTTATCCTTCGGGTATCTGAGGATAAAACCGTATTCCGTACAGTGTTCTCTCATCCACTTAAGAGTTTCAGTCTCACCTATTACGTCCGGATCCTTATAGGTATACCTTTTATCCATTATGTCTGCCGCAAGCCCAAGCTGGTGCTCGCTGGTGCCGGGAAACGCCACGATTTCTTTGGCTTTTTCCACGGCCTCTTCATAAGTTCCGCCGCCCCAGTGTATCTGACTGGCCTTGCCGTTAAAAATATATTCCTGGGCAGCATATGTGCGATAGCCTTCGCTGAGGTAGACTTCAAGCCCCTGCTCGCGAGCGGCAGCTATAAACTCTTTCAGGTATTCAATTGCCCTTCTATCGAAATATTTGCCGCCCTCCAGCTCGGCCACGTCGGGAACAAAGCTGCGGCCTAAAGGATAGTCTTTATTGACCAGCTTGTACTTCCAGTCGTTCAGGTCTATATCCGGCAACGGAGGCCCCGTCGGCTCCGGTTCCTCCGTGGGCTCCGGGCTAGATTCCGGTTCATACTCAAGCCCCGGAGACTGGAGTACCGGACTGGGCGCAACATTTTCATTCGGCTGCACAGAAGTCTGCCCTGTCTCCGGCTGGGTCTTTCTCAAATACACCAATCCGATCAGGCAAACTACCAGTGCGACAATCAGAATACGTCCGAAAAATCGCAAAAATTTCATAATTTTTCACCGCCCTTGCCATATAATAACACATTCTCGAATAATGAGCAAAAGTGTTAATTTTACAAGAAAAAAAGCATTTTGGCAAGCCTGTCCCGGTTTTGAGCAGGTGAGCGCTAATGGTGTGGAGGATTTAGCTTGACCAATAACACAGTCTGCGGGATACCCTCAACCCTCTCATTTTTATTCCTCTTCGATGGCTGCTTTGAGCTTTTCCAGGGCTTTCTTCTCAATTCTGGAGACGTAGGAGCGGCTTATTCCACATATCTCTGCCACCTCTCTCTGGGTTTTCGGGGGGGCATCGTCCAGCCCATAGCGCATCCTCACTATGTCCGCCTCGCGGGGCGTCAGGACCGAGTCCAAAAAGTGCCGGAGATTCTTGACGGTTTCTTGCAGGCTTACCTTCTCCAACAAATCGTCTTCCTGTGAAATGATGTCCATGAGAGAAAGATTATTGCCGTCTCCGTCCATATCTATGGATTCGGAAAGCGAAAGGTCGCCAGAGGTTTTTCTAAGCCCTCTGAAATACATGAGTATTTCGTTTTCAATGCATTTTGATGCGTAGGTGGCCAGTCTGACCCCCTTATCCGGCCGGTAGGTCGAAATGCCTTTGATGAGACCGATGGTGCCTATTGAAATTAAATCGTCCGTATCCCCGGTCTGGGTATAATATTTCTTGATTATGTGTGCCACAAGGCGGAGATTATGCTCTATAAGTTTATTTCTGGCGTCCACATCCCCCCGGAGGCACAATTCCACATATTTTTTCTCCTCCTCCGCGCTGAGAGGCCTGGGAAAAGAGCCTTGATTAGACCCAAGGCGAAGCGTCAGAAATGCGCTGCTTACCAGAAACATAAAAGCGGTTGAAAGCATAGAACAGACCTCCATTCACGGAACGCCTGCGTTTAGGCGTTCCGATGATGCCGATGGTCTATTCTATTCCTCCGCTGCAAGTCCAAATGCACGATTAAGGCACAGGCCTGAGGTATTAATTTAAGATTTTCTTTTTTCTCAAAAGCCTTTTAATAACGGTAAAAGATAATTAAAACTAATTCTGGATAAAAAAATATCGATATAAAATATGTAAGATAATATATAAACGATAAAGGGGGCAAATTCTCTTTTTTTCATATCTTGATTTTGCAGAAGGCAAAAGATGAAAAGTAATGAAAATAGTACAGAATGGAAGTGAGATGAATGGATGAAAAAAGGTTTAAAGCTAACCACTACTTAGATTCGATGGGAATAAAACATGCAAACACAGGTTTTAGATACCTGATTACTGCATTGGAAATAGGCGCTGATAATCCGCAGCTACTGTACAAGATAAGCGATTTGTACGAAGAAATTGCGCAAATACATGGCACAAAAAAGACAAATGTAGAAAAATCCATACGGTATTGTGTCTCCCCTTCGGGGATGACCAACAAGGAGTTTATTTCCCGCGCTGTTGATAATCTCTATCTACAGCCAAACACAAATTAAAGCTAGCAGGCGTTTGGTCAGCAGCCCAGCACTTTTGCCGCCCCTTTTTTCTTATTTGCGCCTGCTAATGCCATATAAGAACAAAAGATTATCATTTCCTATTCTCATCTTTAATTAATCTTCTCCCGTATGGGTTACATCATATGATAATCCCTGTAAATATTCACATAATAAAACCGTATTGCAATCGCAGTATGGTTTTATAACATTTTATGATGATATAAGGAGCAATCAAAACGGATATATTGCAGCAGTTATATTCAGATTTGAGTTTTCATTTATTAAACGACGATAGGCCTTCAATTTATCTGAACGAAATATATGACAAGCCGGAATTTAAACAGTACCCTTTCTCCATGCTCCGCAGGCTGCGGTCTACGGAGCAGTCTCCCGTCCACCATCCCGAGGGAAATGTATGGAACCATACGCTTCTGGTTGTAGACGAGGCGGCCAAGCGGAAATCCCGAAGTACAGACGCCCCGGTATTTATGTGGAGCGCCCTGCTTCACGACATAGGAAAACCAGCCACCACAAAAATTCGGAAAGGTAAAATAACGGCATATAACCATGATAAGCTGGGCGAAAAGCTGGCAAGGCAGTTCCTGCATGAATTTACACGGGACAGGGTTTTTATAGATAAGGTGGCATTTCTGGTAAGATACCATATGCAGATACTATTCGTTGTCAATGACATGCCCTATAAAGACATAAAGGGAATGAAACTGCAAACCGATATTCATGAGGTGGCCCTGCTGGGGCTGTGCGACAGGCTTGGAAGAACAGGCGCCAATCCGGCGGAGGAAGAACGGCAGGTGCGTCTCTTTATTGAGCGCTGCGCCGCGGCAAAAACAGGAATAAATGAGTAAAGCGCTTGAATTGGGTTCAAGCGCTTTATATTTCTAATTGCGGGGCAAGGGCCTGTATTCCGATTGGGCAGCCATGCGGTTTTCATTTCCTATCTCCATGATAAGCTCTTCCCTGATTACCCTTATGTTCTGCGGTGCTTCAATTCCCAGTCTGACCCTGTCTCCTTCAATGCTAATAACAGTGACTTTTATTTCATCACCTACTAGAATACCTTCATTCGTTTTTCTGGTAAGCACCAGCATATTATTTACCACCCTCCGCCGCTTTGGACAGCAGCTCTGAAATGGGTACTCGTACCAAGTATTTTTTGTCGTCCAGGACAATCTGTCTGCCTTTGCCGTTGCGAACGTTAATTATAATCGGTGCGGATAAATTTATTGTTATACCCCCTGCGTTCCTGGGTATCACCAGAATACTGAGAACATAAACATCATCAACCTGTTCAATGCCCAGAGCATCAACATCCGCCTGGGGAATGTCAAAAGCATAATCGGGACAGATCAAAAAGGGATCCATTACAGGCAGGGAAATCTCCCTATGATCCAAAGACTGAAACCAATTTATTGGTTTGCTCTCTTCATTTGACAGGAGCGCAAATCTTTTATTGTCTTCAAGTCCGGGCAAACCGTTATCAAAGAATAGCACTTTGTTATCATCAATTTCAACCTCACCGAAATGAGCAGTTTGGATCTTCATAGCGCCCTCACCTTCTATGAATGCAGAGTTCAAGTTGCATTCCAATTATGTTCTATGCCTCCGTATCAATCGCTCTTCCCGTTTCGGGGGGAATAGTCTCCTCTATCACGGTGATCTCCAATACCGGCTCACGGGCAATTTCTATATGCACAGAGGCCTTTGGCTCCACCGTAATCTTAGGGGCCTGATATTCATCCCAATCAATCTTCAAATCATGACGCATCCAGTTTATATCCACATTCCCCGGTTTCCCGTCCATACTGATAGCCCCGGGCGGAACCTTTCCGCTGTTCATTTCCGGCTCCGAAACTTGAAGCAGCTTTGCTCTTGCCAGTTCGCCAATGTTGTTTGCGTCGGTGGGCAGGGTGCCCACAAAGTCCCCGTCTTTGGCCATCTGCCTGATACCCTGCTGGGCCCTGGCCTGAGCCTCGGCTACATATTCCTCCATTAAAGCCTTGTTGCTTTTCAGCCCGATATTATTCCGGAATTCCTGCATATCAAGCTCAATATTAGGCTTTTGCTGTTTGATATTCATTTGCGCAGGCTGCTGCTGGATAGACATTCTTCTTTTGGGCATCTCAATGGAAAGAGAGGCCATCTGAGTTTCTATCTTTAACTGGGCAAATTCCTGTTCAATTTGAATCCTTGATATTTTCATGCAAACTCACCATACTTGTTTAATTCTTACCTTAGAAAATCAATTAGTGAGATTTGAAGCATTTTTGCGCCAGACGCCAATGCTGCGCTGTATACCGTCTTTGCTGTGGTGAAATTCATCAAAGCTTCCGCCATGTCCGCATCTTCAGCTTCTGACCTTATTTGAGTATAATTAAGCTCACTTGAATCATAGCGGTTACTGATAAGTTCAAGCCTGTTCTGGGTTGAACCAATTTTAGTTTGCAGATTAAGGGTGTCGCTCTGCTTATTCTGAAGAGTTGTAATCATGCCCTTCAAACCGTCAAAGCTCATTTCTCCCCTGAGCATCCGGATACACTTGTCGAAAACGTGATAAACATTATTTTTCCCAACGCCCATCAGTTCCAAACCGTTCAAGGTAAACCCAACGGTCTGGCTGGCTCCAATCTGAAGCTCCGCCCTTTTTGACTTTTCGGCGTCATAGGCATCTTGGACATCATCAGCAATATCTATTTCCAAAGCAAGGTTAGCTAAAGCGCTTTCGGGTTTAATGGTTACTTCTTCATCGCCATCGCTGAATACGAATTGTTCTTCTATGAGATCCGCTATACCCTTTTTATCCTCTATTTCCTCTGTACCTTCTATGCCGCTTATTATTTCCTTAAGCGTATCAACGCTAAAGTAGTTAGCCCGCTCATCAACGGTAATTACTGTAATGCCCCGCTCATTATAGTAATCATAATCTATGTTGCCCTCCGCGTCTTTCTCGATATTCGGGTCGTTCTCTACTATGCGCTTGTCACCTAGCAGCTCCTTTGAGTACTCCCTCTCCAGTTGTTGCGCATATTCGGACAAATTGTTTACAAAGCTTTCCAGATCTTTATATTCCTGTGCATCCGGGTCGACACCGAACTGTTTGGCCGCATAAAGGGCGTTCTTTCCGCAGTCAATCAGTTCGGACAGGGCCTTTCTGGCATTTGCGCATATAGTTTCTTTAGCATAGTAATCGGTTGGATACTTATACAGCTCTGATTCATCCGAATCCATATCAATTATCATTTTACCAAACTTGCCCATTAGAGAAATATTATCATTATATTCTTCCCGCCACGCAAACTGGGAAAGATTTATTCCGTTGTAAATAAGGTGCCCCGTGTTTTGGTCTATAGTGAAAGGGGGTACTATGTTTTTCCCGTCAGTGCTGCCGGTAAAATTGTACCCGCCAAAGATATAGCTGGTGCCGATGGTGGAATTCCCCACGCCAATCAGCTCGTTTTTCAGGTTTTCCAGCTCTTCCGCAATAATATTACGTTCATCCTGGCCTTTGGCTCCGCTGATGGCGGAAACAACCTGTTCATAGACTGATTTAATAATTTCGTCAAGGGCGCTGACGGAGGACTCCGCCTCTGTAAGGTAGCTGCCGGCGGTAGAGATATTGCTTTGATAATAGGCAAGGTTGCTCAGTCTGTTCCTGGCCTTAAGGCTCGCAACGGTAGCAAGAGGGTCATCCGAAATCCGAGTAATCCTCTTCGTGGAGTTCACCTGATTCTGGTATTTGCTTAAACGGTTTAAGCTGCCATTTACGTCGTATAGAAACTGGCTAACCATCATTGAATTTGTAATCCTCATATGGGCCTCTCCTTTAAGCTATAAGCGGAATGTACTATCGTCCCACGCGTCCCATGTTGTTAATCATAGTGTTAAGCATTTCATCTATCGTAGTGATTATACGGGCACAGGCATCAAAGGACTGCTGAAAAACTATGAGGTTAGTGGCTTCTTCATCCAAATCTACGCCGGAGATGGATGTCCTTTGCCTGTCAACGCTGTTAATCAGCGACTCTCTGGTATCCAATATGCTCCTGCTTGAATCTATCGCAATGGCCAGATGCCCCACAATGCTGTTGAGCTTGCCGTAATAGTTGCTAGAGTTGAGGTCATTGAAAAGCTCCAGAGCAATTATATTATTACCTGTCTCCGTCACTCCATCATTAAGCGTAACTGGCTCTGAGGAGCCTGCTATATTATAAACGTTGCTCAGTATATCCTCACTGAGTGTAAAATTGCCCGCCGTAATTTGAGAATAACCGCCGTCAGGTACTTCAAAGAAACTAACCTCTGTATCCTTTGTTGCACCGGGGTAAGTGTATCCACGGTAATGTATCTCGTTTATATTTTTGGCAATCTCACGGGCAAGGCTGTTCAGCTGATTCATATAGTAGGGAATTCCGGAGTTGTTTGGCCCCGTTTCCGTAATCATCTCCATATGGGCATAAAGCTGGCCTCCGGTTATTGTCCCGGCTTCCCGGCCCAAAGCGCCGTTGTCCAAAGTGAGGTAGTTGCGATTAAACGCGACCCATGCCTCGACGGTATCGCCGCAGGCCTTGGCGCCATCAACCAGCAAAATTCCGTTGAATTCCACACTTGTTGTTCCATCAGAATTTTCTATGGAATCAACCTGCCCATATTCGCCCAATAAATTTTTGAGGTTTTCTACATAGTTTTCAATTTGCCCGCCATCGTCAAAACCAGGGTCCTCCAGTATTTGCGCATTTATTTGGGCCATATTGTTTATAATTTCGTTTATATCTTCAATATGGCTTGACGGGTTGCTAATGGTAATTTGATTAAATTGGTTTCCGGTCACAAGACCGAGGCCGCCGATTTTTACATCCAGCATGCTGGGGTTATCGGAGTTTATGCTGTATGTGATGTTTGCAAGACCGGACAATTCATCCAGAAGCAGGTTCCGCTCATCCCGCAGGTCGTTCGCAATTTGTCCGCTGCGCTCGTAGCTGGCGATTGCCTCGTTCAGGTGTTTCAACTCTTTGGCTATGGCGTTAATTCTGTTGGCCACTACGCTGATGCTCTCGTTCTGTGTGTGCCAAAGATCTATCATTTCCTCGTATATGATGTTGAAATTATTGGTCATGCTGAGGGCCTGCTGCTGAACATTGGTACGAAATTCCACGCTGGAGGTATCACTTGAAAACATATTCAAAGCGGAGAAAAAGTTCTCGATTGAAGTGGTCAGGCTACTTTCCACATTGAGCTCGTTAAGCAACCCCTCCAGATATGTAAGGCCCTGGACCCTCCTGTCGCTGTGCATGTAGTTCGAATTCAAGTCCCTGTACTGCTGGTCCAGATAAGAGCTACGGAGCTGCTGAATCTCCAGTATATCAACTCCCTGCCCCACCCTTTTGTTATAAAACTGGCTTATTAAATATGTCCCCTGACCCGGTTCTCTCGCGGAAGTTATCACCCGCTGCCGGGTGTAGCCGGGCGTATTTACATTGGCAATATTGTGCCCTGTAACGTCAATATTCGTTCTTGCCGCCACAAGCCCGGATTTTGCCGTTTCTATTCCTCCGAAAGTGGAAGCCATCTTTTCACCTCAATCTTATGCGTGATACTCCAAAAGGCTTGGTTCCTGACCGTTTTCCTCTGTGTTGCCCTGTATATCGTAGGCATGTACTTTACTCTTGGGGTTTATAATCAAATTGAGCATGAAATCAGTATAGTCAATTTGGTGATGTAATAGCTCCCTGATTTTTGAATTGGCGGAGGCCAATTCATCAAGGGCTTTGGATAACCTGTTTCCGGTTTCGGTTAAACGCAGACCGCAGTCCGCATCGTCAATCAGGCCAATAAGGTCCTTCAGTCTCAGGCCGCTTTCGGAAAGACCCAGAGCATTGGCGAGGGCGTCGGCTTTTGATATCCTCTCCTGCTCTTTTTCCTGAAGAGTTAAAACCAGCTCTTCTTCTCTTTCCAGGACTTCGCTGAGACCTTCCACATCAGCGGCCACCAATAGGGATTCCTTTTCACCCGCTGACTGGATTAGCTTGTTTATCAGGTCCATGCTTTCCTCCAGGACCTGGAGAAGGGCCTGGGTAGCTTCCGTCACGGCAACCATAAGAATACCTCCAAATTAAATACTGTCCGGAATGCCGCCGAGAATTTTATCCGCTACATCTTCGGCAGAAACATGATAGGAGTTATTCTTGATTTGATTGATAATTTCGGCGACCTTGATTTCCTCATCCCGGCCGATTCTATTCATGGCTTCCTTAGCCTCTTTAATAAGGGAAGAAAACCTTTGGGCCTCCTGAGACAAGTCGAGACTGTCGGAAATCCCGGGATTCCCGGCGTTCTGAGGTCGAGTATTATTGACAATGTTGCTGTATTTGGAAATGGCTTCACTTTGATGTAAAGGATTAATTTTCATGGCGATTACCTCATTATTGCTTTTGCATATATATTGACTAATACCTTCTATGGCCGTGCATCAATGGCCTTGTCTTCTTATCGTCTGTTCTGTTTGTTTTTGACTGCGGCTTTTCCGCCCTGTCTTTTTCCGGTGATAAGCTTTGTTTGCATTGAGGGCACAGCGAGCCGCCGGAGGTTTCCGCGCCGCAGATTATGCATTTTTTCCCCTTGGCCGACCTGCCCTGTATTTGTATCCTGCCCCGGTCAATAAGATAATTAAGCTCCCGCTCCGAGACGCCAGTGTTTTGAATAATAGAGGCAAAGTCGGCGCTGTCGGGGTTTTGGTATATATATTTTCTGACCTTGACAAACCCTTCGTCTACCTTGTTCATGCATTCAACACATATTCCCGTACCCATATCGTTAAAGAGCTTTTCACAAAACTGACACTTATTCAGCGCCATTCCAGCCACCTCTTCCAATAAATATGCACTTTACCTGATATTATTGGCAAGTCCATCCATATCATCAGCTGTTTTCAAGGCCCGGCTGGCTAAAGAATATGCCCTTTGCGACCGGATTAGCAGGGTCAGTTCCTGGGCCAAATCCACATTGGAACTCTCAATTTTGCCCTGCTCAATACGGGCGTCCTCCAGGGGCGTAGGTTCTCCGGCGGTCTCAGAGGGCCGGTAACAGGTTTCCCCTGCGGCCAGCAGCCCGTCATTGTTGGGAAAAGTCACAATTCCCAGAGCCGCCAACTCGCCATCCTCGTTGCGAAGCATGGTCCCGTTGGCAATGTTAAGCCCTGTCAAATCCTTGGGCAAGGCAATCCGGTTTCCGTCCCTGTCCAGAACATAGTAGCCCTGGGAACTGACCAGGTAGCTCGCATCCTCCTCCGCCGAGAGGGAAAAGCTGCCGTTCCTGGTGTAAAGGATTTCCCCCTGAGTATTTTCAAGGGTAAAAAACCCCTCCCCTATAATGGCAAAATCCAAGATAGAATTTGTGGTCTCAAGCCTGCCTTCGGAAAAATCCGTGGTTGTGGCGTTCATCAGGACGCCGCTGCCTTTAAGCAGGTTGGAGGCCATGCTGTCCCCGGCAGGGTTCTCCATCAAATTGTATAGGGCATCCTTAAAGTCCACCCTGGTGGACTTATAGCCCACGGTATTTACATTTGATATGTTCGCGGCAATAGTGTCCAGTCTGTTTTGCTGCGCTTTGAGTCCGGTTGCGGCAGTATATATAGCTTGCATATTCTCCCCCCTGCGCCGCATATTATCTGCGGCCGCCGCATTTACGGAGTGCGGCCCACCGTTTTTCTGTCGGAACTGGCGAAAATCCTGCAGCTTAACCGTTGATGCTGCCCAGTTTTACTGCAAATCCAAGGGTTTCGTCCGTCATCTTAAGAGCCCTCTGGTTTGCCTCATACTTTCGATACAGGGAGATTAAATCCACCATTTCGCTGGCTACGTCCACATTTGAGCTTTCCTGCATCCCCTGCCTGATGGAGTAGCCCTCGGCCTCCGCAGGCTGGGCCCCTCCATAGATTGAATAGAGGGTGCTACCTTCCTTGCGCAATACGCCGGTGTCCTCAAAAGTCACTATGCGGAGCCTGTTGGGCACTGCATATTCGCCGGTTATGGTTCCGTCCACAGCCACGGTAAAATCGGTGGAGCCAACATAGATTCTGCCGTTTTCACCGAGAACATAGTTGCCATCCCCGGTGACAAGGTAACCTTCCGAGTTTACCGCGAAGTTCCCCGCCCTGGTGTAGCGCTCTCCGGCCTCCGTCTCAATGACAAAAAATCCTTCTCCGGCAATTGCCAGGTCCGTGGGCCTGTTTGTCTGCTCCAGGCTGCCCTGGACAAAATTTGTGATGAGCTCGTCCACGTGGGTGCCAAAGCTGTAGGGGCCCACAAGGTTCCTGCCGTAGATATTGATGTTGGGGTCATTTTTCCTCTCCAACATCACCTCATCAAATGGCGTGGTGAGCAAAGTATCCTTCTTATAGCCCGTAGTTTCAACATTAACGATATTGTTTGTCAAAACATCCATCCTGTTTCTCTGGACCATCATTCCTGTAGCCGAGGTGTATAATCCGCGTATCATATTATTATACTCCTTTCGGTATGACAGAAACATACCTCCAGTATCCCAGGGAAGGCGTAACCGGATGCTATGTATTCATATCATACATATCGAATGAATTTTTATTATTTTTAGAAAATAATGAGTTTTTTGCCTATTATACAAATTTTCCATCTGCTTTGGCGTCTATTCTGTCGTTTTTGATATATCGGTGGTGCTAAGCCCCCAAAGCCTTTCTCATATCCATAAGTATCTTGGAATGTATTTGGGATACCCGGGATTCCGATATGTTCAATATCCTGGCAATGCTCTTCATAGTCATGCCCTCGTAATAATGGAGGGTAATAACCATCCGCTCCCTTTCGGGCAGGGTTTCCACAAGGTCCCTCAGGACAGCCTTCATGTCCTTGCTCTCTACTATATGGTACGGGTCGTTTGACGAACTGCCAAAAGACTCTTCGGTCTCCTTCTCATAGAGCATTGACTCAAAATGGACAAGGTTGAACATATGAGCCTTTTGCAGCACCTTTCGCACTCCGGAGACCTGCTCTCCCAAATAGTCGGCAATCTCCTCATCCGTAGGCGCCCGGTTCAGCTGGGACTCGAGGGTTTCATAAGCCTGCTGGATGTTGTTAATCTTTTTTCTCAGACTTGTGGGAGCCCAGTCCTGCTTTCTCATGTAATCAATGATTTCGCCCCGTATTCTGAGAGACGCATAGGTTTGAAATTTTACACCCTTGGACTGGTCAAACTTGTTAACCGCGTCTATTAGCCCGATAACCCCGTAGCTCATCAATTCGTCTTTTTCGCTGTAATCCTTGTACTGGGGCATAAGCCGTTTTACGACCATGGCCACCAGATAAATATAATGAGATATTATCTGGTTTTTTACTTCCGCGCTCCCATTTTTGAAATATTCATCCCATAGGCGGTCAACGTTACTCGTTTCCTCCGTACTCATGCTGACCATGCTCCTTTAAATTTCTATATGTTAGCTGGCTGCGCTGACTTAATATAACAAGCCTTATCAATACATCCCTACATTTTTCAGGAAGGTCCTCAAAAGCTATTCCTAATAGGTATTTACATTTCTTTCTGTTTGTCTCTATACACCGGACTACCCTGCCCCTTATTATAGGGAAGGTTTCGTTGATGTCGAACATTTTTATTCTGATGGCAAACTCCATTATTTGCCCTTCCTGGCATCGTTCATCGTAGCGTATCAGCATACCGGTCTCGCTTATGTCAACGGTGGTGGTCTTTGCCCACTTTTCCGTGGGGCCGGGCCCCTCTACCCTTTTACGGGCGTTTACCTCTATCCTCTCCCGGACCCGGTAAGCCTCTCTTCTTTGCAGACATGAATACTCACCATCGGCCTTGAGCTCAATAATGGTGTTTTTGCCGCTGTCGTCAAAATCAATAACGTGGGCTTCAAACATGATTATGCCTCTGTCGGTGATACAGGAAACTGAATATTTGTCCCCGTTATCCACCATACACCCGTTGCCGCCCGGCACCAAAACAGTGATGGTATCTTTACCGGTTACCTTATACAGCGATGCGGCAAAATTCCCCCACCTCCCCTTGAGGTGTACCTCGTGTCCTGTTTTTAGAATCCTTTCTAAATTCACAGCTTTCACCCCGAATTTTGATACTAGGCTATCTTAATAATGCTATCGATGTGCAGTTCCATGCTCTGCTCCACTTCCGCATATGACAAGACTACCAAATCCGGCATAACCTGCTCTATTATCTTCTTGAACCTTGGTCTCACTACCGGAGCCGTAAGTATGACAACTCTTTTGCCCTGCATGGCCATTTTATCGGCAAGCTCCTTGGTGTGCATGAATATCTTCTGAAGCTGAGCGGGCTCAAGGGCAGTAACTGTGCCTGTGTCAAGGCGCTTTGTCTTTTCAACTATCATCTGCTCAATCTCAGCATCCAGGGCTACAACGGCAACATCGTCCCCCTTTAGGAAACGGTTCGTAATAACCCGGCTGAGATTTTGCCTGACATATTCCGTCAATTCATCCGGGTTCCTAGTAACAGAGGCATAGTCTGCAAGAGTTTCAATTATAGTGGCAAAATTCCTGATAGGAACGTTCTCCCTCAACAGGCGGACAAGAATTTTCTGTATTTCACCGTAAGAGAACAGCTTGGGTATGACTTCTTCCACCAAAGCCGGCTGTTGCTTTGCAAGGTTCTCCACCAGCATCTGGACCTGCTGCCTGTTCATCAGCTCGTGGCTGTGCCTTTTTATAACCTCCATCAGGTGTGTGGTGATTACAGAGGGGGCATCTATGGTGGTATAACCCAGCAGTTCGGCCTTTTCGCGCTGTTTCCTTGTTATCCACAGTGCCGGCAGTCCAAAGGTGGGCTCTACCGTCTCAATTCCGGTTATGGTCTCGTCAACACCGTCAGAATTAATAGCCAGGTAATGGTCCGGCATAATCTCGCCCCGGGCCACCTCAACGCCTTTGATAAGTATTTTGTATTCGTTGGTACTCAGCCGGATATTGTCCCGCAGGCGGATTGAGGGCAGAATTATGCCCAGTTCCATGGCGCACTGCCGGCGTATCATGATTACCCGCTCCAGCAAATCGCCTCCCAGACTCTTGTCCACCAGGGGCACAATGCCATAGCCAAACTCCAGCTCAAGCAGCTCCACCTGCAACAGATTAAGGACATTTTCCGGCTTCCGCTTTTCGTCAGCAGCCTCCGCCGCCGTATCTGGCTGAACGGGAGCCTGTATTTCCTTGACCTTTTTCCGCATATACAGCCCCGTCCCCAGTAAAACCGCCGCAATGAACATAATCTGCAGTTTGGGAAATCCCGGGACAAGAGCCAGAACAAGGAGTATTCCGCCGCAAATCAGCATCAGGTCAGGATTTGCAAGCAGCTGTCCCGAAAGGTCGGTGCCAAAGCTTCCCTCCGAAGCGGACCTTGTAACTATGATACCTGTGGCTGTGGAAATAAGCAATGCCGGGATTTGGGTAACCAGGCCGTTTCCCACCGTGGCGAGAGTATATACTTCAACGGCCTGTCCAATTTCCATGTCCTCCATGGTCATGCCGATGATAAGCCCGCCCACAATGTTTATGAGGGTTATAATTATGCTGATGATGGCATCGCCTTTTACAAACTTACTGGCGCCGTCCATGGAGCCGTAAAAATCCGCTTCCCGCTGTACCTCCGACCTGCGTTTTTTAGCGGTCGCCTCGTCAATGACTCCGGTATTCAGGTCCGCGTCTATGGCCATCTGCTTTCCCGGCATGGCGTCAAGGGTAAAGCGGGCGGCAACTTCGGATACGCGCTCGGAGCCCTTTGTGATGACTATAAACTGTATGGCAACAATTATTATAAAGGCCACGATTCCAACCACAAGGTTCCCGCCGATAACAAAGTTGCCGAAGGTGCGGATGACCTGGCCCGCGTTTCCTCCGTTGCCCAGTATCAGCTTTGTGGAAGACAGGCTCAGGGAAAGCCTGAAAAGGGTTGTGACCAGCAATAATGTGGGGAAAACGGAAAATTCAAGGGCGTTTTTAACGTATAGAGTGGCAAGAAGTATAAAAAGTGAAACTGAAATGTTCAATATGAGCAGGGCATCCAGCATCCACGTTTGCAGTGGAAGAATAATTATCATTATAATTCCAAGGATAAGCCCGCTGACCGCAATGTCCGATTTCTTCATTGCCCGCTACCTTTCAACTTGCCTTTAATGTTGTAAACATAAATCAGTATATCAGCAATCGCCTGGTACAGCTCCGGAGGTATCTCGTCGCCCACCCGGCAGGATTCGTAAAGGGCCCTGGCTACGGGTTTGTTCTCCACAATGGAAATTTTGTGCTCCGAGGCTATCTTTTTGATTCGCTCGGCCAGGAAGTCTTTTCCTTTTGCAACCACCACCGGGGCATTGTCCTGGTCCTCTTTATATCTCAGGGCAACGGCAAGGTGGGTGGGGTTTGTAATTATCACATCTGCCCCGGGTATGCTGCTCATCATACGCATTGTACTCATTTTACGCTGTTGCTGCTTGATTTTCGCCTTTACCTGGGGGTCGCCCTCCATCATCCTGGTTTCTTCCCTGACCTCCTGCTTGGTCATCATGATTTCCTTTTCAAATTTCCACCACTGGTACAGGGCGTCTGCCGCCGAATAGATTACCAGCGCCATGGCAATCCTCAGGCCCATTGTAAAACAGGTTGAAAGGACTTTTATAAACGCTTTGGCGACGTTTGTATATATGAGGCTGGGAAATACGTTGACGAAATCTGCAAAATCCTTGTAAATAAGCCAGCCCATTATTACTATTTTCAGGATGGATTTCAGCAGTTCCATAAGGGTGGATGCTGAAAAAATCCGCCTAAAGCCTTCAATCGGGTTTATTCTGCTGAAACTCGGCTTTAGCTTGTTTGTGGTAAAAAGGGGGCCTGTTTGAACCAGATGCGCCAAGGAACCTCCCAGCATAGCTATGAGCATTATTGGTAAAACAATGGGGAGCACTTCAAACAGTATATTCTTATAGAGGATAGAGGCTGTATCCCTTGTAATAACCCTCGCCTCGTTAGCCAGGGAGACTGAATAATAGCCGGAGGTGAATTTCTGGATAGACTGGAAAAAGCCTTGATAACCTATTTTCAGAGCCCCGAACATGATAAAAAGGGAAATCGCCGAACACATGTCCGCGCTCTTATGTACCTCGCCCTTTTCCCTGACGTCTTTCCGTTTTTTCGCGGATGCTTTTTCAGTTTTCTCGCCGCCGTTGCCCCGGCCCATACAAAGCACCCTCCCTCCGTAGCCGCCGTCAGCCGGCTTGTATCAGATTATCAAACATAAGGCCTATGTAGTTAAACGCCTCATTAAAAATAGTCTTGCTGAAGTCTGCAAACACCGTCAATGTAAGCCCCAGGGCCAGAATTCCGATTAATAGCTTTAGGGGGATGCCCACAACGAACATGTTCATCTGGGGTACGGTTCTTATAATGACTCCCAGGGCTACTTCAAGGAAGATTCCGGCAGCCAGAACCGGCATTGCAACCATAACCGCCAGGACAAAGGTGCGGCTCATTACTTCTGCGGACACCCATGCAATATTGGGAGCCGCAACGGCCTGTCCTATGGGGACTATCTCAAGGGTGCGGTACAGGATTTCTATGAGCTTCAAATGGCCGTCCACGGAAAAGAATATGATGAGCAACATGATATTCAAAAGGCCGCCGGACAGGGGCGCATGGGTGTTGTTCTGCGGGTCGTAAATGCTGGCCAGGCTGAAACCTATTTGGCTGTCAATAATGCTGCCGGCAGTCATGGTTATGTTGAACATGGCCGTAAGGACATATCCCATGGCGGCGCCAAAAAGCAGCTCTTTTATGCATATAAGTATGTATTCCAGCAGGCTGCCATAGAAGGGAAATACCTCCGGCCCGGGTAATCCCATGATAAAAATCCCGGTAATTACAACGCAAAAACCTATTTTATACGCGTTAGGAATATTGCTCCTGCCAAAGACGGGACTTGAAATAAGAATCCCGCTCACACGGAGAAAGAGTAAGAATACATAGTCAAGATGTTGGCCAATTTCAGCAAAGCCCATCTTTCTACCTCAGCATTGAATTAATGGAAGCAAATAAATCCGAAGTGAAATCCGTCACCGTGCTGAGTATAAATCCGCCGAAGAGCAGCAGGGCGAAAAGTATGCCTAAAATTTTTGGCACAAAGGCCAGTGTCTGCTCGTTTATCTGGGTTGTGGCCTGAAAAATAGAGACTAGGACCCCTACCACCAGGGCAATCCCCAACATGGGCAGTGATGCCAAAAGAATGGTATATACAGCGTTTTTCATAACCGTAAGGATTTCAATCTGAGAAATCATATGAAGCTCCTTTCCCCTTCCTTGCCGCTATGCCCCAAAGCTGCTGATAATTGCGCCTATGGTAAGCTGCCAGCCATCCACCAGCACAAAAAGCAGTATTTTAAAGGGCATGGAAATCATCGCCGGCGGCAGCATCATCATACCCATGGCCATCAGGGTGCTGGCCACTATCATGTCTATAACAATGAAGGGCACGTATATAAAAAATCCGATGGCAAAGGCATGCTTCAATTCGCTGGTAACAAAGGCGGCTATAACCACCCGATGGGGCAGTTCCTCCAGCTCCACGCCCCGCTCCATCCCGGCCAGTCCGGCGAAAAAGTCCAGGTCCGTTTCATAAGTCTGGGTGTACATGAATTCCCGGAGGGGCACCATGGACTGATCTACAGCTTCTTCCAGTTTTATTTCATTCCGGATATAGGGGTCATACGCCACCTCTTGGATTTGACCCAGCACAGGACTCATGACAAAATATGTAATGAAAAGGGCCAGACCTACTAGAACCGTGTTAGGCGGCATGTTTTGCAGCCCGATAGCGTTGCGCACTATTGAGAGGGTTATCACAATCCTGGTAAAGCCCGTCAGCATAATGAGAAGCGTAGGCACCAGGGTTATGAGAGTCAAAAGAGCTATTATCTGAAGCGCCTGGGAGTCCCCTGAAAAGAGGGACTCTACGGTATCCAGCGGAGCGGCGACAGCTCCGGGGGCCGCAGCCGTCAGAAGAGCCGCACTGCCAAGAAGCACGGCGGCGCTTTTGACAAATTTTTTCAGTCTTTTTGTAGCAGGAGTTTTGTTTGATATTTCTTCCTTAAATGGCATGTCTTTAATCTCATCCAACCTATTCAAATGCCCACCACATTTCAAAGTTCTGTATCCATAAAGTAGCATTGGTATCAGAGTTTAGAATCCGGGGTGTTGCTCCCCAAGTTTTTCAGCCGTGAGATAAGCTCCTCTTTAAAGCTCGCGCCAAATCCTTCCGGCGGGGCCTCGTCTTTCTTCAGCTCTATCTCGGACAGTGGGAGCTTGTCCAGCCTTTCCACATGATGCCCGCCTACCCCCAGCAGGTATGCATATTCCCCAAAGGCCACAACGACTACGGCCTTGTCCCTTGCAAGGGGCAGGGACGCGATGAGCTTTATATTCGCGCTTTTGCGAAAGGTTCGCCCGCCGGTTTTGGCCGCCAGCTTTGTTACGTATAATGCCGCAGCAAGCACTGCGCATATTGCTAAAATCGCTTTAAAATAGTCCCAAAAACCCACGACACTGCCGCCTTTCCCCCTGCTTTTGGCCCTATACCTGCATATTCATGATTTCCTTATAGGCCTCCATGGCTTTATTCCGGATCTGAACCGTCAGGTTAAGGGCAATTTCAGCTTTCTTTGTGGCAATAATCATGTCGGAAAGGTTGTCGGTATTGCCCGTGAGTAAGTCCAGAGTGGCTACATCGCTTTCGGTATTTAACTCTCTGTACTTCTCAAGGGCATTAGACAAAGTGCTGGCAAAATCACTTCCCGACTCAGCCTGAGAGGTCTTGCCGCTTTGGGCAACACCGGAGACGCCGCTTAAACTATTTATCATTGAAATGTTAATTTCCGCCATTTTTTATGTTCCCCTCATTAAAAAGATTAATCAGCTGCCGATTTCCAAGGACTTGACGGCCATATCCTTATAGGCGTTAAATGCCGTAACGTTCGCCTCGTAGGAGCGGTATGCGGATATCATGTTGACAATCTCCTGGGAGAGGTCCACATTGGGCATCTGGACATAACCCTCCTCATTGGCGTCCGGGTGTGCTGGGTCGTAGACAAGATCGTAATCCGTTGTGTCAAGGCCAATTTCCGCAACCCGGACACCGCCTTGGACCTCATCAGTTTTACTCCTCATAATATCTGAAAAATTGGAGCCCCTTTCCTCCAAAACTACATATTTTCTTGTGTAAGGGGTGCCGTCTTCCGTTCTGGTGGTATCAATATTTGCTATATTCTCCGATATTACATCCATGCGCAGGCGCTGGGCGTTAAGACCGGAGGCGCTGATGTCCATTCCGCTTAGAAATCCCATTTTTTTCAGCCCCTTTCAAGCAATGTCAAATTAGTCGATATTAATTGCCATATCCAGCTTTCTGAACTCCGAATTGATTTTGCTGACCATTGAATAGTAATGTATGGAATTCTTGGCCAGGGCAACCATTTCGCTTTCTATGTTAACGCTGTTTTCGTCGTATCGGACGGAGCTGGATTCGTCTTTTACCACAACCGGTTCAACATCATCGATGCTCAATGGCTTTTTGGATATGTGCTTCTCATGGGTGACGGACATGTCCATTTTGGAATCCCCGTCACCCAGGGCCGAAGCCATTATTTCTTCAAACTGCACGGAGGAAGCCTTAAAGCCAACGGTGTCCACATTGGCTATATTGTTGCTTATAACCTCGTTTCTAAGCCAGCTGGCCTCCATCCCTTTTCCCAGCAGGTTAACGGAAGTAAACAAATTGTCCCACATTGCAAACCCTCCCTGTCTGACTTATTGTTCTGCGGGCTATTTCAGAAGCTTATTGGCATTAATAATTGCTTCAACGTAAAGCTTATATACCTTGTCCCCATCTATGTTGTATTTGTTGCAGATTTCCATAGCCTCGTCCCACTCGGCCCTTTCGATATGCTTGATAATTTGAAGTAGCTCCGCTTTTTCACCTTTTTGGGTGATAAGAGGTTCGCTGATTTCGCTGCTCAAATGCGTTTCCTTCATAATGGTTTCTATAGAGACATCCATAATAGCATCGGCAAGGGAAAACAGCCCTATGAGGAAATAGCTTTCCGCGCTTCTATATTCGTTTATGTTCCGGGCCAGACTCTCCATAAATATGCCCCTGATAAGCGCCATGCGGATAAGTTCGCTGGGTTTGCTGCTTTTTGTCTGGTTTAATACTATAAGCGAAACCCATTTTCTTATATCGTTCAGCCCCAATATGGTTAGAGCGTGCAAAATCCCTGTGACGGAATAGTTCAGTCCGTAATATGCCGAGTTTACTATCTTTAGCAGGCGATAAGAGAGCACAACATCCCTCTTGATTATTTCGGCCAGGTCGGCAAAATTAATCTCCGGGTCTGCAATGCTCCTTATCAGCTGTAGCTTGCTCAGACGCATGGCGTCCACGCGGCTAGATGTGGCAATGGCAGGCTTGCAGAAGAAGAAGCCCTGGAACAGAGTAAAGCCTAAAGCTCTGGCCATCTCGAAAGCCTCATATGTTTCAATTTTTTCCGCAAGCAGCACCTTACGGGGGTTGCTTTTTACTTTTTTTGCCAAATCCCCGATATAGCCTTCGCTGCTATTGAGAAAGTCCACTTTGATTATATCTGCCAGCTCAATAAGGGGCTCATATCCCTCGGTGTAAATGAAGTCGTCGAGGGCAATAATGTAGCCTCGCTCCTTAAGCCTTGTGCAAGCCATCAACATTTCTTCCGTGGGTTGTATGTCTTCCAGTAGCTCCACAACAAGAATTCTGCTCGGGATAATAAGGGGCAGCTCTTCCAGAATGAGGTCGGATGTAAAATTCACAAAAGCTTTTTTCCCGCCTGTTATTTTATCGATGCCAATATCGCTGAAGGCGGTAACGAGCACATCCCTCGTTGCGCTGCTTCCGTCTGTTGCGTCGTATTTCTCGCTGGACACGTCTGCTCTGTACAGCAGCTCATAACCATATATGTCCTTTTTCGTATTGAATATTGGCTGACACGCTACACAATCAAACACATTATCACTCTCAATGCCGTTTTAAAATAAGTCGTATAAAGGTATGTAACAAATACCCTTACACTTGACTGGGTCGATTTAAAATTTCCGTTATGCGGACGCCATAATTTTCATCTATGACAACGACTTCACCTTTGGCGATGCGCTTTCCGTTGACAATCACATCAACCAGTTCGCCAGCCAACTTATCAAGGACAACTAAGGAGCCAATGCCCAGATTAAGCACTTCGCCAAGGCTCTTTTTCGACTTTCCAAGTTCCACGGTAACCTGCAGGGGGATATCATTGATGAGCTCAAAGTTTGAAGCCTTCTCATCCTCTTCCGTAGCCTGCGCCACAGGCTCATCGAAGGACTGGAACACCGCGGGCTTTACGGCTTTGAGGGGCTGAGCTTTTGCCGGGGGCGCAGCAGAAGCGCTTCTCTTTGCTGCAGAAACCGGGCTGGCCGCCGGCACCGGTGCAGTCGGCTTAGCAGGGGGTTCTGGCTGCGGAGCTTCAGGCTCACTATGGGCATGGGTCTTCATAAGCATGCTTATAAGATCCTTGGCCATGTCTATAGGCATTATCTGGAGAAGCTTGCTTTTCAGCAGCCCTTCAATCTCCATGTCAAAGCTGACCTTGACGACGGGAGTGGCTCCGTCAAGGAACTTTGCCACGTTCTCGTCAGCCTCCATCCTGAAAACATCAGGAGGTGATATGTTAACTCCATCGCCCATCATATCGCTCATGGCGGTGGCCGCCGAGCCCATCATTTGATTCATAAGTTCGCTGATTGCGCTCAGGTGAATATCGTTCAAAACCACATTATCAGGGTCGATGTCCCCGTCGCCGCCCATGAGCAAATCCGTTATGAGGGCTGCGTCATAGTCTTTTAATATCAGCAGGTTTTTGCCGTACAGTCCCTCAATAAACTCCACGCTTATCGCCAGAAAGGGGCATTTGTAGGCGGCCAGGACGTTCTCCGATCTATACAGGTTCACCCGAGGGGTTGTAATGCTCACCCTCCTGCCCAGGAGTTTATACATAATGGTGGCAGAGGTGCCTATACATATGTTCCCAACTTCCCCCAGGGCATCAATTTCAGAAGCGTCAAAGTACACGGAAACATCTTCCTTCAGACTCTCGTCCAGGTCGGAATTCTCCACATCATGCTGTATGTAACCGGAGCTTTTGGTCTGACCTTCATCCAAGGCAGACATTTCCATAACCACTTTGCCTTCTTCGTTTTCGGATGAAATTTCGCCCAGCAACATAGCGTCTATCTCATGTTGAGATAAATTACCCATGGTTTTCCTCTCCTCTGATTACATCTAAAATTTTAACAGCGCATTGATTTCTGTATTTGCCCAACGAAGCGCGGAATTGGGGGACATGCTCAAACTTCACCGTGACGGGCTCGTCCACCTTGTGTTGAAGCTGGATTACATCGCCTACTTTGAGGCACATTATATCCCTGACGGAGGCCTCGGTAGGGTTAAATATAGTGCTCACTGTAATAGCCGAATTTATAATAGAATTCATCAGGTTCTTTGGGTTTTTCTGTACTTCCTTTCTGGTGCTGCTGGTATACCAGATCCTCGTTGTCAGCTTTTTTGTAAAGGGTTCTATGGCCTGATGGGGAAGGCAAAATCCTATAAGCCCGCTCTCGTTTCCAATGGTAATATTCATGGTAACCAGCAATACGGGGTCATTCATTTCAACAATCTGGGCAAACTGCATGCTCGTTTCAATCTTCTCAAGGGTGGAGCTTACATCCATAACCTTAGACCACGCCTCATCCAGGTTTTTCAGCATTTGCCACAGGATTCGCTCCATGATGGCCAGTTCGATTTCAGTGAACTGCCTGCCCTCCGAGGGAATCTCCTTGGTGCCGCCCAGCACCCTGCTTATAATTGAATAGGCTATTTCCTTGCTCAGCTCCATAATAATTGAGCCGTCAAAGGGGGTCACATTGACTATGCCTATAATTACCGGAGATGGTACGGAGTTGTTAAACTCATTGAAGGACAACTCCTCGATTGACAGGATTTCTGCGTCGCAGTTTGCCCTTAGGGTCCCCATAAGGTAGTTTGACAGCAGATGCCCGAAGTTTTTGTATATTACGTTAATGGCCCGAATCTGGTCTTTTGTAAAGCGGTTAGCCGTTCTGAAGTCATAAAGCCTTATGCCGTCTTTTGACTGCTCCTGGCTTTCGTCGCCTTCACCAGTTATCAAGGCCTTCATCAGTTCGTCTATTTCTGCCTGCGATAAAATATCATTCATTTTAATCACTCGCTTAACATTTCAATTTCAGCTATTTCTGCCCGGTACGGATATGTAATGGGCATTTCTTGCTACTGCATTACAAAATCGCTGAAATAGATGGTTACGATACCGTCAATCTGCAGGGCCTCATTCAGCGCCTTTGAGACGGTTACGCGCAACTCTTCCTGGATACCCTGCCTGAGAATATCCTCCTCGGACAGACTCCTGACTATGAATAATATGGTATCCCGGATTATGTGCAGATTTTCATCAAGATACTCCGTAAGCTTCTTATCATTAATGCCCAGCACAACGGTAGTCTTGAAAAGCTTTTGACTTTCCTTAACGTTGGTGACGAAAGGGTCCTTAATCGCATAGCTTATGACTACCGGTCCTTCCGGAGTGCTGTCCTGGTTTCTGAAATAAAACACATATACCGCTATTCCTATTGCCAGAATGGCAAGTATGATAATAAGAAAATTTGGTCTTTTCTTTGCCTTTTTCACTGCACCTGCTTCCCTTCCGCTATGTCAATTCAGCTTTTTCAAGAACAAAGTCCACTCTTCTGTTCAGTTGCCGGCCCTCGGGAGTCTCATTTGTCGCTATTGGCTGATACTCTCCATATCCCACTGCCGACAGCATTTTTTCGTTTATAATACCCCATTCAAGAACCTTACGCAGGGTATTGGTGGCCCTCTTTACCGACAAGTCCCAGTTGTCTTCGTATTGAGCAGTTCTTATGGGCACGTTGTCCGTATGGCCCTCAATATTAACCCTTTTAATGGAGGATATATTCTCGTCGATAATATTGATTATATGTCTGAGGATTTCCTCACTTTCCGGGCGAATCACGGCCTGACCCGAATCAAAGAGGGCTACTTCATTAAAACGCAGGATAATAACCTCTTCCGTTCTGACGACGCTGAGCTGGCCTTCCAGCCTGTTTCTTTCAATATAGTCCTTGATATTTTGATATAGCTGGTCAAATGTCTCGTCTATGGCCCTTTGCTCGGCGTTCAGCCAAAAGTTGCTTTCTTCCCTGTTTTCGTAGTTTACCATAGGGTCAATTTTGGGTATGGGGTCTTCCCGTACTGCAACTATGTCAAGGGTTTCGACTGCTGCCGGGGCCCCCGTGCGGGTAAATGCACTCACAAGCTCCTGCCATTTCTGGCTGTCAATTGTTGAAAACGAATACAGAAGCACAAAGAAACAGAGGAGCAAAGTGACCATGTCACCATATGTATCCATCCAACTATAACCGCTCTCCTCGTCAGGCACTTCCCGCCTTCTCATAGCGCTCACCCCCTAATCAATCTTGCATATATCAGTTCTAGCCGCCGATTAAACGCTTTTTGAGTATTCCCGAGCGCTGTTATTCTGCTGCTGGGCGTTAGACAGGTACGCATTGAGCTTTTCCCTGATAATCCTGGGGTTTTCACCGTTTTGAATGGCCATAATTCCCTCAATAATCAACTCTTTGTGCAGGTATTCAACCTCGCCCACAGTCCTCAAGCGCTTTGACAGGGGGTTAAACACTAAGTTGGCCAGCATGGTGCCATAGAAGGTTGTAACCAGTGCAACCGCCATATTCGGCCCCAGGGAATCCAGGTCGTCCAGATTTCTCAGCATATTGATAAGCCCGATCAGGGTTCCTATCATACCGAAGGCCGGGGAATAGGTGGCCGCTGTCTCCAGGATCGCCCGGTTTTTGGCGTGCCGCTCCTTTGTAACGGACAGTTCCGTCTCAAGGATGCTTCTTATAAGTTCCGGATTAGAGCCGTCCACAACCAGCAGAATACCTTTTTTTAAAAAAGGCTCGTCCATATTATCAGTCAGCTCTTCCAGTGCCAGCAAACCGTTTCTCCGGGCCACGTTGGCAATGTCAACAATAGTGTCTATATCCCTGTCATAATCTATTTTGTTTTCGCTGAAGGCGACCTTCAAGGCCTTGAACAAGCTTTTTATCCTGGGCATCGAATAAGAAGCTACGGTTGCGCAGATAACTCCGCCAAACACTATGAATATGGAAGCCGGATCAAAATAGTCTTTTAGATGCCCTCTGGTTGCGATACTTATAATTATACATGCAAATCCAATTACAAGACTTGCAATTGTTGATACGTTCATAGCTTGCCTCTCCACCTAAAGAAATTTTACCTTACTGCTCGATGATTTCACCGCACTCCCTCTGCACTATCATGACAGTTCCTCGAGCTTTTTCTATAAGTTCTATGATCTCTTCGGCGGTTTCGGCAACAGCTACTTTACGCCCCGAGGATAAGGATATGATAGTGTCGGGGGTTTCCTCCATGAACTCGATCAGGTTCTCATTTATCCAGAACTTCTCCTGCTTGTTGATGCGTGTTAACTTTATCATGCATACCCTCCATTTCCGGTCGCAAATCTTCAAACGGACGCTGACTTGCCGATTACCGCATTACAATTAGCGCTTGAGGTTTATAAGTTCCTCCAGCATGGTATCGGAGGTAGTGATGACGCGGGAATTAGCCTGGAATCCCCTCTGCATGATAATCATGTTGGTAAGCTCTGAAGCAAGATCCACGTTGGACATCTCCAGGCTTCCGGGATTAAGCGAACCGCAGTTATAGCCTGCAAAATCATATCTTGCAGCGCCGCTGTTAGCCGACTCTTTGTAGTAACTTTGACCGATTTTTTCAAGTCCCGCGGAGTTGTCAAAGGTGGCCAGCACCAATCTTCCTACTTGTACAACGGAGGTTTCGTTTACAACAGTGGTGATTGGATTACCTTCTCCATCTAGCAATGGATCGCCATCTTCATCTGTAACTGGTTTTTCTATAGCAACTGTCTTTGTTGCGGTAATAACGCCGTATTTATCTACCGCGTATTCGGAATACCTAATCGACAAAATGGTCTCATCGTCACCATCAATATCTTCGGGAACGTCTACTTCTCCCTGCAACCGGATTCTCCCAAATTTGGGCGTCCGGGTGTTCGTATCTGTGTCCACATCTATAACAGATGCGCCATTATCTATCGCGCTGTAATCAGGATCGCCGTTCTCGTCCTCGGGCACGGACACAGCCATTACATAGTCGCCGTTGGCGGTGACAAGATAGCCGTTGGCGTCCAGCTGAAAGGCGCCGTTTCTGGTGTAGGAGTAAGTCCCGTCGCCGTTATCTATAACGAAGAATCCCTCACCGGAAATTGAGAAATCAAGGGGATAGGAAGTGGTCTGGGTGGTTCCCTCTGTCATATTCATGTCTATTGAGGCGATTTGGGTGCCCAGCCCCACCTGCTTTGCATTTACTCCGCCGGTGGTATCCGTCGGGGCAGTCGCGGCGCTGATGGTCTGGCTGTAAATGTCCTGAAACAGGGTTCTGCTGGATTTAAAACCGGTGGTGTTGACATTGGCAATGTTGTTTCCAATGACATCCATGGCGGTCTGATGGCTTTTCAGTCCGGAAACTGCCGAAAAAAGTGAACGCATCATAAAGCTTCATCTCCCATCAAAAATTATATTTAAGACTGTTAATTGGAGTTCGTTTCAACAATTGAGGGGTCTATCACCTGAGTAATTTTGGATACAGGTATTGCCACTTCGCCGGAAACCACATACTGGATTCCTTCTTTAATTACTACCCTTTCTGCCAGGCCAATAAAAATCTCGGTAACCCCTGTGTTGGTGTTGAGAATCTCGGCATAGACGTATTTCCCCAGCATGTCATAAGCCTGAGAATTTGAGAGGGTTAAATTCATCTGCTGAAGCTGCTCCATGGTAGTCATCTGGGCAAGCTGTGTCACAAACGCGGTGTCAGACTGGGGCTCCAACGGGTCCTGATATTGCAGCTGTGCCACCAGAAGCTGCAGAAAAGTGTCTGTGCTGGGGGTGAAGCCCGGGCTGTTTTTGTTTTTATTGGTGTTCCCGTCTATGTATGTGACAGAACTGGAATAATCGGTTGAGTTTATGTTCATAAAATTACCCCTTTCCGCTAGACTCGGTATTCCAGGGCCCCGTTGCCGTCAGCCACCGTATCCAAAATCCCCTTCCAGGCATAGAGGCCTTGTCCATCAACGGAGTCTATATTTTTTTCTTCCCTATACCCCCTGTTGGGATACCTTTCCTCTCCGTTGCCGAAGCTTTTTCCGTCAAAGCCCATGTCCCTGCCGGCCTGCTCGAAAAGCACGTCCACATTCTCCACGGTAATTCCCTTGTTCTCCATGGACTGGACCAGCTTTTGTATCTGGTCGCTGATAATGGCGCATATCTCCCTGTCATCGGACTTGATTTTGGCAACTATGCCGTTTTCCGTGCTGGTAACGGATATGCGCAGTTCTCCCAGATTTTCCGGCTCCAGTACAATGCGGATTTCCCTTCCGCCGCTTTCCGTGCCCCTCAGGTCCTCCAAAAAGCTGTTCAGGGCTTTTTCTACGGCAGAGGTTTTTTCTGCGGCCACCACGTCCCGCTCAGATACCTGAAGATACGGCACGCCTGATATGGCCTGATTTTCGGTCCCTTCAGGTTGGGGCAGCTCTTTTTCCCTGGAGAGCAAGTGGCCGAAAGACTCCTCCCTGGAGGACTTGTCGCTCATGCTCCGGAGCAGGTCGGAAACCTTTTCCGCCACATCCCCCGGGGCGGCCTTCGCGCTCTCCCGCACATGGCCCTCGTATTGCCCGGGGTCTTTATTCTGGACTTCAGTGTTTTCATCGAAGAGTTGAGGCTCTTGAACTTGCGGCTCCGGCATCTGGTTAAACGCCGCCGTCCGCATATTCGGCGCCGGGGTATCCTGGCCGCTCATTTCCACCGTCGCTTCTGACATCTCCACCGGCTGCTGCAAATCCTGCGCCGGCACTTGAACAAGCAAATCCGGTTTCCGTAAATCCTGCCCCGGAATTTCATGGGCCAAGTCTTCCGCGTTGGGAATTCCCGCGGCCACCGGCGTGGGTATATGCTGTGCCGGTGCAAAATAACACAACGCCAAACCGTTCACTTCAGCAATATCCTCAGATGGCATATCATCCTGAACAGCGGCGGTTTCCCCAAGGTTTTCGCCTTCAGACTCCGAGTTGCTTTCGGCTGTTTTTTCCATGGAAAGACCTTGAAACAATAGCTTGTTAAAGAATGATTTCTCTACTGTGGAATCCGGCTCCACAACCTGACCGCCGGCGCCAATTATGGGCGCAAACTCCAGACCCTGATCTATGAACGGAGAACCGGCTGCGGGAATAGCCTGCATCTGTCATCCCTCCTTCAAAATTGTTTTTTATATTTACCGCTAATAACTTCCGGTGTCAGCCCAGCATTATTTTTGTCAGCGCAGCCGCAAGGCTGGCGTTCATATGTTCCAGCACCAGCGCCGAGGCGGCAGGTTTCATGTGATAAACTATAAGGGACATTTCTATATTGCCGTATATGTTCTCCAGAATTTCGGCAGCCTTGTCCGGCGCCATATTGCTGTATATATTGGCCACCCTTTTTATTTCCTCAAGTTTTTCGTCTGAAAGCTCGCTCAAAATCTCCTCAAAGGCCTTGCTACCGTTATTCTCGGCCTTTTGCTGTTTTTCCAGTTCCGCCTGCCACAGGGCCAGCTCGGTTTCACGTTCATTTAGGAGATTTTCTCTCTCATCAAGCTTCGCCTCACGCTTATCAAGGGCCCTCTCCCTTACCTTCAGGGCATCTTCTTCCGGCATCTGCTCCACCAGTCCCACATATTGCAAAATGGGGGTCAATAGCCCGGTAAAATGCAGTGCCGCCATGGCTCCGGCGATAAGAATAACAAAGCTGATAAGAAATATGAGGAGTTTGCGTGGTTTTTTTGTATTCTTCCTGCTTTCCCCCCTTTTTTCATTGACCTTGGCGGGATTCACCTTGCTCACTTTCGGGCGGAAATTTTCAGAAAACCTGTTTTCTTTGGCACCTTGACTCAAAGGAGATTTTGGTCCAGATACTGTCGCTTCTCTCATACTCTCAGCTCCCTGCCGTCCATCTTTTTTTGGGGACCTTTAGGACAAGGCATTGGCATTCTGCGCCTCGCCGCCGCTAATGTTAAAGGACACGACATCCTCCAGAATCTTGTACTCCCGCTTTTCTTCTTCCTTGACGTGCTCTGCATACTGTTTCTGATAAAGCTTTTCCAGGGTCTTTATCTCCTTGTGAACGGCAATAAGCTCTGCCTTTTTGCGGTTCACTTCCATTTGGGCTAGGTTAACTTCCTTCTGGGCAAGCTTTATCCTCTCCTGCATTTCCTCAAAATGCAGGAGGTAGAGTTTAATTTTGCTTATGGTCATGCCCTGTTTGATTTTAGCCTCAAAAGCCCGACGCTCTTCCTGCAGCTTTTTTTTAAGGGAGTCTCTTATTCTGGTCTTTTCAGCCAATGCCGCTTCCGCAGCCGAATACTCCGCCTGAAGCTTATCTTTCATTGTCTTTTTCAACTGATACAAGGGATATAGTGAAAAAACAAACTTCCTCATTTTACTCCTCGCCTAAGGCAAATAATTCTTTTGTTACTTCTTCATATATAGGGGATTCGTCTATGCCCTGTCTCAGGAAATTGTTTATCTTCGGATTCATCCTTATGGCTTCGTCTATTTCCGCGCTGGAGCCGCTCTTGTATGCTCCTATGTCGATAAGGTCTTTGGCCTTCTTGTATACCGCCATAATATTTTTTATATATGCGGCTTTTTCGTACTGCTCCGGGGGCACGATATCCTTCATAACACGGCTGACACTCTCCAAAACGTCTATGGCAGGGTAATGGTTGCTGGTAGCCAGTGCCCTGGAAAGCACAATATGCCCGTCAAGTATTCCCCTGACCGTGTCCGCGATAGGCTCGTTCATGTCGTCGCCTTCAACCAGAACGGTATACAGGCCCGTTATGGAGCCCTTGTCCGAGGTTCCCGAACGCTCCAGCAGTTTGGGAAGGATTGAATACACCGAGGGAGGAAATCCTCTTGAAATGGGAGGCTCCCCTACCGCCATCCCAATCTCCCGCTGTGCCATGGCAAATCTGGTCACCGAGTCCATAAGCAGCAGGACCTTTAAGCCCTTGTCCCTGAAGTATTCCGCTATGCTGGTACCCACCATGGCGGCTTTCAGTCGCAAAAGGGCGGGCTGGTCGGAAGTGGCCACGATAAGAACCGATTTTTTCAGTCCCTGAGGTCCCAGGTCCTTTTCGATAAAATCCTTGACCTCACGACCCCTCTCTCCCACAAGGACGATAACGTTAACGTCGGCAACCGCATTTCGGGCTATCATGCCAAGAAGGGTGCTCTTTCCCACGCCGCTTCCCGCGAATATGCCCAGACGCTGGCCCTGCCCCACCGTGAGAAGGCCGTCAATGGCCCGTATTCCAAGGGGAAACTCGTCCCTTATTCGGGTTCTGGCCAAAGGATTGGGCGGGGCGTTGTCAACGGGGTAATAGGTAACGACATTAATGGGGCTGCCGTCGTCCATGGGCTTGCCCAGGGCGTTGAGAACTCTTCCTACCAGCTCATCGGATACCGGCACTTGCAGGGACTGCCCCGTGGAAACCACCCTGCTACCGAATCCGATGCCGTCCATGCCTCCAAAAGGCATGAGAAGAACCCGCTGGTCCTTAAAGCCTACGGCTTCGGCTTCAACAAAGCTGTCGCCTGTGGAGGGATAAATGCGGCAGATGTCTCCCATGTTCACGGCGGGTCCGTTGGATTCCACCGTTAGCCCCACCACTTTCATAACCTTGCCGCTGTGCTCTACGGTCTCCAGGTTTCGGAGAACATCACGATAGTATTGAAAGGTCTTCCCCATTGGGCCCCTCAATCCCCTTCATCCAAAAATGCTCTTTCCACCTTTTCCAACTGTCGGCTGATGCTGTAATCCAATACCTCGCCCTCAGATTCAACAATCAAATCCCCGGGAGAGTAGCTCTCCTCTTCAACTACAATTACCTTGCTGTCGCCAGAGCCGGGTATTTCCAAAGAATTCTGACTGTCAAAATATCTCTTATAGTCCTCCGAGCCCACATGAATAATTACCGTGCCCGTCTCCTTAAGCCGTTCCAAAGCTTCATTCACAAGGCCCATAAAAACCTCATCCGACTCTTCCAGTTTGATGTTAATGACTTTTTTGGCCACTTCCATCACCAGCGACACCACATCTTCATGGATGCTGTCCGCCAGCTCCCTGTATTGGCTTTTGAGCTTTTCTTCAAGCTGTCGGAGCTGTTTTGCCTCCTGCGCCTTTCGGGCCTCGGCTTCCGCTTTCGCAGCTGTCGTGCCCTGGGAATATCCATCCTTTTTTGCTTCTTCCCGGATTTCTTCGGCCTTTTCTTGGGCTTCTTTTACTATCTCGCCGGCTTTTTGCTTTGCGTTTGCCTCTATGGTTTCCGCTTCCGCTCTGGCCTGAGTTATAATCTGCTCAGCCTTTTCCGCGGCCGTCTTTTTCGCGTTTTTGATGATTTCTTTGGCCTGAAGATGAATCGTCTCCAGCCTTTTTCTTAATTCCTCGTCCACGGATTCTGATATCGATTTCTGCCCGGAAGTGTTAACAGGCTGGGTTTCGGCGGGTATGTACGTGACATATTGTCTGTCTATTCTAAATGAGGACATCACTTCCATCCCCTCTCGATACGATAATCTCCCCGCTATCCTCAAGAGCTCTTACTGTATTGACAATCTTCTGCTGGGCCGCCTCCACATCACGCAGGCGCATTGGGCCCATAACCTGAAGGTCGTCCTCAATCATTTCCTGCAGCCTCTTACTCAGGTTGCTCATTATGAAGTTCTTAGCTTCCTCAGTGGCGCCCTTAAGCGCAATTGCAATATCTTGCTGGTCCACTTCCTTGAGAACCCTCTGTATGGCCTGCATTGGCAGCTTGGTAATGTCCTCGAACACAAACATGTTTCTTCTGATATCCTCCGCCAGCTCCGCGTCCAGCATATCAAGGCTCTCAAGAATATTCTTTTCTGTGCCTCTATCCACACAGTTGATAATTTTTACAACAGCGTCCAGGCCGCCTACGTTGGTCTGGTCGGCCATGCCCATCCTTACCAGGCGCTGCTCCAGTATTATTTCCGCATCCCTTATGTACTCGGGAATAACGCTTTCCATATTGGCCATACGGGTTACAATATCCACCTGCTGCTCAGGGGAAAGCTCCGTCAGTACGGCGGCGGCCTTTTTGGGATCCAGGTACGAGAGCAGCAGGGCAATGGTTTGGGGATTCTCGTTGGACACTAAATGCACTATCTGCATGACATCGGCTTTTCTTACAAATTCGAAGGGCCTGACCTGAAGCGTCTCCGTCAGCTTATCGAGAATCTCCCCGGCCTTGCTCTCTCCCAGAGCCTTATTAAGCACGCCCCGGGCATATTCAATGCCGCCCTCGGAGATAAATTTCTGGGCTACGCAGGTCTCATAGAACTCCGAAAGCACCGCTTCCCGCTCTTCCTTAGTGACCTTGCCGGTGGTTGTTATCGCAAGGGTAAGAGTGGCGATTTCCTCCTCGGTCATGTGTTTATATATATGGGCCGCCTGGTTTTTTCCGATAGCAATGAGGAGTATAGCCGCTTTTTCCTTTTGTTTCAGTTTTGAACCAAGTATGCTTGCTGCCATAGTTTAATCATCCTCCGACAACCAGGTTCGGAGAACCTGAACCACGGTCTCCGGATACCTGTCCACCATTTCCACAATTCTTTCTACCGCCGGCGATCTTCCGGTACCCAAATCCTTGAGCAGTTGATCTATGTCAAATTCTTCGCTCTCATCGTTCAAAGGCTCATCAGCAGTAAACTCCAGAAACTCGTCCCCTGCACCCACGAACTCATCTACGGAGCGTCCTTTCCTTCTCAGGGCATGGATTATGATTAATGCAATAACGGGTATGGCCACAAGAATAATGACGGTTCTTATCAGATTGTTGCGGCTGATGCGCCTGAGGGTATCCTGGTTTTGCTGGAAGTAGTCATCAAAATCCAGTTCTCCCGCGCTCTCCACAAAGGGCAAAGCCTCTGCGGAAATGTATTTGCGGTCTACCCCAATGGCGGCGGATACAAGGTTTTCAACCTTATCCAGATTCCCGGCAGCGCCTTCCACCCTATTGTTCACCAGTACCGCCACCGAAAGGTCTTCCACGGCCCCCTGGGCCTTTTCTATCTGGGTCTGAATTTGGTTAAGCTCGTAGTTGTATATCCTGGAGGAGCTTTCGCTAAACCTGTTGTTCCCTTCCTCGTCCCTGTAGACGTATTCCGTATCGCTTACTCCGTTACTGTCCGTCCCTACGGCGCCGATTATGTCAGCGCTGTCACCCATGGCCTCGTAAAGCTCTTCGCTGCTGCGGATAAGCCCTTTCTCGTTCCCCTCAATGGGGGGAAAAAACTCTACGGAGCTAACAATTTCCTTGTCAAAATTCAGCCTCAGGTTTACGGTCACTGCCACATTCCCTTTTCCCAGAGCCGGTTCCAGAACTCTAAGCACCTGGTCTGTGAGAGTGGCCTTCATCTGGTCAGTTAACTCCTGCTGCAGAGCGGAATATTCTGTTTGGCCAACTTCGGCATCCTCGGAAAGAATGTCGTAATGGTTCATTTTGGAATCGACTATGCTGATGTTCTCCATCTTGAGATCCGGTACGCACTTCATAACAAACTGTGCGATGGCTTTTGCCTCCGCCAGGCTAAGTTCCGCGTCCGGTTCAAGACTGAGCAACACCGCCACGCTGGCTTCCGTATTGTTGCTTGATACGACAAAAGAAGATTTTGAGGCCAGGTTGACAATTACAATGCAGTCTTCAACTTTGTTCATCCTGCGTATGGTAGCCCGCATGTTTTCCTGGAGCTGGTATTGAAGGTATGTCTGCCGCTCCAGGTCCGTGGACCCCATATTGGAGGAATAACCGAAAATATCATAGTTAAGCCCCGTATTGGGATAGCCCTGGGAGGCCAGCTCAATACGGACCTCATCCGCCTGCTCCTCGGAAACCAGAATGGTGTCCGTGCCCTTCACCTTGGCAGGCACGCCCTTTTCTTGAAGTAAAGTCATAATTGTGCCGGCTTCATCAGCATTCAACCCCGAATACAGCACAGTATACTCTACACGATTGAGAAGAACGGTCCCTATAATTACGATAGCTAATACAGTTGCTGCTGATACCGACAGGAGTATAATTTTTTTTCGTTCGGTTTTTTTGAAGAAATCTCCGATTTTGTTCATAATTGACTTAATAACCGTCAATATCAGTCCCCGCCCTTATTGAATATTTATTCATCAAGACGATCTAATCCAAGAAATATAAACCAATTAGTTAAACATTTTCCAGTATATTGAATATAATAATATAACTTTAACTAAAAATCAACTAAAATCGACTAAAAAACCAAAAAATTTTTATTCATTGTTAAAGTTCCAAAAAAAATTGCCGATATATAGCACTGAGGGAAGGATTTAGAGTGCGCACTTAAAGCCTTTTACCCCTCAAAAAAATTGAGAGCAAGGACGCTCTCTGAAACATCAAGGAGGAATATTTCATGCGTATTAACACCAACATCACCGCAATGAACACGTATACCCAGTATACGAAGAACACAAACAAGATTTCCAGTTCAGTTGCAAAGCTTTCTTCCGGCTATTCCATCAACTCCGCAGCCGACAACGCCGCCGGTCTTGCCATCTCTGAAAAAATGAGAGCCCAGATCCGCGGCCTGGAGAAAGCCTCCACAAACTCCCAGGACGCTATCTCCCTGATTCAGACCGCAGAGGGCGCTCTGGCCGAATCCACCGAGATTCTCCAGAGAATGCGTGAGCTGGCTGTCCAGTCTGCTTCCGACACCAACGAGAACGAGATCGACCGCACCGCCCTGCAGGACGAGTTCTCCCAGCTTCAGGCCGAGCTCAATGACATCTCCAAGAACACTACCTTCAACAAGAAGAGCCTGCTGGACGGCTCCCTGGCCGCCGCAAAGAAGAGCCTTACAAATTCCAACCTGGCCAACAGCGGCATGACCGTTGAGCTAGGCAACGCCGCCACCGGCACCTATAACTTCAGCGTCACCACACGGTTGGAGAAGGCTGCTGTTGCCGGAAAGGCTCCCACAAGCTTTGAGCTGGTAATGGACGGCACCGGCGACTATTTCGCCTCCGGTTCTGTCAGCGCAGGCTCTAACGTTGCGGAATCCGACCTCCTCAACGGCAACTACACCCTCAATGCGGAGTACGGCAGCGATGGCGGCATCACCGTTACCGCCAAGGGCGACAACGGCCAGGTATTTACCGCCAATATCACTGCGGCTGCCCTGGAGGGGCTTGCCAGCGACACAGAACTGGAAGTCACCTTTAATGCCGAGGCTGACGACGCCTTTGCCCTTACCCTGAACCTAAACAACACCATTACACCCTCTGAGAACAACTTCAGGACCCTGGCCAACAACCTCTCCCACCTGGCTGTCTCCATCTCCGGCGGCGTAACCGCCCAGGCTGCCGAATACGGTGTCTACGCCAACCTCACCGGCGCCGAGAGCGTCAAGCTGGAGGCCGGCATGTCCTCTGTCACCTTCTCCAACGGCATTAAGGTAAACTTTGACACCCTCACCGCCTCAGCCGTTGACACTGCCAACAAGGGTAAAATCCAGGGTCCTATTGCTGGCGTCGGTATTACCGCCGCTGCAGATGTAAGCGGAGTATTGGTCACCTACACCGGCTTTAAGGTGTTTGACGATTCAAGCATTACCAACTCCACCGCCGCTTCGGACTTTGCAATTACCGCCGAAGCCGATGGAAAAACACTGACAGCATCAATCGGTGGCAAAAACTATACGGCAACAGTCACCGCCGAGCAACTGGGGGCTCTCGGCTTTGCCGTCGATGACGTTGAAGGAGCAACCAACACTCTGGCAGGCATCGTCTTTAATGATGAAAGCGGAAAGGCTGCTTTTACAATAGACGTTACGACTGAGCGCGTGAAGGCTACCTCAGGCACAGAAAGTGCCTCCGTTATCACCACTGCCGAACTGGCCGCCAATGCCAGCGCAAACGGCGTAGTTACCGACGCCGGCCACAACTATGCCAAGGTTTTCGGCACAGTGGTAAATGGGGACCTTTCAGTCTCCACCGCCTCCAGCTTCTCCGTCGAGGCTTCCGAGAACGCCGGCCTCACCTTCCAGGTTGGCGCCAACGAGGGCGACGAGATGGTTATCAACATCGATAAGATGGATGCAAACTACCTGGGCGTGGCCTCCGCTGGCGTAGCCAGCCAGAAAGCAGCCTCTGTCGCCATCAACGCTGTTGACAACGCCATCAACCAGGTCTCCGCTCAGCGTGCGTATCTGGGCGCTATCCAGAACCGTCTGGACCACAAGATAGCCAACCTGAACACCTCCGCCGAGAACCTGACCTCCGCCGAGAGCCTCATCCGCGATGTGGACATGGCCAAGGAGATGACCAACTTCACCAGCGCCAACATCCTCCAGCAGGCCGCCACGGCAATGCTGGCTCAGGCCAACGCCCTGCCCCAGAACGTCCTCTCCCTCATCGGCTAATCGCATAAATATCCCGTCCCGGATATATGCAAAAAGCTCGGAAAAGGACCTGGCGCGAGGGGTAAACATACCAATAACCCTAAGTGCATTAAGAAAAAGGAGTGGCTGAATTCAGCCACTCCTTAAATTTATTTTATGCATGGGCAAAATCATCATTTTTTACTGTAACGGGCGAGAGCCTTTCCCGGAGGGCAAAGCATTATGTTATTATCTGTATGGTTTGGTTGAATTTTACAATTTTTCTTTTATAATTATCGCTCTCGATTTTGACACACAATTATTCAAATTGCATAATTCTAATTGATACACACAGACCTTGCATCGCTTTCCTAAAAGTAAAATCCGGAATTTGCAGCGCATGGGAGTGTTAATATGAATTTTGATGTTATTGGCTTGAACATCGAACACAAATACACCGGCTGTACCTTTTCCACCCGTTCGCAGGTGTCGAACATAACAATGTCAAAGCTGGGGCTTCCCGAGGGCAATTGGGAAGAAAACTGCATCTACCTGATCACCGACGACCTGCACAGGGCTAACGCCCCCTCCTTCGTCGGGGCAAACATAATATGCGCCAGGGAACACATTTCGCCGAAAGACGCTCTTTGCTGCAATGTAATACTTGTCCCGTCCCGGGAGCTTCTGATTCCGGTTTTTAACCATGTCCAGGCTCTTCTTGCAAAGGAAAACGAGATGTCCTCCCTTTCCAGATACGTGCTGACGAGCAACGTCCCTCTACAGCAGGTAGTGGACCTCTGCGTTGAAAAGCTTGGTAACCCCATAATTGTAACGGACCTGGGGAGAAATATACTGGCCATGTCCGCCTTCCCTGCCGATATGAGTCTGGAACGCTACAGGGACCTGGGATACCTGCCGTTTGACTGCGAAACCCATACCGCTTCCCCGACAATTTTCGAAGGCAAGGAAAGCGCTCCGGCGGTACATATTGGCACCGAGGAAAAAAATCAGTATATAATGCGCACGCCCCTGCTCCTGGGCGATACTATCATGGACCACATTACGGTACACTCCCATTTAAGAAAATTTGAAATGGAGGACATCCACGCACTTGAAACCGTTGCCGGGCTGATATCCCTGGTATTATTGCAACAGTCCCCCGCCTGTTTTGGGCTTAGGACAGCCAAGGATTACCTCATCTCGAACCTTGTCCGCGGCGCGCTCGCGGACAATGAGGAAATCGGAAACCGGCTTCGTTTTATGGGCTGGCAGTTGAAGAAGTACCTTTATCTTCTCCTTGTCCGCTGGGAAGGGAATGTGCGCAACGTGGACATCCTGGAGGCCTATGCCTCCACTCTCAGCAAGCTCCTGCCTGACGGGCGCTTTTCCATTATAGACGGCGATGAAACGGTGTCGTAGATGGTAAACAAAACCGCAGGGGCAAACCCTGCGGTTTTACATGCTTATTATTAAATCCCATTAACACAAAAAACAGTGTTTACGTCAATAATTTGCCTTATTTTATCGTCAGTGCAGGCAATTTTCGCTGTATAGCTCTGGCGTCCGTTGCTTAAAACGGGGGGCGAATCTATAAGCTCGTTTTCCGGTATGCGTATTACGTCCTGTACCATATCAACTATTACCCCGATAAGCTCCGACTCCAGCATTATCACTACAATACAGGCCCGCTCATCGTATTCCACCGCATCAAAGCCCAGCTTAATCCTCATATCCAGCACCGGGATAATCGTTCCCCGGAGATTGAGTATTCCCACGCAGAAATCCAGGGCGTTTGGTATGGACGTAATAGGCTGGATTTTTATTATCTCCTGCACCAGGCCAATATCAATGCCGAAATCAATGGAATCTACGGTGAATATCAAATATTCCCGGACTTCACTTTCCTCTGCTGCGGTATATAAAACATCGTCCACGCAAATTCCTCCATTCATATATAAGGCTGTGGAAAGATAACTGCCTATTAAACGTATAGTATCAAAGTCCGTTGACGTCCAGTATAAGGTTTATGGAACCGTCTCCCAGAATGGCGCAGCCGCCGATTCCTGAAAGGCTGGAAGTGCACTGCTGCAGATAGCTGGGCAGAGGCTTCACCACCACCTGATACTCTCCGTCCAGGTAATCAAAAAAGATACAAAAGTCCCTATCCTCGGAAGAAATATGCATGCACATTCCCTCATTTATGTCCGTAACCCCTTCTTCTATATTGAAGAAGTCTTTCAGGCGGACAAGGGAATAGCATTCTCCCTGAAGCATTATCATCTCATTGCCCTCGGGATCCGTGATGATATCTTTGGGGTCGGGCTTCACGGCGGAAAGCACTGACACGGTCGGCACAATGAAACTGGTTTTACCCACGCTGAACCTCATGCCGTCCACAATGGTAAGAGTAAGAGGTATACGGATAGTGTGGGTGGTTCCCTTGCCCTCTACGCTGTCCAGGCTAATTGAGCCGCCTATCTGATTGATGTTCTTACGGACCACATCCATCCCCACACCCCTGCCTGAATACTCCGTAACCTCGGAGCTTGTAGAGAATCCGGGCAGGAATATCAGGGAGAATATTTCCTTATCTGTCATCTCTTCCACGGGTTTCGTCAAAAGCCCCTTTTCCTGGGCCTTCTTCAAAATGGCCTCTTTCTGAAGCCCCCTGCCGTCGTCGGATATGGTTACAATAACGTCGCTTCCTGTAGTGTGGGCCTCCAGGCTTATCTTGCCCCGGGCAGGCTTGCCTGCGGCGGCTCTCACGGTCTCGTCCTCTATACCGTGATCTACAGAGTTGCGGATAATGTGTAGCAGCGGGTCTGAAAGATAGTCGATAACGTTCTTGTCTACCTCCGTCTCCTCGCCGCTTATTTCCAGATGAATGTTTTTGCCCAGTTTTTTGGCCATTTCCCGCACCAGCCGGCGCATTTTCTGGAAAAGGGTGGACATGGGCATCATGCGGATGCTCATAACTATATCCTGAAGCTCATTTATCAGCGAATGCAGCTGCTGGGCCGCGGCATCGAAGCCGCTTCTGTCCAGGTCTCCGAAATTTGCGTTGTTTATGACCATGGATTGCGCCGTAACAATTTCACCGACAACATTCAAAAGGTGATCCAGCTTGTTCACATTCACACTAATGAAATTCTGCTTTGCAATGAACTCGTTTGAGATGTTATCCGCGGCACCTGACTCTGAATTGCCGCCGCGCCTTGCCTCGTCGCCCTGATTATTAGCGCGGCGTATTGATGCCGGGATTTCTTCGTCATCCCCTTCAATGGGCAGAATACTGTATGTTTTCAGAAATAGGGTGGTTTCAATTATTTCCCTTATAACATCGGGGTTTTCACATGTCTGGAGGTATACGCAAAAGCCGTTTTTAACGATTTCCGCAGACGCCGAATCCGAGTCAAGGTTTTCGGGGATATAGGCAATGCGGCTGCATGCTTTCTTTATGCTCTCCATGACGCCCAGAGCTCTTATGCTCTCCATCTGGCAGCCTTCCTCAAAAAACAGCTTCAGCTTGTAGTAAGGCTCTTCGGCGCCGGGCAGCAGTACAGACATATATGCCCCGTCGGACAGCTTCTCCATATTTTCCTGCGCAGAGGACTCGCTCTCCCCGGAAACGGCGGCGGGGCTCCCCTTTTTCAGGCGCTCCAGCTGTGCCTTAACCATATTGAGAATATCCGTTGCGTCGCCGTCAGCGCTACTTTTATCCTGGAGCTTGGCCAGCTCCCCGTTAAAAAAGGATACGGCGCTGAAAGTCACATCAAAAATACCCTGCCAGTCCCCGTCGGGAACGCCCTTTTCCCGTATATGGGAAAACATATCCTCAAGGGCGTGGGCGAGCTTTGCCAACTGCTCAAACTCCATCATCGACGAGGCGCCTTTTATGGTGTGCATGATACGGAAAATCTCATTGATGTGGTCGCTACCTAGCGCCTTTTCGCTTTCGCCTTCAAAAAGAGTATTTTCCAAAGCCTCCAGGAGCTGCTGCGTTTCATATATGTATACATCAAGCATGGACTCGTCAATGTTCATTTTAAATCCCCTTGTTCTCTATATTCCAAAAGCGGGCAAGTTGCTATGCAAGCTTGTCGATTGCCGATATTATCCCTTCCTCTTTGAAGGGCTTTACGATAAACCCCTTTGCCCCGTTTATAACAGCCTCCCTTACCATGGCCTCCTGGCCCATGGCTGAAACCATGATGACCTTGGCCGAGGGGTCCATTTTTATAATTTCCTTCAGAGCAGTAATCCCGTCCATCTCAGGCATCGTAATGTCCATAGTAACGATGTCCGGGTTTAAGAGCTTATAGCGCTCCACCGCAACTTTGCCGGTTTCAGCCTCGCCCACAACTTCATGGGAGCTTTTCTTGAGCATGTTTTTAATTGTAATTCTCATAAAAGCGGCATCATCAACTATCATTATTTTGGCCATTGTTAATTACCTCCAATTGTCTTCGGTTTCGTAAGAAAAAACAATGTTATATAACTTTTTCGCCCTTTTCAATAGTCCTGACGGAAAGGACTCCCGTTGACAGGTCAAAGAATATCGAACGTCCCTTGTTGCCCCCGACGTCCTGGGCAATTATCTCGATACCCAATTTTTTCAGGGTCTCCACGCAACTTGCCACATTTCGGCTTCCGATAGTGTTGTGCACCTGGTTGTTTTCGGTGGCAAACATTGCTGCTCCCCCTACTATTTTTGCCTTCATATTATATTTCTTGGCGCCCGCCCCTATCATTGCTTCCACCATATCCGCTATCCCGGAATCGGCAAATTTGGTCCTGCTGTGTACCCCCTGGGTAAATTCTTTAAAAGACGGCAGCAGGACATGAATAAGCCCGCCAACGCGCGCTACGGGATCGTAAATTGCGACCCCCACGCAGGACCCAAGTCCCAGGGAGTAGAGTATATCAGGGGCTCGAGCCACCTTCATCATGGCTATGTCTACAGAGTGTCTATTTTGTTTCATTTAACCAATTCCTAGATAAAACCTAAAGTTTTTAATATTTTGTCGCAGGATTTTTCTTCGGGTATCAACAGCAAGTTTCCAATTATGCGCTCCGTTTCATTAAACAGCTCGGACTGAAAAAGGAAAGCAAAATCGCCTGTTTTCCCGGCCTCCGCAACTGCGACGCTCATTACCGCTCCCACCATGTCAATACACAAATACGGAACCGAGGAGCTTACACGCAGGCCGGTAAATTCCGCAATAGCGCTCAAATACGAGCCGCCCAATATATTGGCGGTTTCAGCCAACACGGATTTATCTAAAGCTGAAAATTTATACAACTCCAATTTTGAATCTGGCTTTTCGTCGCCGCAAACCATGCCTATTATTTTTTCCGCCTGGTCAAAATCCAGCACCATTATCAGATATCCGGAAAAATCCCCGTCAATCTTTATCATGCCTGCAACAACGACTTTTTCTGCGCCTCCAAGCACCGTGGACATCTCACTCAGAGGGACAAGCAGGACATTTGGAACCGACTGCTCTATCGGACAGCCCAGCATTGCCGATAGGGCTGTAGCCGCATGGCCGGAGCCGATATTGGCGATTTCCTTCAGCACATCCTGTTGGATGCTGTCCAAGTTTTCAGATCCGATATTCAAGAGTGTTCCTCCCATCCGTAGGTCATACATATTATTTCGACACTTTCCGCCCTAAATTTAATGTTAAAGCAAATAAAAAGAAAAAAGGCTATGCCTTTTTTATATTTTTTATTGCCTGAACAGAGCGGTTTTTACGGGCAAAAGTTGCTATTTAAACCCGTTCCCGGTTTCAGCGCAACCAGTTAATCGGGTTGTTTTCGCAGTTTAATTATGATACAGTAAAATCAAAATCCGACAAAAACGTATAATTTTTTGATGAATTGCCATTAATAAGAGCCTTAATTCTTACGATAATAAATACAGGGAGGCAAAGGCAAAAAAACAGCCTGCCTGAAAAAAGACCAATACCCAATCTTCAGGAGTGATATAATGTCAAGTGTCAATTCTATTTACAGCAGCAATTCAAGGATTACGGGTCTTTATTCCGACCTTGATACCGATGCTCTTGTAAAAAGCATGTGCTCCGGACAGCAGTCTAAAATTGACAAGCAGGAGCAGAAAATCACCAGGTTCGAATGGCGCAACGAGGCTATGAAAGGGGTCATTGACTCAGTTAAGGAGTTTTCAAACACGTATTGCAGCGTATTGGGAACTTCCAGCATGCTCAAATCCTCTACATACACTACCTACAGCGTCACCAGCGAAGGCAATTCGAAGGCGGCGGTTCTTACCGCCTCAAGCTCCGCCATGACCGGTGACATCTCTCTGAAAATTCATCAGCTGGCTAAAAACGCGGAAGTCGCCAGTTCCGGCAGGGTTTCGGCGGATGGGGTGGAGATTTCCTCCAGCAATACCGCGACCCTGGCCGACCTGTCCTTTGCCAACAAATTGGTTTTTGACAGCAACAACCAGATATCCTTTGCGATTAACGGCAAAACTTTTACCTTTTCCAGCGATACGACCCTGCAAAACATGATTAACACAATCAATACGGACCCGGACGCAAATGTCACCATGAAATACAGCCGGCTGACCGACAGTTTCACCATCACCGCCGATTCGGGCGGAGCGGACAGCCATGTTTCCATTGTCAATTTTTCCGGCAACGCTTTCGGTGAAAACAGCGCATTCCAAATCAATAGCGGGATAGTCAGAAACGGCCGGAATGCAAAGGCTGAAATCAACAGCGTTGTCGTGGAGCGCAACAGCAACAAATTCTCCATCGACGGGATAAACTACGAACTTAAAAAGGTTACAGTAGGAACCGAGGAGGAGACAGTCGACTTTACCGTCTCCAGGGATTTCAGCTCCACGGTGGATGCCGTAAAGAATTTTGTCGACGCCCTGAACAACCTTATTACCAAACTCAGCGACCTTGTAAACGCAAGGGACTACTCCTCCGACTACCCGCCCCTCACCGAGGCCCAGAAGAAGGAAATGTCCGAGGAGCAGATAAAAGCCTGGGAGGAGAAAGCCAAGTCCGGACTGCTCAGCAGAGACAGGGACATTACCGGCCTCATTTCTAATCTGAAAAACGCCTTCTTTTCCCCGGCAGGAGGCACCGGGAAAAATGCCGCGTCAATAGGCATTTCGACTGGCAGCTATTTTGGCACCGACAGGGGCAAAATTTTGCTTGATACCGAAGCCTTGACCGCCGCTCTGGAGAAAAACCCGGACCAGGTGTTGTCCATGTTCGTCGGCGGTTCCAGTTCCGCTCCTTCGGAGCAGCAGGGAATCATATATAAAATCAGAAATACGATGTCAAATTATCTCACTACTGCCGGAAACTCCATCTCCACCAACGAGGAGAAAATCGGCAGCGTGGAGAGGCAGATAGAGGTACTTAAAGTCAAGCTGGACGCTCTGGCGGATAAATACTACGAAAAATTTGCGGCCATGGAAACCGCCCTGTCCTCTCTCAATTCACAGGCCTTCTATCTCGGCCAACTGTTTATGAATTAATCCGTCCAATCAAATTTTTAAGTATTGTGAGGTAGTGTATCGTGAACTATAACAATTTTAGGAAGGAATACCTGAAACAAAGTGTTATGACGGCGAGCCCGGCGGAGCTTATCGTTATGCTCTTTGAGTCGTGCATAAAGAATCTTAAACTGGCGGAGATATGCCTTAATGAACGCAGGGGCATCGAAAAAACCAACGAGCACTTCCAAAAGGCTCAAAAAATTATTATGGAGCTCATTAACTGCCTGGATACAAGCTTTGAAATCTCCAATAGCATTCTTGAGATTTACGAATTTTTGCTGCATTCAATACGTGAAATGAACATCAAAAAGGACCTGTCCCAGCTTCCGGACGTACTGGAAATACTTTCTTCCCTGCGGGATACATGGGAGCAGATAGCAAGGCCTAATTACAACTGCTCCACAAAGGTATGCTGACATGAGCGCAAACAAAGATAAGGCCCGGCTCGCGGCCCTTATGCGGGAAGCCCTGAACACCGGCCTGGAGCTGCAGCGTTTTTCCGAAGAAAACTTCCCGGTATTTCTGGAAGACAACGAAAAAAAGATTGTGGAAACACTGGAGCAGCGTGAAATACTCATACACCGCCTGGTTGATTTGGAAAAAGAAATAAGGCTTATCTCCGACGGCTTTGACCTTACGGATGAGGAGCGCATGCCCGAATTCTTTGAAAACCGCCGCCGCCTCCGGCTTATCCTTGATTCAGTAATGGCAATGGACGAAAAGGCAAAAAAGCTGTTGGAGGAAAAAATGCGGTATTATAAAACCAGAACTGTCAGCGCGAGGAACAAAAAAAACATATCCGCATACATTAAATCCGGCGCTCCGGACATGACGGACAACAATGTTGAATATTTAAAATAGGTATGTAACGATGGGTATTGATAAGGTTAACCGAAGCGGCCGAGTAGCGGGCTCCTCTGTACGCGGCATTGCCCAGAGTTCAGGAGGCAAATCCTCCGGCTCATTCCAGCAGCAGCTTGGCAGCCAGCTAAAGGAGCAGTACCGGCAAAGGGTGACGGCTCTTTTCGATGAGATAAGCGAGCAAGCCGCCTATATCATCGAAAATGTTGACATGGGCGCCTTTGAGAAGTACAGGCAGCTTATTGCCGCTCTCCTGGAAGAGGTAACCAGCAATGCCTACCGCCTTGAATCCGAATATGTACTTGACCCCTCCGGAAGACAGCGCGTCTATGAAATAATAAGAACCATAGACAAGAAACTGGAGAACCTGGCCGCCGACATACTCAGCCGCAACAGCAAACACATCGACTATATCTGCCGAATGGATGAGATACGGGGCCTGATTATGGATATGCTCCTGTAAAAAGAGCTCCTTTCGGAGTTCTTTTCTTATTCTTCTAATGACTTGGCAGAAAATGACGAAATACACAGTATAAAGATAACAATTTACGCGGGCGAGAAGGAGGATGTTCATGTCAGGTTTATCAGAAATCACCGTCGATATAGAGGATGCTCAAAGAGACAGGTATTTGACGTTTCTTATAGACCGGCAGGCCTATGGCTTGGAAATAAGATACGTCACGGAGATAATTGGCATCCAGACTTACACGGAAATGCCGGAAATGCCGTTCTATATCAAGGGGATAATCAATCTTAGAGGAAATATCATTCCGCTGCTGGACATAAGGCTCCGGTTCGGCAAAGAACAACGTGAATACAACGATAGGACCTGCGTCATAGTAATCAATTTCTTCGACATATTCATCGGCCTTATCGTAGACAGCGTATCGGAAGTGCTCACAATTCCCGATGAGGATGTTCTCGAGCTTCCCAAGACAATCAACGGCAGCAGATTTCTGAAAAATATCGGAAAATCCGGGAATAACGTTATTCTTCTTCTGGATTGCGAAAAACTTCTAACGGATACGGAAATACAGAACCTGGGGGAACAACTGCAAGGTTAGTTTTGGAAGGTGGTATTATTGAAACGGTTAAACAAGTGGTACCAGAACATAAAGATGACCTATAAAATGCTAGCGGGCTTTTTGGCGATGGCATTAATAACGGTAATCGTTGGCACCGTCGGCATCGTCAACGTTTCCAAAACCCAGACCGCCGATAATATGCTCTACCGGGAAAACACCCTGGGCATTCAATACTGCAGCGAAGTCCTCAGCAACTTTGAACAACTAAGGTACACCGCTCTTACCCTGGCAACTCTGAAGGACAGCGGCAATGCCCTTAATCTGGTTTCCGAAATGGAAAACTATTATGCGGAAACGGAAGATGCCCTTCAGAGTTTTGAAGATGTAGTCATCTCTGAAGAAATCCGCACTCTCTGCGACAGCATTAAATCTGACTGGTCTAACTACAGAGCATATATGACCAAGGCCATCCAACTGATAAGAACCGACCAGTACAGTGCGGCAAAGAACGTCATTTTAAATGACTCTGACCAGACCGGGGATTCCCTTCAGGCCAACCTTATAAAGCTGCTGGAGCTTAACTCATCTACGGCAAGCACGAGGGCTCAGGAGAACGAGGCCATAGCCAGGAAATCCATATACGTCACCACAGCCGTCGTGGCAATATCCGTAGCCGTGTCTGTTACACTTGGAATTGCCATTGCCCGCTTCATCAACTTCCCGTTAGGTAACCTTACAAAAGAGGCAAACAAGGTTGCGATAGGCGATCTTGATGTGGTAGTTCAGGCCGATTCAAAGGATGAAATCGGGAATCTTGTAAATGCCCTGGGCGCCATCGTCAGCAGCACAAAGGAGCAGGCAGAGGTGGTGAAGAGCCTGGCGAAGCAGGATCTGACAGTGGATGTTAAAATCAGGTCAGACAAGGATGCTTTCGGCCAAGAGCTTGCTATACTGGTGGAGAACCTGAACAGAATGATTGCCGAGATTGCCGCCGCAGCGGACCAGGTGGCCGCCGGTTCAAAGCAGGTCTCCAGCTCCAGCATGGCCCTTTCCCAGGGCGCCACTGAGCAGGCCAGCACCGTTGAGGAATTGACTGCCTCCCTGGAGGAGGTATCTTCCCAGGCAAAGAACAACGCCACCAACGCGAACAATGCCAGCGAGA
>DUOX01000017.1 GCA_012838665.1 Clostridiales bacterium
ATATCCTGACCCCAGCTCTTTGTGGCAACCTCAATGGGTTTTAGCACCTGCTTGCCGGTGGCCGTGTCCCAGGACATGGCTCCCACTTTTCCGTTACCCAGGAGCACAAGGTTATACACGTATTCGGGCGCCTCCAGTGTGAAGAGTGTCTGTCCGTCCGGCCCCAAAACATATACGTTCATTTCAAAGCAAATAAAAATATTGCCGGCATCGTCCACCTGCATGGAATTTACGTAAAAGTATTCCATTTCCTGAGCCAGGGAGCTTATATCCAGCCTGGATAGCTCTACTCCGTTTGCGTCCAGCTTGCGGATATATACCTCCTGGCCATCGTCTACATAGTATTCCCACATATTCCCCTGACTTGGATCCCAGTTCTCAGGCAGGTCATAGTGGTAGAAGTACCCGTTCTCGCACACCCAGAGGTTGCCGTTGGCATCCGCGGTTAAATAGAATAAATCTATGCTGCCCATCAGGCCCTCGGGAACCTCAGGCGAAGCGTATCCTTCCAGCTTTTCAACTCCCGTGCCGTCCAGATTCGCGCGGTAGAGGATGGTGCCATAGATGTCATACATGCCGTCCCATTCCTCCACCGGCATGGTGATTACATTGTCAGCCTGGCCGGTAGCCTCGGATTCGGCGTCAGCCTCATCCCCGGTGGCCTCCTCAGTCGCCTCGGCCTCCTCAGTCTCCCCGTCATCCTCCACTATCCTTTCTTCTATATAGGGAATTACGATGCCGGGATCCGTCACATCGCCGGGTTCGGCCTTACCTATAACGCCGTAGGTGCTGAAATAAATGTAATCATTGGAGTAGCACGCCAGGTTTATATAGTCGAATTCCGCGTCAAGGCTGAGATATTCCGGCACGTACACGTATCCGTCGGCGCTTACGTTCCCGTTCCCGTTTTGCCCGCTTTGTTCCTTGTCGCCGCCGCAGGCGGCCAGTGACAGAGTCATTAAAAGCGCAAGAGCCAGCGAGATAATTCTTGTCAGTTTCGTTTTCTTCATTTTATTTCCCCCAAATATAGTCACATCTGTGTTGAACGTATTAATACAGTAGCATGCAAGGAAGGTTTTGTCAACCGCCCTACAACATAATTAAGTCGCCGGCCTACCGACCATTGGTATATTAGCGGCATAATGTTAGACGACAATGCCGCCGTAATGTTTCCATAAAACAGCCAAAAAAATAAAAAATTTTTACATATAAAAACAGGTGAGAATAGGCGAATTCCCCCTTCGAATAAGAGGGCAAGTGGGGCGGAAAAAACAGTGACTTTATAGATTGTTTTTTATATTTCGCCAGGCTTCATTTACGTTTAAAAGATAGAGTAATCTTCGTTCCCTGGCCTACCTTGCTTTCCAAAGCCAGAGAAGCCCCGTGGTAAGCCGCCCCGTGCTTTACTATGGACAGGCCCAGCCCGGTGCCGCCCATCTCCCGGGAGTGGCTCTTATCCACACGGTAAAAGCACTCAAACACCCTGTCCTGATGGGCCAAAGGAATTCCAATGCCGGTGTCCTCCACAATGAGTCTAACCTCATTTTCCATTGGTTGCACAGTAATGGTCACCTTTCCGTTTTCACGGTTATATTTGACGGCGTTCTCGCACAGGTTAAAAATCATTTCGTCCAAAATCTGCCTTGCCCCGGTTATCTCCAGGTGCTCGCCCCTGGTTACGAGGCTGACTCCTTTTTGGAGGGCGGCGGGTTTTAAACGCCGGGCCACCTCCTCTGCCATGGCCAGCAGATCAACAGGTTCCATTTCAAGGGGCAGGCTGTTTTCATCAAGCCTGGACAGGCGGATTATGTCCTCAATCAAAGCTATAAGCCTTTGGGCCTCATCATATATGTCCCCGGCTATTTCAGGAACGTCCTCAGGCTTTACCAGCCCGTTTTTCATAATCTCGGCAAAACCGGAAATTGATGTGAGGGGGGTCTTAAGCTCGTGAGAGCCTGCGGGCAACATATATGGTCTTTTCGGCCATGGTTTCGGAATAGCGCACCGCTTCGCCCTGCCCCCGGGAAAGAGCCTCTATAATCTCCTCCCTGTCGGAGTGGCTTTCCATGGCGGCGCTGTCCGCTTCACTGTCGTACAGCACATTGCCGTCAGTATCCACCCAGGTGATGCGGCTGTCCGGGGGCAGGTCTTCAAAATATGCCATTCCCATATTTTCAATGCCCCGGATAATATAGGCCGCCTTTACTCTCAACTCCGTAAAGACCTGATCCTCTATATGTTCATACAGCGCTCCCGTAATAAGGAGTATGCTGACAAGCAGGACCGAGAGCCCAGCCAATCACCTTATCGTATTCCGTGCCCTTGGCCGTAATCATTATCACAGGAAGGTTTTTTGTGGCGACGGTGGAGCGCAGGCGTTTCAATATTTGCAGCCCGTCCTCCTCGGGCAGCATGATGTCCAGCAAAATCAGCTCAGGCAGCCGCCGGGACATGGCCTTCCAGAATTCAGAGGGTTTTGAGAAACCTTCGGCTTCCATGCCCTGACTGTTCAAGGTATAAATTACCAGTTTTTGGATGCTGCTATCGTCTTCAAGGAAATAAATCATCCGCCCACCTCCGGCTGCCCCTGCTCCCCCTCGTTGTCGGTGCGCTGTCCCGTCAGGGAATACTCCACCCATTCGGCGATGTTCACCGCATGGTCCCCTATGCGCTCAAAATATTTGGCAATCATTAAAAGGTCAAGGCACATTTCCCCGCTGGAACTGTCCTTGGACAGGATTTGGATAAGCTCTGTTTTAACCTGGTCAAACAGGTCGTCCACCACGTCGTCATAGGCCATTACTGACTTTGCCAGCTCCAGGTTCTTTTTTACAAAGGATTCCACGCTTTCCGTAACCATTTTGCCGGTAGCAATGGCCATATCCCTGATGTGTATTCTGCTCATGGTATCATTGCTGCCAACGTACTTTGATATTTCGGCAATATCCGAGGCCTGGTCGCCAATCCGCTCCATGTCAGAAATCATCTTCAAAGCCGAGAAAATCAGGCGCAGGTCCCTGGCAACCGGCTGTTGCCGAAGGAGCAGCTTTATGCAAAGACTTTCAATATCCCTTTCCTTCTGGTCAATTTCACTGTCTATGGAAAAGACTTTCGGCAGCAGGCTTTCGTCATTCTCAAGAAGTGCCCTGATGGACAGGGCTATGGCCTCCTCACAGAGGGCTCCCATTTTTATCAGTTCCGCGTTCAGCATCTCAAGCTGCCGCTCAAAACGAGTTCTCATCATCCGAACCTCCCGGTTATGTAGTCCTCAGTGCGCTTATCCCTTGGGAATGAAAAGAGTTTTTCCGTTTTGCCGAATTCAATCAGCTCCCCCATGAGGAAAAAGGCCGTTTTATCGGAAATTCTGGCCGCCTGCTGCATATTGTGGGTCACTATAATGATAGTGTAATCTTTTTTAAGCTCCATGGCAAGCTCTTCTATTTTTGATGTGGAAACAGGGTCCAGGGCGCTGGTCGGCTCGTCCATTAAAAGCACTTCGGGCTGAACCGCCAGAGCCCGGGCTATGCAAAGCCGCTGCTGCTGTCCCCCGGACAGGCCCAGGGCGCTTTTCTTCAGCCTGTCTTTCACCTCATCCCAGATGGCAGCATCCCGAAGGGATTTTTCCACGATTTCGTCCAGCTTCACCCTGGAGCGCACTCCATGAGTGCGGGGCCCGAAAGCAACATTGTCATATATACTCATGGGAAAGGGGTTGGGCTTTTGAAACACCATGCCCACCCTTTTTCTCAACAGGTTTACGTCCATGTCTCCGTATATGTCCTGGCCGTCCAGCAGCACCTCTCCGCTGATCCTGCAGCACTCCACCAAATCGTTCATCCGGTTCAGGGTCTTAAGCAGAGTTGATTTCCCGCAGCCGGAAGGCCCTATGAAAGCCGTAATCTCGTTGGCCGGTATACTAAGATTGATTCCGTCGAGGGCCTTAAAATCGCCGTAGTATAGTTCCAGATTATTAATATCAAACTTACATTTGCTCATCTTTTGTATCACCTCTTTGACACCGCCCTGGCCGCATAGCTTGACAGCCAGTTAACGAAAATCACCAGCACAAGGAGCACCACCGCCGTGGCATAGGCCTGCTTCGTGTAAAGCCCCTCGGAGAGCAGCGCGTACATATGCACCGCCAGGGTCCTGCCGGAAGACATTACGCTGGCGGGCACCTTAGCTACTGTACCCGCCGTGAAGATTAAGGCGGCAGTCTCCCCTACTATTCTCCCTATGCTCAAAATAATCCCCGAGAGAATGCCGGGCATGGCCGAAGGAACGACAATTTTCATCACCGTGCGCAGCCGGCCCGCTCCCAGGCCGTAACTGCCCTCCCGATAGCTGTCCGGTACGGACCGGATGGCTTCCTCCGTCGTGCGCATTATCAGGGGCAGCACCATCACAGCCAGGGTCATGGCGCCTGAAATTATGGAAAAACCCCAGCCGCAGGTCACAACAAAAAGCAGAAACCCAAACAGCCCGTACACTATGGAGGGTATTCCCGCCAGTGTTTCCGCCGTTATGCGGACAATCTTTACAATCTTATTGCCTCTTTTGGCATATTCCGTCAAGTATATGGCAGACCCCACGCCCAAGGGTACGGATATGACAAGGGAGAGGGCAGTAATTATGATTGTGTTTATTATGGCGGGGGTCATGGACACATTTCTTGCGCTGTATTCCCATTTAAACAGGTCTAATTTTATGTTGGGAATGCCCTTCACCAGTATGTAGCCTATGAGAAACACCAATATGCCCGCAGTGATAACAGCAGAAAGGATAGTGAGCATTGCCAGCACCGCCGAGAAGGGGTGCTTTTTATAGCTGCGCAGTCTCTGCTTCACTGCGCTTCTGTTTACATTTTTCATCGCCCTTCCCTGCCTTTTATCAGTGAGAAGGATAAATTAATAATCAGTATAAAGACAAAGAGCACCACGCCCGTTGCAATAAGGGCATCCCGGTGCAGTTCGGCGGCATAGGCCATCTCCAGGACTATGTTGGCCGTCATGGTTCTCACGCCACTCAATATGCCCTTGGGGATAACCGCCTGGTTTCCTGCCACCATGACAACGGCCATGGTCTCGCCGATGGCTCTGCCTATGCCCAGTATCACCCCTGCCATAATGCCGGATCTGGCGGCAGGCAGAGTTGCGCCGAACACGCTTTGTTCATGAGTTGCCCCCAGGGCCAGGGCCCCCTCATAATAACTCTCCGGCACAGCCTTTATCGCCGCCTCCGCCACCCCTATAACGGTGGGCAGTATCATAATGCCCAGCAGTACCGAAGCCGTGAGTATGCCTTTTCCGCTGCCCCCGAATAGGACCTGCATGGCCGGCACTATAACCACCAGCCCAAAAAAACCGTAGACTATAGAAGGAATGCCGGCCATGAGTTCAACCGCCGGCTTTAAAACCGCATAGAGCTTTTTGGGACAAAACTTGGCCAAAAATATGGCACAGAATATCCCTATGGGCACACCGATAATTAACGCGCCGACGGTTACATAAACACTCCCCAGTATCGTGGGCAGTATTCCAAACAACCCCTCCAGAGGCTTCCATTTCGTGCCCAGCATAAATTCAAATAGCCCTATCTCCGCTATGGCGGGAAATCCGTTGGCAAACAAAAATACACTTATCAGGGCCACCACAAAAATAGATGTTCCCGCCGCAAGCATAAAAACCGCGTTCATTAATTTCTCTTTAAACTGTTTCATAATCCCCTCCCCATACAAAAGGCCGGAAATCTCCCCGGTCAAACGAGGCCCATAATCTAGCCTATTTCGGACCAATCCGTAATTTCTCCGGTAAATATCTTTTTTATCTGCTGGCCGGTAAGCGAATCAACGCTGTTTTTCCTATTGACAATAACGGCTATACCGTCCATGGCAATAACTATTGGGGTCAGCCCCGCCTCTGTCTCGCTATCCTTCAACCGGCGGGAGGCCATGCCCAAATCACACACCCCTTCAATGGCCGAAATCATGCCCGCCGAGGAGCCCGTCTGCTGAATCTCTATCTCAACGTCTGGGTTCAGCTCCCTATAGGCTTCGGCAAGGACCTCCATAACCGGTGCCACCGAGGTGGAGCCTGCCAAAGTTATCCTTCCCCGCATTCCGCCGCCATTATAGCCGCCGCTCTCTGCGGCGCTGATGTAGCCGGCTTCCTCAATAATTTTCTGCCCCTCAGTGCTCAGGATAAAATCCACAAAATCCCGGGTCTCTCTGCTGAGATTGTCTTTTGAGGCAACAATAAATGGCCTTGCGGCAGGATAGGAGCCGTTTTTTATGTTCTCCGCGGTGGCCTCAACCCCGTCCACCTTCACGGCTTTCACCGAGTCGTTCATGGAACCAAGAGATATGTATCCGATGGCGTTGACATTGCCCTCCACGGTGGCAATCATTACGGAGGTGCTGTTTGTGATTTCAGCGGTCTGGGTGGTATTGTCTGTACCGTCAGAGAGAATTCCCATAAGTTCTGCAAAGGCGCTCCGAGTACCGGAGCCTTCCTCCCGGGAAATTACCGTAATGCCTGTATTTTCTTTCCTGCCGCAGCCCAACAATGTTGTCAGGATCAAAACAACGGCAAGGTTGATTCCGATTATTCTTTTCATTACCTTTCTCCTAAATACATTTTAATAATCCGCTTACAGCTTCAGTTTAATAAATGAATGTAAAAACCAAAACAGCCCCGATGTTAAATGTATGCAAAATTTTGCTGTTTACGCGCTTCATTCTTTTCCGGCGGACTTCCCGTAAGCTTTGCTTCTAACATTTTATTCAGGTGCGGGGGCAAATATCTATTTCAATGGTCAAACCCTGTTCATGACTTCTCCATTTTTCTCCGTATGCCGGACTAACTTCGCATATTCGAATACAATGACAGCCGCAAATCTTGCGGATAATAGATATACTGCAGAGCCGTAAAAAGGTGGTCTGGCGGGATACTCAATCCTTTGACAGCGGCTATACGAACGCTATTACTGAGGGCTGCAGCAACAAGATAAAGGTGCTCAAAAGAAACGCTTGCGGATACAGAAACTTTGATAGGTTTAGAAACGGGATCCTTCACATCTTTGGCCATTAAAACAAGATAAGGTGGCGTTTCCGCCACCTTATCTTTGAAACTCCGTTTACAAAAGTAGAGCCCTGCAGTCGAAAGGACTGCAGGGCTCTACTTGCAAGAGGATGGCCATTTTTCAGAAGGAGAATTTTCGGTTAATAAACGTATATAACGTATATAGTACCATTGCTCATTAATTGGTGTTAGGGAGTCGTATATTAAGGTATGAACTTCATCCAGGATTATGGTTTTTTCTTCTTTGTTTATAAATGTTGCTTCTTTGGGATAATACAGAAATCCAGCACATACGAAGAAGTTGCTTATCTGAGGGAAGAATACGGCAATATCGTCCCCAATTTTAATATACTCAAGGTCATATCCATACCTGATTAATTGCTTGTATTTATTATCAGTGGGATATTTTTCAGGCAAAGCGTTGTTCGCCTGCCGCAGGTTGTTCACGACCATCTCCGCAGCTTCTTCGTAATCGGATTTTAATAGATAAAAAAATAACATGGCGTCAATAAAAGCGTTAAAAACAGGCACAGATATGCGTGGGCGAACAACCCAAACGACAGTGTTGCTATCCCAAAAACAATCGGGGTTAAACAACAAAGCATTTTCTTTTCTTTTTGGAGCAGAAGCTTTTTTGCAGTCCATAGGCCCTCCTATACCACGTTTGCTCCATCAACGTATACAAAAGCAACCCAACTTGCTGCTTTTTATACCTGAAGGCTGAAAAGCAATTTTCCGGTATATCCGTAATTATAGTTTCCCATGAATTCTCCACCCATTGCCTGATGAGAATTGGTTGTGCCAGCATATGTAAGGCAAAGAACTTGTGCGTTACCATATTCACTCATAAGCAAAGAGCCTAAAAAGCCTGCAAACCGCTTGAAATCGCGGTTTACAGGCATACAGGCATGGTGGAGACTGCTGGACTTGAACCAGTGACCTCCTGCGTGTGAAGCAGGCGCTCTAACCAGCTGAGCTAAGCCTCCGCAATTAAAATGAACAACTGACTTAATATTTAGCCGGACCCAAAAATTCGGGGCCGGCTAAATATAGTGGTGACCCGTACGGGATTCGAACCCATGTTACCGCCGTGAAAGGGCGGTGTCTTAACCACTTGACCAACGGGCCGGGATGGGGCGGCTCATGCACCCCGTGGTAGCGGCAACTGGATTTGAACCAGTGACACCACGGGTATGAACCGTGTGCTCTAGCCAACTGAGCTATGCCGCCGCTTCAGCCAAACAGGCAAAAAGCATTATACAAGATAACAGCCGGCTTGTCAATACATAAATATTATCGAAATGTATAACAAGCTAAACCTGGATAACTGCGGCTCTCACAGGCATTTTATCTGGTTTAAAACCGGCGGGGGCGCCCACGGCCTTTTTATTTATTATACTCATTTTAATGCCATTGTGCAATATGAAAAAATGCGAAAAAAAGCTGCCGAAAGAAATCGGCAGCCTCTTTTCTTGTTTTGGTTTTTATCGGGCAGGCAGATAATCCATGGGATTTACGCTCTGACCGTCAACGGTCATGGCAAAATGCAGGTGGGTAACCTCTCCCGCCTCACCGAGAGCCGTATTTCCCACAGCGCCTATGATTTCACCCGTGACAACACTGTCCCCCTCGTATATGGTAGGAGTTTCCGCCAGATTTGAATAATAGCTTTTCACTCCGCCGCCATGGTCGATAACAACCGTCATACCGTACATGTCGTCCTTGTAAACCTTTTCGACTACGCCGGAGGCGGCCGCCATTACCTGGGCTCCCAACTCGGCAGCCACGTCTATGCCGTCGTGAATGCGCCAATCAGCCATGGTCCTGTTGTAGATGAGGGCGTCAACGGAATAAGGCGTTTCGACCTCTCCCGCCAGGGGCCAGACATACATGGGCTGCGGAATGGGCGCAGGCTCTGTCCATGCCGCCGTTTCCTCAGTGTCTTCCTCCTCATGGATGGTGTCTACTGCGTCTTCGATTGCGTCCGTAGCTTCCTCTACCGGTTCAGGTTCATTCAGTGCGGCATCATCTTCTATTTCCGGCGCAACCGGCCCTACGAAAGAGGTGTCTGGTTCGGAGGAAATATCCGCCAAATCGTCAATCTGAATATTCTCTACATCAGTCCCTTTGCCATCCAGCATGATCCATGCTGATACACCGATAACGGCAACGCACAGGAAAAGGACTATGTAGAAGCCCTTTCCGGCGAAGAATGCTTCCAGCTTGTCGCCAAAGCCCTTCTTCTTTTGCATTTTCTTACCTCCACATAAAAGTGTTTTCAGTTCTTACTGATTTCACGGATATTTTTGCCATAGAATACGCCATTTATACAGGAAGTAGAGAAAATTTATTTTAATTAGTGTTTTTTTCCATCATTATTGCCAATTCTGCAAAAAAATAAGCCCTCCCGCGGTTTTCGGGAGGGCCATGTCCGATAAAAATTATTTAATACTGAAAAAGGCGAACATTCCGGGATACTCCGCCACGTTGAAAAGCTCTTCCTCAATACGCAGGAGCTGGTTATACTTGGCGGTGCGGTCAGTCCGGGAGGGGGCGCCCGTCTTAATCTGGCCCGCGTTTACGGCCACGGAAATGTCGGCGATGGTGGTATCCTCCGTCTCGCCGGAGCGGTGGGAAATTACCGCGGTATATCCGGCCCTATGGGCCATCTGGATTGCGTCAAGAGTTTCAGTCAGGGTGCCTATCTGATTTACCTTGATGAGGATGGAGTTTGCAACCCCCAGTTCAATGCCCTTTTTCAGGCGGTGGGTATTGGTTACAAACAGGTCGTCTCCCACAAGCTGGACTTTCTTGCCAAGGGCGTCGGTGAGCATCTTCCACCCCTCCCAATCGTCCTCGGCCATACCGTCCTCAATGGAGATTATGGGGTACTTGTTGCAGAAATCCACCCACATATCAACCATCTGCCGTTTTGTCATGACGGTTCCCCGCTTGGGCATGTGATAGCAGCCGTCCTTTTCGTCATACCACTCGGAAACGGCGCCGTCCAGCGCAATCATGAAGTCCTCCCCGGGCTTATACCCGGCATTCTCAACAGCTGCCATAAGGGCCTTTAGGGCGTCCTCGTCGCTGGCAAGGTCCGGGGCATATCCGCCTTCGTCGCCCACCCCCGCCGAGGTTACCACCTTCTTCAGAGTGTGGAAAACCTCGGAGCACATGCGAAGGGCCTGGGAAAAAGACTCCGCCGAGACGGGCATTACCATAAATTCCTGTATATCCACGCTGTTGGAGGCGTGGGCGCCGCCGTTGAGCACGTTCATCATAGGCACCGGCAGGGTCTTAGCATTGACTCCGCCGATATAGTTATAAAGGCTGTTGCCCGTTGCCGCTGCGGCAGCCTTGGCGCAGGCCAGGGAGACACCCAGGATGGCGTTGGCCCCCAGGCGGCTCTTATTTTCCGTACCGTCAAGCTCTGTCAGCAGCTTATCTATAGAGGTCTGATCCAGCACATTAAAGCCCAGGAGGGCCTCCGCAATCTCCGTATTAACGTTTTCCACGGCTTTAAGAACGCCTTTGCCCATATAGCGGGATTTGTCCCCGTCCCTCAGCTCGCAGGCCTCGTAAATGCCCGTGGATGCCCCCGAAGGTACTGCGGCCCGGCCTATGGTGCCGTCCTCCAGGGTAACCTCCACCTCAACCGTCGGGTTGCCCCGGGAGTCCAGTATTTCCCTTGCCAAAACGTCCACTATCTCAAAGTTCTGTTTCATGTTGCTACCTCCAATAAAATATGCGCACGTCTGTCATATTTCTATGCCGGCAAACTGCCGGTAAAATATATGCATTTAAATACATGCACCATGCCGGCTTATTCCGTTGTTTTTACTATCAGACTCTCGCCGGTCATTTCCGGAGGCTTTTCCAGTCCCATAAGGTCAAGTATGGTCGGGGCCAGATCCGCCAGCCGCCCGGGTTTAAGCTGTACATCCGCGCCTACTATAATGAGAGGCACGGGATTTGTGGTGTGGGCGGTATCGGGATTGCCGTTTTCATCATACATCCTGTCCGCATTGCCGTGATCTGCGGTAATCAGGCTTATTCCTCCCATGTCAGATACGGCTCTTACAACCCGCCCCACGCATTCGTCCACAGCCTCCACGGCTTTAATGGCGGCTTCCCGGACACCGGTATGCCCCACCATGTCGCAGTTGGCAAAGTTTAGGACAATTACGTCGTATTCGCCGCTCTCAATACGCTTTACCGCCTTCTCAGCCACGGCGTAAGCGCTCATTTCGGGTATCAAGTCATAGGTGGGAAAATGCTTCGGGGAGGGTATCAGCACCCTGTCCTCCCCGGGGTATACTTTTTCATTGCCGCCATTGAAGAAAAACGTAACATGGGCGTATTTTTCGGTCTCGGCAATGCGAAGTTGTCTCAGGCCCAGGCTGCTGATGTATTCCCCAAGGGTGCCCGTGATTTCTTCCGGAGGGAAGGCCACAGATACCCCTCTTATTGTCTCATCATACTGGGTCGTGCATACAAAGTGAAGGGGCAGACAGCCCGTTTTCCTTGCAAAACCGTCGAAATCCGGGTCCGTCAGGGCCCTTGTGATTTCCCTGGCCCTGTCGGGACGGAAGTTAAAAAATATTACGGCGTCGTTAGGCTTTATAATCCCCTGAGGGTCGCACACCACGGGTTTGACAAACTCATCGGTAACGCCCCGGTCGTAGCTGTTTTCCACCGCCTGCACCGGGTCAGTTTCTGTTTCTCCTTCGCCGTAGACCATGGCGGAGTATGCCAGTTCCACCCGCTCCCAGCGCCTGTCCCTGTCCATGCCGTAGTATCTGCCCATTACTGTGGCGATTTTTCCTACGCCTATCCTGTTGCAGGCCTCCACGCAGTCCCGGACATAGTCTGCGCCGGTGGTGGGGCCGACATCCCTGCCATCCAAAATCGCATGGACATATACCTTTGTCAGCCCCCGTGCCTTTGCCATCTCCAAAAGTGCGTAAAGGTGGCTGTTATGGCTGTGAACCCCGCCATCGGACAGAAGTCCCATCAGGTGCAGGGAATTTCCGCCGCTCCGGCAGGCGTTCATAGCCGCCACGTAGGCCCTGTTTTCAAAAAAGCTCCCGTCCGAAATGGCCTTTCTGATACGGGGCAGGTCCTGAAAAACAACCCGTCCGGCTCCAATGTTGGTGTGCCCTACCTCACTGTTGCCCATCTGCCCGGGAGGCAGGCCAACGTCTTCACCGGAGGCGGAGAGTACGGTATGAGGGTTTTCGGTTATGAGCCTGTCCAGCTCCGGCGTCTCGGCAGACCAGATGGCGTTGCCGGGCCCCGGAGGGCCAAGGCCATAGCCGTCCATAATTATTAATACTGTAGGTATTCTATCCATAATATATAATCATTCCTGATCCGTGGCTTCTATTATCCTGGCAAATTCGGCCGGATCCAGGGAAGCGCCACCTATAAGGCCCCCGTCAATGTCCGGCATTGACAGCAGTTCTGCCGAATTTTGTGAGTTCATGGAACCGCCATAAAGTATGCTTACACTGCGGGCCACCCTTGCCCCGTATCCGCGCCTTATTATAGCCCGGATGTGCTCGCAAACTTCCTGAGCCTGTTCCGAGGTGGCGGTCCGGCCCGTTCCTATGGCCCAAATAGGCTCATAGGCAACCACGCATTTCCGAACCTGCTCCGGGGCAAGCCCATGCAGGGCCGCCTTTATCTGGTATGAAATATGCTCCATGGTCAGGTCAAATTCCCTCTGCTCCAGGCTCTCCCCTACGCAAATTATCGGTACAATACCTGCGTCAAGGAGGGACTTTACTTTTGCGTTTACGGTAAAATCCGTCTCACCGAAGTATTGCCTGCGCTCGCTGTGGCCCACAATCACGTATTTTACGTTCAGGTCTTCCAGCATGCTGATGCTGACCTCACCGGTGTACGCGCCCTTTTCATGCTCGTTGACGTTCTGGGCTCCAACGGCTATGCGGCTGTCCCTGGTTGCCTTTCTCAGGTTAGGTATCATGGGGAAGGGAACGCACAGCACTATGTTGCAGGTTTTAAACTTGGGCATTGCCCCTCGCAGCTCCTCAACGTAGCGCTTCACCTTTGAGGGCAACATGTTCATTTTCCAGTTGCCGGCAATAATAACCTTTCGGTACTTCCTGTTCATTTATCATCTCTCCATTTGACCGATTGAATCATTGATTCTTTAGATGTAAAAGGTTTTATTTATCCAGAAGGCATGCCACGCCGGGCAGTACCTTCCCTTCAATAAATTCCAGTGAAGCGCCGCCGCCGGTGCTCACATGGGTCATCTTATCCGCGACACCAAATTCCCGCACCGCGGCCGCCGAGTCTCCGCCGCCGATGATGGTGGTACCGGGGCACTGGGCCATGGCCTGGGCAATAGCCCGTGTTCCATTGGCAAAGGCCGGGAACTCGAACACTCCCACGGGGCCGTTCCAGATAACCGTGCCTGCTTTTTTGATAATATCGCTGTAGATTTGCCTGGTGGCGGGGCCTATGTCCATACCCATCCAGCCTGCAGGTATTTCCCTGCTGTTTACAATTTGCGTATTGCAATCCGGGTCGAACCTGTCCCCCACCTTAGTGTCGCTGGGAAGCACAAGCTCCACACCGCAGTCCCCGGCCTTTTTTATTATTTCGGCAGCCAGCCCCACCTTGTCCTCCTCCAGCAGGGAGGTACCCACCTCATGGCCCATGGCCTTGATGAAAGTATAGGACATGCCGCCGCCTATGAGGATGGTGTCAGCCTTGTTCAGAAGGTTATTTATAACCCCTATCTTGTCGCTTACCTTGGCTCCGCCCAGGACCGCCACGAAGGGACGTTTGGGGTTTTCCAGCGCGGCGCCTATTATTTCAAGCTCCCTGGCCACCAAAAAGCCGCCGACGGCGGGCAGATATCGGGCCACCCCGGCAGTGGAGGCATGGGCCCTGTGGACGGTGCCAAAGGCATCGGAAACAAATACATCCGCCATGGAGGCCAGCTTTTTTGCAAAATCCGGGTCGTTCTTCTCCTCTTCAGAATGATAGCGCAGGTTTTCAAGGAGCATAATCTCCCCGGGCTTGAGTCCGGCGGAAAGCTCTCTTGCGCTGTCCCCTATTACATCCAGAGACATTTTAACCGGTTTGCCCAACAGCTCCGACAATCTTTTGCCCACTGGGCCCAGGGAAAGCTCCGGCTTCCATTCCCCCTTGGGCCTGCCAAGATGTGAGCAGGCAATAACTGCCGCGCCATTGTCCAGCAGGTATTTGATGGTGGGCAGGGCTGCCCTTATCCGCTGGTCGTCAGTTATTTCATTTGTTTTTTTGTCTCTGGGAACATTAAAATCACAGCGGAGCAACACTTTTTTGCCCGCAATTTCAATATCCTTTACCGTTTTTTTGTTAAAATTCATCTAAGTTTCTCCTGTTCAGCAATTGTGAAAAGTCGAGATGGGCGCATTGATTGCTTCTATGCGCCCCTGTTTCAAATATGTACTTTTTGTTATTATTTTAACCCCCATTAAAGGATTTATCAATACAATAATACAAAATGGCACATTTTTTGGAGATATTATGCTCAATAATATAGTA
>DUOX01000018.1 GCA_012838665.1 Clostridiales bacterium
AAAAGGATTCCGGCTACCGCTCGCTACTTAACACTCTTTACCAATATATTGAGCAGGGCATGCCGGTGCACAGGGCCATGAAAGAAACCGGTGTGTTCAGTGACTACATGGTGAATATGGTGGAGCTTGGAGAATACACCGGGAAACTGGACGATGTGTTTTCTTCACTCTCTGATTACTGCCGGTGGCAATACCGGATTGCAAGGGCGATACGCGAGGCGTTCTCCTATCCCTTGCTGCTCCTGGTGACTATGCTGGCAGTTTTTGTGATTATGATTACAAAAGTGCTGCCGATTTTCAAAGACGTGCTTGCCCAGTTCGGCGTGGTTTTGACGCCAATGGCCGCCGCCCTGCTTGGCTTTGGAGAAACCCTTAAGGACAACTGGCAGCTAATACTGGCCGTCGTTGCAGTTTTGACAGTGCTTGCGGTGCTGATTGCTGTGATCCCTTTCTGGCGCAGGAGGTTTTCGGCATTTTGGGGGCGCATTCTATTACATACGGGTGTCGGAAAAAAGACGCTGTCGGCCCGTTTTTCCGCTGCCATGTCCATGATTGTGTCCACGGGCATGGATATGGAGGCCTCCGTGGAAATGGTGGAAAAATTCTTCACCGGGTTTGCGGGGGCGGAGCGGGTTGCCATGTGCCGCAAACTGGTATTGGAGGGCGGTAGCCTGTCCGAAGCGGTATCGGAAGCGAAGCTCCTTGAATCCACATACGCAAAAATACTTGCGGTGGCCATCAGAACCGGCAAAATGGATACCGCCATGGTTGAAATTGCCTCCCAATGCGAGGAAGATATGTATGCCTCCCTAGACAGGCTTACGGGCAGGATTGAACCCGTTGTGGTGGTTCTGATGGCGGTTATGGTGGGGGTAGTCATGCTTTCTGTGCTGCTTCCACTGCTGGACATATTGTCCGCCTTGGGCTGAGGGTGACAATAATGGGTTTTAAATTTAGGTTGCAGCGAAATCTTCGAAGGCTGGTCAGGCGTTTACCCGGGGTGCTGCTTTTCGCGGCCCTGGCAGTTGTATTTGTTTTTAGCGTGGACAAGGCCGCCCGGGCCCACAAAAGGGAAACCGTGGGACAGCTTGAGGAGAGTATAAGAAGGGCCGCCATGGTCTGTTATGCCCTTGAGGGGCGGTATCCCGAAAGCCTGTCGTATCTAAAGGGCAACTACGGTATTATGATTGATGAAGAGAAGTTTACCGTCTATTACGATATTTTCGCCTCAAACATCATGCCGGAAATATTCGTTGTAGAGAAGTGAGGGAAGGCGTGAAAAAACGTCATATCTTTCAGGTTTTCGCAGTACTTTGCGCTGTGTCTGTTTTTGCTTTGTGTGTCTTTTACGCAGTGGCTTTGAGCGCGAGAGTGTACCGGGGCATAAGCCGGTTCCTGGAGGAGGCCCATGCGGTACATACGGGTACAAGCTATATCTCCGCCAAAATCCACGGCAGCGATAAAAAAGGCTGTGTGGAGATAGGCGACCTGGACGGCACGCCAGCCCTGGTCCTTATAGAGGAGATAGGCGGGGAGGAATATGTAAGCTACATCTACTGTTTTGAAGGCAAGCTTTATGAGCTTTTCTGCCTGCGCGGAGTCCGGTTTTCACCCGAGGACGGGATGGCTCTGCTGGATATCGAGAGCCTTGAGATTGAAAAGGCCGGCGCGGGCCTCATCAGGCTTGCCTGCAGCTCCGGAGCCAGCAGGGCGGAGGTATATGTGGCCCTCCGCAGTGCGGGAGGTGGCGGCTGATGAGGGGCAGAAACAGGGAAACCCTTGTCTTGCTGGAACTGGCCATAGTCCTGTTGGTGTTTGCGGTTTTTGCCGCGGGCTGCTTACGTATTTTTGCGGCCGCCAGGGAAATTGCCCGGGAGAGCAACGATTTGCACAGGGCGGCGGAGTGGGCCCAGTCTGCGGCGGAGTGCTTTAAGGCCCTGGGGGGCGACCCGAAAGAGACTGCCTCTTTTTTACGCCTGGAGGATGACGGCAAGGGCAACTACACGGCCTGGCGCAACTCTGACTGGCAGACCTCTGACTCTGAAAACGGCGCATATCTTTTGAGGGTGGACGCCGACGATGGCCGCGCGCAAATTTCCGTTGCCAGAGATGGTGAAATTCTAATCAGCCTTGAGGCGTGGGTGGCTCTATATGGAAACTAGAAGAGAAATAACCGGCATAAGGCCCGGTATAATGTCCGTTACGGTAATATTTGCAGCCCTCTGTCTTACGGTGTTTGCGGTTCTGTCTCTCATGACGGCGAAAAACGAAGCAAACCAGGCGGAGAAGGCAGTGACGGCATTAACTGAATATTATGAAGCGGACGGCCAATGCGCCGCTTTTATAAGGGGGCTCTACCGCCTCTGGAAATCCGGGGCTGACCTTCAGGAATTGAAAGAGGAGGCGGAAGAGCAAGGTGGGGCCTGCCGGGAAGGGGACGGAGTTCTGACCGTAAACTATACATCCGTAATTGACAATGCCCGACAGATTGATATAAGCGTTGAAATAGGCGGCTCCTTTGAGGTAGTGAAGTGGCAGACAGTCAGCAGGGGGGACTGGACGCCGGATGAAAAACTGAATTTGTGGGACGGTGAATGAACTGTACGGCAAGTTGCCGGAGGGATGCAATGAAAGATTTCAGAGATATAATAGCTAGGGCGGTTAAGGCCAACGCCTCGGACATTTTTGTAATAGCAGGACAGCCCCTGTCCTATAAAGTGGGCAAGGAAATTATTAAAGTTGGCTACCACATCATGATGCCCGAGGACACAAGGGGGTTCTTGGAGCAGGCCTATGCCGTGGCCGGAAGAAATATTACTCATTTTGTTGAAACCGGAGACGATGATTTTGCCATATCCATACCGGGGCTTACCCGCCTTCGCTTAAGCGCATTTAAGCAGAGGGGCTCCTGGGCGGCTGTTGTGCGAATTATCTCCTTTTCAATACCCGATTACAGGAAGATAAATATCCCCGAGAGCGTTATGAGCCTGGCCACCATAAACAGGGGCTTGGTATTGGTTACGGGTACGGCGGGAAGCGGCAAATCCACTACCCTGTCCTGTATCATCGACCGTATCAACAGAACCCGCAGCGGCCACATCATAACCCTTGAGGACCCCATTGAATTCTTGTACCGCAATATTAACTGCATTATCAGCCAAAGAGAAATAAACCTTGATACCGAGGATTTTGTGACCTCCCTCAGGGCCAGCCTGCGGCAGTCGCCGGACGTAATCCTGCTGGGGGAAATGCGGGACTATGAGACAATCAAAACCGCCCTTACGGCGGTGGAAACCGGGCATATAGTCTACTCCACCATGCATACCCTGGGGACGGCCAACTGCGTGGAGCGGATTGTTGATATATTCCCCCCGAACCAGCAGCACCACGTAAGGATACAACTTGCAATGCTCCTTGAAGCTGTGGTATCCCAGCAACTGGTACCCACAAATGAGGGGGGCGTAATTCCGGTCTTTGAGGTGCTCAGGGTCAACAAGGCGATCAGGAATTTGATAAGGGAAGCAAAGACACATCAGATTGACTCAGTCGTGGCTTCCGGCGGGGAAGAGGGCATGCAAAGCATGGACAACCAGCTTCTTCAGCTTTTAAAGGATGACATTATTTCGGAGGAGACGGCCCTGCTTTACGCCATGCACCCTGACCTCATGTCAAAGCGTATCGAATCTTTTAAGAAGTAAGGAAATGTGCGAGCGGTGTGTTGCCCCGAAAAGGGATCTGCCCCGGGCCATCCATACATTTGCTCTTGAAAAACAATAATGGATATTGTATAATCAACCTGTTCCGCAAAATGGGGAACAGCAATGCCGGTGTGCTGGAATCGGTAGACGGGGCGGACTCAAAATCCGTTGCCAGCAATGGCGTGTGGGTTCGAGTCCCACCACCGGCACCATATCCGAAACGATAGGGAAAAGGAGCGGCTTGGCGGCTGCTCCTTTTCTTTTTTGTGTTTTTTCAGCTTGCGCGGCGCACCTTTATTGCCATACTAAGCCCTTGAGTTATTGTGGGGGTATTTGAGAATAATGTACAATCAATTGTTTTATTGGGCTAAATGAATATTTTAGACAAAAAATGACTTGAAAAGCGCATTTTTCTTTATACGTATGCTATATTCCTGTCTTGTTGATGCTGACTATCTTAATACCGAGGAGTTTATATCTAGAGGCAGCATTTCTCGCGGCGGCTACGCAAAACTTGAGAAGCTCCTGACTCTGCTGGATAATCATATCTCTTCTTGGTGGAATGCCCAAAACGAACTCGACGCAAAACGCACTAAAATACTGAGAGCCTGTCTTGACGTTGCAAGCAGTGAGAGGGGCCTTTTTTCTTTAACTGTTCCTACGGGCGGTGGCAAGACGGTCAGTTCCATGGCCTTTGCCCTCAACCATGCGGCAAGGCACGACATGAAGCGCATTATTTACGTTATTCCATATACGAGTATCATAGAGCAGACCCAGTCGGTTTTTGAAGAAATTTTCGGTAAAGAAAACGTCGTAGCCCATTATGCCAACGTGGATTACAAAACAGATGAGGACGATTGCCTGACGAACATGCGCAGACTTGCAACCGAAAACTGGGATGCGCCCATTATCCTGACTACAGCGGTACAGTTTTTTGAGTCCCTGTATGCAAACCGGCCGTCCCGCTGCCGGAAGCTGCATAATATCGCTGCCAGTATTATTATATTTGATGAGGCGCAAATGCTCCCACCGCCCTATCTTATGCCCTGCATTTCCGCCGTCTCTCAACTGATAAAGAATTACGGTTGCTCCGCTGTGCTTTGCACCGCCACGCAGCCCTCCCTTGGCCCGCTGTTTAAAAAATATCTGCCAGAATACAGTATTCGAGAAATCTGCCCTCAGGAATATGCAAAAGATGAGATTTTTAAGCGGGTTTCATTTATTAACGAAGGCTTCCTTGATAATCAGGAGCTGGCCGGCCGGCTGAATGCGGAAAATCAGGTACTCTGCATCGTGAATAACCGCAGGCATGCCCAGGAGATTTTTTCTCTTTTAATAGATGAGGACAGATACCATCTGTCCACGTTGATGTACCCGGCCCACAGGCGGCGGAGATTTGAAGTAATACGTCATAGACTTAAATCGAAGTTGCCCTGCCGTGTTGTGTCCACCAGCCTTGTGGAAGCCGGAGTAGACTTGGATTTCCCAACCGTTTACCGTGCCTTTGCCGGACTGGATTCCATGATTCAGGCTGCCGGGCGCTGCAACCGGGAGGGAAGACGTCCAGCCCGGGAAAGCCTTGTGCACCTGTTTGAAAGCGAGGGCAGGGCGCCGGACATAATAAGGCAGAATATTGCCGCCGCCGAGCACACAATGCGGCACTTTGAGGATATTTCTTCACCGGAGGCGGTGAAGGACTATTTCGACTTTTTGTACTATACCCTTAAAGACGGGGCTTCTCTGGACGGCAGGGGGATTTTAGCCGAAATCGACAGCGGCGTCATGCCTTTTGCCTGCGTTGCGGAGCGTTTCAAAATCATCGACAAACCGGAGTATACCGTGTACATACCCATTGAGGAGGGGGCAGAGCTTGTGGAGTCGCTGAAAAAGAACGGGATGAGCCGGGATTTGATGCGAAAGCTAGGGCAGTATTCCGTTGGGGTTGACCCCAGGCATTTTGCATGGCTAATATATACGGGCGCGGCAAACAGGCTGACGGAGAACACGGCGGTGCTGCAAGACCTGAGCCTTTACAATAGCAATACCGGACTGAAGCAATACCGGACTGAGCTTTGAGACCTGGGAAGGGCAGGCCTTTATCAAATAAAAGAAAGGGGAGATGCAAATGTCCGTAATGGTTGAAGTTTGGGGGGATTACGCCTGCTTTACGAGGCCGGAAATGAAAGTTGAGCGTGTAAGCTACGATGTCATGACGCCCTCAGCCGCGAGGGGGCTGCCGGAAGCTATCTACCTGTGGGCGTTGTTGCGGGAAACGGTCAATGAAAAATCAAGCGACAAAACTGCGTCTCCCCAGATGTCGGGAGACACCCTGAGGGCAATACTTAGCGGCGGCAGGTACCCGTCAACCTTATATCAATAGACGCAACTGCGAATCAGAGCCGAGAAAAGGATAAGTTATGGCAGGGCAGCAATTATCAAGGCTTATTTGACCCTGAAAACAATCTCGGCATTGTTACAGACGTCTGCCTTAAACGCAAAATCAGGAACTATGTTGAGACCGTTAAAGATGGTAAAGAGGGATTCAGAATATACATAAAGGACGATGCACCACTTAATAGAAAAGACCTGGAAGCTGTCTCCTATATTGGTATTGACGCAAAGACCCCAGACGATTTGAAAAAGGCGCTGGCTGCCGCCAATAAAGCAAAGCCCGAGGAGAAAGAGCTTCGTGAAAAAGCGGATAAAATGATTCTCGATTTCATGTGTAAAAATTATTATGACATACGAACCTTTGGCGCGGTAATGACAACGTTTGTCAAAGCAGCGCTAAACTGCGGGCAGGTGCTTGGTCCCGTCCAGCTGGGCTTTGCGAGAAGTGTTGAGCCAGTCATCCCACAGGAGGTTACAATCACCCGTGTGGCCATTACCACCGAAGAAGATGCCGAAAAGAAAGGTACGGAAATGGGCCGAAAGTACATTGTACACTACGGACTTTACCGCTGTGAGGGATATATCTCCGCCAATCTTGCTCGCAAGACCACCGGCTTTTCCGAAGAGGACCTGTCCCTACTGTGGGAGGCGATGCTCAACATGTTCGAGCACGACCGCTCTGCGGCCAGAGGCAACATGGCGGTGCGCGACCTGATTATTTTCAAGCACGACAGCGAGTACGGAAATTACCCTGCCCATAAGCTCTTTGAGACTGTGAAGGTGTCCCGAAAAGACAGTACCTATGTGCCTAGATGCTTTGATGATTACAAAGTTGAAGTTGATGAAAAGGCCATTCCCTCAGGTGTCAGCCTTATACGCATGGGGTAGACAGAATTGATGGGGAAAGCTTCCTGCAGCTTTCCGGCTTGCAGCATTTTCTCTTTTGCAGGAGACAATGGGCGCTTATCCATAAGACGGCCGCTTGCTAAGTATTTTAGTATTGCATGGATTTATTTTGTTGTATCGGTTCTTTTTTGGGGAATGTGGAATCGGCGTTAATTTGGATGATGTGGCGCTGCTGAAAACGTCGCTCCCCACACGGGGAGCGAGGATTGAAATAACGAACAGGCTTTTGACCGAACACAATGGTACGCAGTCGCTCCCCACACGGGGAGCGAGGATTGAAATAAAGGTTGCGCTTTGATAATAAGTACCTGCCTTAGTTCCTGAAGATTTTACCCGCACTTATCAATTTCGCAGTAACCGCAACTTTCGCAGTCGGGGAATTCCTTTGGGTCATAGGCAATGCCTTTTTTATCAAAGTAATCCTTCACAGCAGCCTTTACTGCCTCCTCGGCAAGAACAGAGCAATGCATTTTCACCGGAGGCAGGCCGTCAAGGGCCTCCGCCACGGCCTTGTTTGTGAGGGCCAGGGCTTCTTCAATGGGCTTGCCCTTAATCATTTCCGTTGCCATGGAGCTGGAGGCAATGGCGCTTCCGCAGCCGAAAGTTTTAAACTTTACGTCGGTGATGATGCCGTTGTCAACCTTGATGTAGATTCTCATAATATCGCCGCATCTGGCGTTTCCAACTTCGCCGATACCGTCCGCGTCCTCTATTTCTCCCACATTTCTAGGGTTCATGAAATGGTCCATTACTTTTTCGCTGTACATCATGGCTATTTCGCCTCCTGCATCTTTTTCCAAACCGGAGACATCTCCCGCAGCCTTGCCACTACCTGAGGTACCGCAGTCAGTATATAATCCATCTCTTCTTCGGTGTTATATTCCGACAGGCTGAGCCTCAGGGAACCGTGGGCGATTTCATGGGGCAGTCCTATGGCCAGAAGCACATGGCTGGGGTCCAGGGAGCCGGAAGTGCAGGCAGAGCCCGAGGACGCGGCTATGCCCATGGAGTCCAGAAGCAGCAGCATGGACTCTCCCTCAATGCCCTTGAAGCAGAGATTAACATTTCCCGGTAGCCGCTTTTCCCGGTGGCCGTTAAGAATTGACTCCGGTATTTCCAGGAGCCCCTCAATGAGTCTGTCCCGCATGGCGGAAACTCTGGCGGCGTTAGCCTCAATATTCGTGCAGGCCTCTTCAAAGGCCGCAGCCATGCCCACAATTCCGGGAACGTTTTCCGTTCCGGCCCGTTTGCCGCGTTCTTGGGCGCCGCCGTCTATAAGATTTGTCAGCGTAATGCCCCTGCGGCAGAAAAGAGCGCCAACTCCTTTGGGGCCGTGGAACTTGTGAGCGGATATGGTGAGCAAGTCTATATTTTCCGCCTTTACGTCAATGGGAATATGTCCCGCCGCCTGTACTGCGTCGGTATGGAATATTACATTTCTTTCCCGGCAGATTCCGCCAAGCTCCGCAATGGGCTGGATGGTTCCGATTTCGTTATTGGCATACATAACGGTAACCAGAGCCGTGTCGCTGCGGATGGCCTTTTCAAGGTCCTTCGGATGTACTATGCCGTCGGAATAAACCTCCAGTAGCTCTATCTCAAAGCCCTGCTTTTTCAACCTGTCAAGGGTATGTAAAACGGCGTGGTGTTCAATTTTTGTGGAGATTATATGCTTTTTGCCCTTTTTGGCTCCCAGCATTGCCGCTGAAATGATCGCCTGATTATCCGCTTCGCTGCCTCCCGATGTAAATATAATCTCCCTTGCATCGGCATTTAGATGTTTTGCTATGGTATCTCTTGCACTGCTTAGAGCCCTGGCGGCCTCCTGTCCAAAGCTGTGCAGGCTTGAGGGATTTCCGTAGATGCTGTCAAAGTATGGCAGCATGGCGGTCTTTGCCGCAGAACTGAGTGCCGTGGTTGCGGCGTTGTCAGCATATACTTTCATAAACAAGATCCTTTCTGTATAAACAGTTACGGAATATTTCCCAATTAATCCTACTATTCCTATAGGATATTATATATTTATTCTTCTCCCTTGTCAATATACTCCTGCAAGAATTACGGAATATTTTTAATGATTTTGGTTTTATTTCAAATTAAAAAGAGCACCGGCCGCCGCTCTGCCGCCCTTGGGATATCAGGTCGGCAAGCGTTACGCTTTCCAGAAACTCGTCAATGCGCCTGTCCAGTTCTTCCCAAAGGGGAAGGGTTATGCACATATCGGCCTGAGGGCACCTGTTCTCGGGCGTGTCCAGGCATGAGACGGGGGAGAGGCTGCCCTCCGCCGCCCTTAGGATAGAGGCGACTGTATATTCCTCGGGTTTTTTTGATAGCCTATAGCCTCCGTCCCTTCCACGGGCACTGATAATAAGGCCGGCTTTATTCAGCAGGCCTGCAATCATCTCCAGGTATTTCATGGAAATTCCCTGTTTTTCAGAAATGTCCTTTAGGGCAATATAGCCGTCAGTCTGGTTTTGGGCAAGGTCGGCCATAATGTGCAGGGCATAGCGCCCTTTGGTTGAAATTCTCATAACGCACCTCCACTATAATTCCTATTTTACTATAGGAATTATAGGATTACAAGAGCGAATATCGCCCGAAACAGAAAAATCTTCCCCTGCCGGGGGCGGTACTTTTCCCTGTGGAAAAGTACCCAAAAGACACTTAAGGGCTTCGGCCCTTAAGAATCCCGTTGATAAAAAGACGCTTCGCTTTGCCTCCCGCCGGCGCAAGCGCCGGAAAATACGGCTGCACGACTTCGTGCGTGCGCCTGTGCCGACCAGACTTTGTGAAGATAATCCCAAAATCTCCTGCCGCAGGAGCGTTTAGCGGAAATAGAGGTACGCACCTTTAGAGCCCACTTTCCCTATTCCCGCACAACCCCCAAAACAAACGCAGCAACCCCAACACACAGGGGGAGATTCACAAGAGGGGGC
>DUOX01000019.1 GCA_012838665.1 Clostridiales bacterium
CTGCTTCGGGATGTGCCCAGGGATTCCCATGTGGTTTTGGGCGTTCATAAAAGCCGTGTCTCCGCGATGATTGGACAAAAGAGGGCGAATGTTGAAATCTTGATGGCCGAATTTTTTCTAAAATCACTAAAAGTTAAAGCCATAGACACAGAAATAGACACCGTAAAACTACTTTACGTTGCAAATGATTGAAATCTGATATATACTATATCTTGTATTTTTTTGTATTTTTATCAAATCAGAGGTACACATAATGTATTTAAAGGCTCTTGAGATACAGGGCTTCAAATCCTTTCCGGATAAGACGCGCCTTACATTTGAGAAGAAAATAACAGCCATTGTGGGGCCCAACGGCAGCGGAAAGTCGAATATTTCCGACGCCATAATGTGGGTGTTGGGCGAGCAGCGGACAAAAACCCTTCGCGGCGGGAAAATGGAGGACGTCATTTTCGGGGGCACTGAAAAGCGAAACGCCATGGGTTTTGCCGAGGTATCCCTGATTATTGACAACTCCGCGCATGTTTTGGATATTGACAGCTCGGAGGTAATGATTACCCGCCGCTATTATCGCAGCGGCGAGAGCGAATACTATCTTAACAGGGAGTCCGTACGTCTCAAGGATATAACGGAACTGCTAATGGATACCGGTCTTGGGCGTGACGGCTATTCCATTATCGGACAGGGCCGCATCTCGGAGATTATTTCCGCGAAGAGCACCGACCGCCGGGAGATTTTCGAGGAAGCAGCGGGCATCTCCAAATTCCGTTACCGGAAGGAGGAGGCGGAACGAAAACTCCAGCGGACGGATGAAAACCTGCTTCGTATAAATGACAAGATTGAAGAATTGGAGCTGCAGGTGGGGCCCCTGGAGGAGCAGGCGGAGACTACCAAGCGCTACCTCCTGCTTCGGGACGAGCTGAGAGCCCTTGAGGTGTCCGTCTGCATGGAATCCCTGGATAAGCTCCACGCCCAGGCAGCGATTGTTAACGCAGACTATGAGGTCGCCAAAGCCAATCTCGACGCCGCCCACAAGGAGCTTGAGGAACTTTACGCCTTTTCCGAGAACATTTCTGAAAAAATGCGAGAAAAGGATATAGAGGCAGAGTCTGCCCGAACCCTTTTGAGCCAGACGGAGGCCGCTGCCGCCGAATGTGAAAGTTCCATGGCCGTGCTGCAGGCAAACATAAAGAATAATCGGGACAGCCTCCAGCGTATGCAACAGGAGCTGACCGAACAGGAAGACCGGACAAGAAATCTTGAGGCGCAAATTGCCATACAGCAAAAGCGGATTGAGGATATAGATTCGGCAAAAGCAGAGCTTGACGGGGAGATAAACGCCGTCCTGAGCCGGGCCGAGGAAAACGCCGCCGAAACGGACGAGGCAGAGCGGGAGCTTTCCAGACTGATTTCCAGGGAGAACTCTCTGGGGGACAGCCTTACCCAGAACCGAACAATGCTGGGCATGTTGAAGGACGGCCTCCGGGAGCTTGAGGAAAAGGAAGCTGCCTTGCAGTCCGCCACAGAAGCGGAATTGGAGCGGCACAATGCTGCTCAGGCCCGTCTTGCCAACGACGTAGAAAAGGGCAGGGCGGCCGAGGAGAAGGTTCGGGAGCTGACAAACATCATTTCCGGCTACAGGCTCCGGGCTGAGGGCCGGGAGAAAAAAGTTAAGGACCTGTCGGAGCGCCATACGAAATTTACCATAGACGGCAAATCCATGGATTCCCGCATTTTGATGCTCACCGAAATGGAAAAGGAATATGAGGGCTTTTCCAAGGCTGTAAAAACGGTTATGCGCGAGGCGAAACGCGGCGTCCTGCGGGGCGTACACGGTCCCGTGGCAAAGCTTATCAAAGCGGAGGACCGGTTTACCCTGGCCATTGAAACTGCCCTTGGGGGAGCCATGCAGAATATTGTGGTGGATACTCAGGAGGACGGGAAAGCCGCCATTGAGTTTTTAAAGCGCCAGAACGCCGGCAGAGCTACACTATTACCAATAAGCACCATAAAAGGTTATACCTTGAAAAAACTCCCGAAAGGCGAGCCGGGGTATTTGGGAACAGCCCTTGAACTTTCCAGATATGACGAAAAATACTCGGGCATATTTGCAAACCTGCTGGGACGTACCATTGTTATTGAAACCCTCGGCGACGCTGTTTGCATTTCCAAAAAGTACAATAACCAATACCGAATTGTTACCCTTGATGGGCAAATGATAAACCCGGGAGGCTCTATGACCGGCGGAAGTTCTTCCCATACTGCCGGCATTCTCTCCCGGGCCAACGAGCTGAAACGGCTTCGTGAACAGCGTGAAAAGCTTAGAATTGAAACTGAAAAATGCCAGGCCGAGCTCTCTAATGCCCAGCGGGAGCTTGATAAGACAAAATATGAACTGCAGGTAGCGGAAACGGAGCTGGCCGCTGCACAGGAAGAGGCCATGATATGCCGCTCCTCCATTGCCCAAAGCCAGCTTCTGCTTGAATCCATTGAAAAGAACCTGGAGTCACTCAAAGCCGAGAAGCAGGCCGCCTGCCAGCGCATTAAGGATGCCAATGAGCGGATTGCCTCCCTCGACAGCCAAATCCAGCGCCTGGAGGCAGAACTGTCCGGCCTTAAGAGGGAAATCGAAGAAAAATCCAGGGGGCAGGAAGAATTTGACCGCCGGCGGCAGGAGATAAGTGACAAGCTGTCGGAACTGAGGGCTGCCCGCTCCTCTCTGGAAGCCGAAAAAGAGGCCATATCCCGTTCAATCTCTCAGATGGAGCAGCTTAAGCAGGATATTTTTGGCGACAGTGATTATAGATATCGTACCATAGAGGCCCTTGAGAAAAGCAATTCCCAACTGGAAAATGAACTGGGCGAAAAGAAAAACCGCCTTGACGAACTATACGGGGAAATAGAGAGCCTGAAATCCGGCATTTCCCAACTCACAAATGAGAGATTGGAGCTGGAGGGCCGGCGGGCTCAGGCGGATAAGACTTGTCAGGAGAAAAACCGCAACCTTCTTGATCTTGAGCGGCTCTGCGCCAGGCTGGAACAAAAAAAGCTGGCCGCCGACATGGAGGAAAAGCAGATTTTGGACAAGCTCTGGGACAGCTATGAGCTGAGCCGCTCCGCGGCCCAGGCCGCCCGCCAGCCCATTGAAAGCATGGCAAAGGCCAACAAGCGCATAAGCGAGCTCAAGCGGGAGATTAATTCTCTGGGCAACCCCAACTTGGGGGCTATCGAGGAGTACGAGCGTGTCAGCACACGATATAATTTTCTTACCGAACAGCGGGATGATGTGGAAAAGTCAAAGCGAGAGCTGCAAAAGATTATCTCCTCAATTACGACGGAGATGGAGGAAATATTTCTCCGGGAATTTAAGGCTATAGACCAGTGCTTCCGCCAGACTTTTTTGGAGCTGTTTGGCGGCGGCAAAGCTGCCATGATACTGGAAGATGAGGGCAATGTCCTGGAATGCGGCATTGAGATCAAGGTGCAGCCTCCCGGCAAGGCTTTGAGCACCATAAGCCTCCTGTCTGGCGGGGAAATGGCCTTTGTGGCCATCGCCCTGTATTTTGCAATATTGAAGGTGCGCCCCACGCCCTTCTGCGTTATGGACGAAATAGAGGCCGCTTTGGACGAGGCCAACGTCATTCGTTTTGCCGATTATTTGCGGTCAATGTCAGATAAGACCCAGTTTATTGTAATCACACACCGCCGGGGCACCATGGAGAACGCGGACATGCTCTACGGAGTTACCATGCAGGAAAAAGGAGTGTCCAAGATAATTTCCGTGGACCTGGAGGAAGCTGAAAAAACTTCTGCCTGAAAGGATTAGCTTTATGGGATTTTTTGATAAAATCAAAGAGGGATTGTCGCGTACCAAACAGAGCATGGCCGTTTCCCTCAACAGCATATTTGCCAGCTTTACCGGAGAAAACGAAGATTTTTTCGAGGAGCTGGAGGAGACCTTGATACTGTCCGACGCAGGTATGGACACCTCCTTAAGAGCAGTGGAGAGGCTCCGTGAAGTTACAAAGGACAGGGGCCTTCGGGGCGGGGAGGAACTGAAAGAGGCCCTCACGGAAATTCTCACCAACATGCTGGAAGTGGGAAGCCGCGAGTTAAGGCTCAACACCAGGCCCTCCGTCATATTAATGGTTGGGGTCAACGGAGTGGGTAAGACCACCACCATAGGCAAGCTGGCCGCAAAGTTCACCGGGGAGGGCAAGAAGGTCCTCCTATGTGCGGGAGATACTTTCCGGGCCGCCGCCGCCGAGCAGCTTGCTGTCTGGGCCGAGCGTTCCGGTTCTTCCATAGTCCGCCATGAAGCGGGCAGCGACCCCGCCGCCGTGGTTTTCGACGCCATTTCCGCCGCCAAGGCAAGGGGCATGGATATTGTTATCTGCGACACGGCGGGAAGGCTCCACAACAAGCAGAACCTGATGAACGAGCTGTTAAAAATCAGGCGGGTTATCGCCCGGGAACTGCCGGACGCAGACTTCGAGATACTTCTGGTCCTTGATGCCACCACGGGGCAAAACGGGCTCATCCAGGCAAAGCAGTTCAGCGATACTGCCGGAATCACCGGCATTGTATTGACAAAGCTGGACGGCACTGCCAAGGGCGGCATAATTTTTGCGATTTGTGATGAATTGAAAATTCCCGTGAAATACGTGGGAGTAGGGGAAAAGGCGGACGACCTTCTGCCTTTTAATCCCCAGGAATTTGTTGAGGCATTGTTACAATGATTAGATTTGTTTTGGCCAGCAATAATAAGAAGAAGCTCATTGAGCTTCGGGACTTACTCTCCGACATGGATATAGAAGTCCTTTCCCGGGCGGAGGCGGGCTACGCCTTTGAAGTTGAGGAGACCGGGGAAAGCTTCGAGGAAAACGCCTATTTAAAAGCCAAGGCCGTAACCGATGCCACGGGACTTCCGGCTATTGCCGAGGACTCCGGCCTTATGGTGGACGCCCTGGGAGGCGCTCCCGGCGTATATTCTGCACGGCTTGGCGGTGATAGCTGCAAAACCGATGCGGACAGAAACGCATTGTTGCTGGAAAAAACAAAAAATGTGGAACTTCGCTCCGCCCGTTTCGTCTCTTGTATAGCCTGTACTTTTCCAAACGGCGACGTTTTACGTGCACGGGGCGAGTGTGAGGGGGAGATTTTGACTGCCCCCAGGGGCGAAAACGGCTTCGGTTACGACCCGGTTTTCAGGCCATCGGGATATGATAAATCCATGGCGGAAATGACCCTTTGGGAAAAAAACTCCATTTCCCATAGGGGGAAATCTCTGGCGGAATTCAAAAAACTGCTGGTAAAATACCTAAATCCGAAAAGAACCATGACATAATTCAGTATTTCATTCGAGGGGAAAAGAGGCCCTCGCAAGGAGAAGTCAGTTATGAGCCTTACAAGCAAACAGCGCGCCCAGCTTCGGGGTATGGCCTCCACCCAGGAGACCATAATCCATATTGGCAAGGGCGGCATTAATGAAAACGTTATAAAGCAGGTAGAGGACGCGCTTAAGGCACGGGAACTTATCAAGGGCAGCGTTTTGGAAAACTCCCCCATCAGTGCCAGGGAAGCCTGCGATTGGCTTGCCGAAGTCTGCACGGCCGAACCTGTACAGGTCATTGGCCGGAAGTTTGTCCTCTATAAGCGGAACGACAAAGAGCCGAAGATTGTATTAGTGAAGGACAGCAAAAAATGAAGATAGCCATTTTCGGCGGCAGCTTTAACCCGCCTCATAGGGGCCATGTTGAGGCGGCCCTTGACGCGATTTCCTATCTGAAACCCGACAAGCTCCTCGTTATACCCGCCGCAATCCCGCCCCACAAATCTCTGGACGAAGACAGTCCCGAGCCGGAGGAGCGGTTTAAGCTGGCACGACTGGCCTTTGCCGGCATCCCCCAGGCTGAGGTTTCTGACATTGAGTTAAAGCGCAACGGCAAGAGCTACACGGCGGATACCATAAGCCAGCTCCGGGACATTTATCCCGGCGCCCGGCTGTATCTGCTCTTGGGTACGGATATGTTTCTCGGTTTTGAAAGATGGCACGAGTTCCGCGGTATTCTGGATAGCGTTACACTCGCCGTTTTTGCCAGAGATCAAGGGGAAAATGACGTTATAAAAAACTGCGCGGACTATCTCGCCTCGAAATATGGGGCCCGCGTTACAATCATTCCGAGGGAAATTTTGCCCATGGCTTCTTCGGATGTCAGAGAGCTGTTTCCGAATAGGAAGGGCGCCGATTGTGTGCCACCGGCCGTTTATGCCCGAATAATCAGAAAGCGCCTATACAGAGCCAAGCCTGAGCTTGCCTGGCTCCGGGAGCGGGCGTATAAAATGCTGGACCCTAAGCGTATTCCGCATGTAAAGGGCTGCGAGCAGGAGGCCGTAAAGCTTGCGGGACGCTGGGGAGCGGACCCCGGCGAAGCAGCCGAGGCCGCCATTTTGCACGATATAACAAAAAAATTATTAATTGATGAGCAGTTGCTATTATGTGAAAGATATGGTATTATTATCGACAGCCTTGAAGCAAGAAGCCCTAAACTTCTTCACGCAAAAACCGGTGCAGCGTTGGCTGAAGATTTGTTTGGCGTTTCAGCAAAGGTCAAGAACGCCATAAGATGGCATACAACCGGACGGGCCGATATGAGCCTGTTGGAAAAAATAATATATCTTGCAGATTATATCGAGCCCACCCGTTCTTTTAAAGGGCTTAGCGCACTTAAAGCGCTGGCATATGAGGACATAGATGAGGCACTGCTTCTGGGGCTCAAAATGAGCCTTGACGAATTGAAGCAGACCGGTGCCACGCCCCACAGGAACTCAATTAACGCCATGGAATTTCTTACAACACGAAGGGAACGATTTAAATGAAGCTCTATGGGAGCACCAGCAAGAAAAAACGGTCCTCAGAAAAAGCCGGCAATAGCACCGCCACAAAGACGAGGTTGGTGGCGACCAAATCCAGAAGAAACAAGAGGACTTACGTTGAGGATAAAAATAATAAATCAATTGATGCCAATCAGGCAAAAAAGAGACGCCGCAGGATTACAACGCTTTGTGTGATACTTGTAATAGTCTTAGGTTTACTGACAGCCTATAAGCTTATTATCAAACCGCCTAATGTCGACGATCTGGGACCGGAAAGGAAGCCCAATCCAAGCTCACAGATTAATCATGAAGGCAGTGATCCTACGGACCCGGTAACAACGGAGGCCCCAACCGGAGACCGTATCAACAACGGCGTATATACCTTCCTTATAGTTGGAAATGATAACGGCTATGGAAATACCGACACCATAATGGTGGGCAGGCTGGACACAGTGGAAGGCACCTTAAACGTAATTAACATACCCAGAGATACCTTGGTAAATGTAGGCTGGGGCACGAAAAAGGCAAATACTCTGCTTTCCGGCACCGGCAGTATCGAGGGTCTTATCAGCGGGATAAAGGATCTTCTGGGTTTCACAATCGAATGTTGGGCAGTTGTGGACCTGGAGGCTTTTGAAAAGCTGGTGGATACCATCGGCGGGGTATATTACGATGTTCCCATGGATATGTACTGGGATGCCCCGGACCAAAATCTCCATATTGCCATCCCAAAGGGTTATCAGCATCTTAACGGCGAGCAGGCTTTAAAGGTTGTCCGATTCCGCCAGGGAAATGACGGTTCCGGCTATCCCAACGGTGATATTGGGCGCATCAATACCCAGCAGGACTTTTTGAAGTCTGTTGCTTCCCAGCTGCTAAAAATAGGCAACGCCACAAAGGTTGACGAATTTGCCAAGATATTTAAAGAATATGTAGAGACCAATATGACTCTGGGCAATATCGTCTGGTTCGGTCTGGAATTTTTAAAACTAAGCGAGGAAGATATCAACTTTTATATATTGCCGGGCAATTATAATGGCTCTATAAACGGTGTCTCGTATGTTTTTGTTTATCTTGACGAATGGTTGGAAATGATAAATACCAAACTTAATCCTTTTAAGACACAAATTACCATGAACAATGTGAACATACTGACAAAGGATTCCTCCGGGAACCTGTATTCCACCACCGGACAGATAGCTGGCGGTTATAATTTCACCAGTGCGCCCGGTTACGGAGGAAGCAGTACGCCTGCCTCAGGCTCAGGTACGGAATCATCAAGCGGGGATTCGCCGGATAGTACCGAGACTGGTTCCGATGATAGCGGTTCCGACGGCGGTTCAGGAGGGGATGACGCTGGAGGCGGCAATTCCGGCGGCGGTGAGACAGGTTTTGAAGGAAGCGCCGGCGGGGAGACGGGAGCGGATGGACTCTGATTCAAAAACAGCATATCGAAAGGATGTTCATAATATGATGACACCTGCGGAAATCGCAGAGAAAATCGTTAAGGCGCTTGACGACAAGCAAGCCAAGGATATAAAAATGCTGAAAACAGAAAAGCTGACCATTCTGGCCGATTATTTTATTATTTGCACGGCAAGTTCTTCCACGCATATTAAAACCCTCACCGGCGAAGTGGACAAGGTCATGTCCGAGGCCGGAGAGCCTCCTCAGCGTATTGAGGGATACCGCACGGGTGGCTGGGTTCTTCTGGATTTCGCGAGCGTGGTGGTCCATCTGTTTCTGGAAGAAGTCAGGGAGTTTTATGGCCTGGAGCGTCTCTGGTCAGACGTTGAGGAAATAGATGTCTCCGGCATTTTAGCGCAATAAACAGTAGGGCGGGATTGTGCCTGCCCTTTATTCTATCAACTTGTGGAAAGCGTGATTATAGTGAAATACGATTTTTGCCGTATTGAGAGAAAATGGCAGGAGAGATGGGAAAAAGATAAGACATTTGCAGCCATTACCGGGGATAGCCGTCCGAAGTATTATTGTCTTGTGGAATTTCCCTATCCTTCGGGGGAGGGGCTGCACGTCGGACACCCCAGGCCCTACACCGCCATGGACATAATTGCCAGGAAGCGCAGGATGGAGGGTTATAACGTACTGTTCCCCATCGGGTATGACGCCTTTGGCCTGCCTACGGAAAACTATGCCATTAATAATCACATGCATCCCCGAAAAGTTACCGAACGCAACATTGAACGTTTCACAAGCCAGCTCAAGATGCTGGGATACAGCTTCGACTGGGATAGATGCGTGGATACTACGGACCCCAAGTATTACAAGTGGACACAGTGGATTTTCCTGCAGCTTTATAAGCACGGTCTTGCCTATAAATCCCAAATGCCCGTCAACTGGTGCACCTCCTGCAAGTGTGTACTTGCAAACGAGGAGGTTGTAAACGGCGTCTGTGAGCGCTGCGGCAGCGAGGTTGTCAGGCGCGAAAAAAGCCAGTGGATGTTGAAGATAACCGAGTATGCTCAGCGGCTTATTGATGATTTGGATGACGTGGACTTCATTGAGCGGGTGAAAATCCAGCAGCGGAACTGGATTGGCCGCAGCATCGGCGCCGAGGTGTTGTTCTCCACAACGGCCGGCGACAATATGACTGTTTTTACAACCCGTCCGGACACCCTGTTCGGGGCAACATATATGGCAATGGCGCCGGAGCACAAGCTAATAGGAAAGTGGGCCCCTCTCCTGGAAAACCTGAATGAAGTAAGGGAATACCAGGCGGCTGCGGCTAAAAAATCGGATTTTGAACGCACCGAAATACAGAAGGAAAAAACCGGTGTAATGCTTAAGGGCGTTTCAGCAGTTAATCCCGTTACCGGCAACGAAATACCCATATTCATATCCGACTATGTCCTTGCCAGCTACGGTACCGGGGCCATCATGTCCGTGCCCGGCCATGATTCCCGGGACTGGGAGTTTGCAAAAAAATTCGGCCTTCCCATAGTGGAAGTGGTTGCCGGCGGCGATGTGACAAAGGAAGCATACACTGACTTCGAAAAAGGCGTAATGGTCAATTCTGGCTTTCTGAATGGACTTCCCGTTCAGGAAGCAATACCCAGAATGATACGCTGGCTTGAAGATAAGGGGCTGGGGAAGGAGCAGGTAAATTACAAGCTCCGTGACTGGGTGTTTTCCCGGCAGCGCTACTGGGGCGAACCCATTCCTCTGGTTTTCTGTGAAAAATGCGGCTGGGTCCCACTGCCAGAGGACCAGCTGCCTCTTGAGCTGCCCGATGTGGACAGCTATGAGCCCACGGACACCGGAGAGAGCCCTCTTTCTAAAATGTCAGACTGGGTCAATACCACATGCCCTGCCTGCGGCGGGCCCGCCAAGCGCGAGACTGATACCATGCCCCAGTGGGCCGGCTCAAGCTGGTATTTCCTCCGCTATATGGATCCCCACAATGATGATGTTCTGGTGAGTAAAGAGGCCATCGATTACTGGGAGCGCGTTGACTGGTATAACGGCGGCATGGAACATACCACCCTGCATTTGCTGTACAGCCGTTTCTGGCACAAATTTCTTTACGACATCGGCGTTGTCCCCACTCCGGAACCTTATGCCAAGCGCACCAGCCACGGCATGATTCTTGGCGAGGGCGGGGATAAGATGTCCAAGTCCCGCGGCAATGTGGTAAATCCCAATGAAATTGTGGAGGAATTCGGGGCGGACACACTGAGGCTTTATATCATGTTTATCGGCGATTTTGAAAAGGCTGCGCCCTGGTCGTCCACCGCGGTGAAGGGCTGCAAGCGCTTCCTGGACAGGGTCTGGAATCTTGCCGAATCTCCCCTCATAGGCGATGATTACAGCGCCGCCAACGAATCTGCGATCCACCGCGCCATCAAAAAGGTGGGCGAGGATATCGAATCCATGAAATTTAACACGGCCATTGCCGCTCTGATGAGCCTTGTCAATCATTTTTACGATAGTAAGCCCAGCCGCGGGGATATAAAAACCTTCCTTGCCCTGCTGTCTCCCTTTGCACCCCATATTGCCGAGGAACTATGGGAAATCCAGGGCTTCGAGGGCATGGCCTGCCAGCAACCCTGGCCTGAATACGACGAGGCCAAGACTGTGGAAGCGGAAAAGGAGATAGCCGTCCAGGTCAACGGAAAGCTCAGGTCCGTTATCGTAGTGCCTGTGGATTCCGAAGATTCTGCAGTCGTTGCCGCAGCCTGCGCTGACGAAAAAATTGCCCGCATTATGGAGGGCAAGGAACTTGTCAAATCTATAGTTGTCAAAAACAAACTGGTAAATCTCATAATCAGGCCGAAGAACTAAAATTTCTTGACAAGAGACCGGTCAACACTTATAATGTTAACGTCAAAGCCATGTTTGGTGGCCCTTAAAGCGCCTATGTGGCGTATTGGAGGGAGGGATATAAGATGGCAGAGATCCATGTCAAAGATAATGAATCTTTGGATAGCGCCCTTAAAAGGTTTAAACGTAGCTGCGCAAAGGCTGGCGTTTTATCAGACCTGCGGAAGAGGGAATACTACCAAAGTCCCAGCGTTAAAAGACGCAAGAAGTCAGAGGCTGCCCGCAAGAAGAAGCGCTCCAGATGATTTCGCAAAAAAATAGGAGCTGTTGCTAATGCAACAGCTCTTTTTGCTTTTTGTTTATATGGTTTTACCCGCTAAAAATTCTATACACCTATCCAAAGAGCTCTGCTGCTCCGGAGTAAGCCCGTCGGCCGCAAACCGGTGGTCAAAGCTCTTTATAAAGCCCCGCAGGTCACCTGTCAGCTTTTCCGCGTAACTCATGTTAACCGTCATGAGGGCGGCGCGAAAACCAGCGTATTCTTTATCCGTCAGGGCAGATTGAGCCTTTTCCAGCAGGGCTCCTGTATGCTTCAGGCAAAAGAAAGGCTGCTTTTTAAGCTGCTCTTGAAAATCCGGGTCCTTCCGCCACATGGAAAGGGAATTACTTATGTATTTTTCCTCAAATACCTCAATCCTGTAGCAGACAAAACAGCTGCTGGTCGCATTCAGAATCTCCTCCCCGACGGAAGCCTCCTGCTTTCGGATTCCAAAGAGCTTTTTCTCCATTGACAAAGATTTTTCCAGCAGCCTGGATACTTCCCCCAGGCGACTTTCCACTAGCAGGGCCAGCCCCAGCCTGTTTTTCATCTCCATCATGCTGCCATAGTGTCGGGCGCAGAAGCCCCGCCGATTTGTCTCCATGCGTACGTCGGGCTCCATCAGAGCGGGACCCATGATGTATTCCAGGCTTGAAGCCTCAAGCTCACGGCGGAGCCGGCAGAAAGGACAGCCCTCCTGCTTTTCAAAAGCCTCATTGATGGGTATAGTATAAATTGTCTCTGCCATGCAGACACTCCGTTCTTGAATTAAATAGGGAAAAGGAGTATAATTACTTATTATAAGTATCCGGAGAGAATTATGCAACATCGCGCTGAAAAAAAAGGAATAAAGCTTGCCCGGCTTTCCGAGTTTGACCCTGTTAAGACCTTCGAATGCGGACAGTGCTTCCGCTGGAACGCTGGCGAAAACGGCGTATATACCGGCGTGGCCATGGGCAGGGCCGCAAGGGTATGGGTCGAGAAGGACTCAGTTTATATAGACGCAGATGAGAAGGACATATCAGAAATCTGGCATGATTATTTTGACCTTGACCGGGACTACGGCTCCATAGTTTTCAACGCGGGGGAATATTTGGATGCCTGCGTCCGATACGGCTCCGGGATAAGAATACTTCGCCAGGACAGGTGGGAAGCTTTATGCAGCTTCATAATTTCCCAATGCAACAACATCCCCCGGATAAAAAGAATTATTGAAACCCTGTGCAGTAAATTTGGAGAACCCATCAGCGCTTTCGGAGAGACGCTGTTTACCTTCCCGTCGGCGGAACGCATTGCCGCCCTCAAGGCGGAGGATTTGGCCCCCCTGCGCTGCGGTTACCGTGCCTCCTATATCATCGATGCTGCCAGGGCAGTAAGCACGGGGGCGCTCAATCTGGACGAGCTTGCCGCCTGTGATTTCGATACCGCTATCAAGGCGCTTAAAAGCCTGAAGGGGGTAGGGGATAAGGTGGCAAACTGCGTGGCCCTTTTTGGTTTGCACAACATGTCCGGTTTTCCCATAGATATATGGATGAAGCGCGCCCTGGAAAAGTATTTCCCCAAAAACTTTGACCCCAAGTCCCTGGGGCCCTATGCAGGATTAGCGCAGCAATACATATTTTTCTACACCCGTAACGGAAAAGAGGGAAAGGGAAATGAGAAGCTTTGAACACAGGATAAGGCCCTTTGAGACGGATATATTTGGCCTGGCCCCGCCGTCAATGCTCCTGAGACTGGCCGTGGAGGCCTATATGGGCCAGATTACGGCGGAAAACGCGGAGAGGGAGAAAAGGCGCCGGGAACTGGGGGCTGTCTGGATGCTGGCAAGACTCAGGCTGGAGCAATATAAGCCCATAGAAATTGGAGACAAACTGTTGATTGAAACATCGCCCGGCTTTGTTGAGGGGGGCACCTATGTTTGCACGGCGGATTTCAGCCGCGGAGGAGATGAGGTGGCCTCCTGTCAAATAGCCACCATGGCAGTATTGATGAGCGCAAGGCGAATTATTCGGCCCAGTGTTCTGGGCGATTTCCCAGATACGCCCGATAATAAAAAGCCGGCCTCAAGACTGAAAAAACTCCGAATCGACGACGATATGGAACCCATTGGCTCCTATAAGGTACGGTACAGCGACTGTGATTTAAACGGGCACCTCTCTGGAGCAAACTATGCGGACATAATCTGTGACTGTGCGGGATACTGGCAGGCCGAGCCTAAGCTGATGGCCTATCTTCAAATAGACTATAACTCCGAGTGCCTGCCCGGAGAGCTTATCAGCCTTAGCCGCAGAAGGGAAGAGGAAAAAACTTATATCAGGGGCATTAAATCGGATGGTGTCGTTTCCTTTGCTTCTGAATGTATAATAAGATAATTTTTTATTGACATTGATTGCAAAATAGATATAGAATATCTCAAATTTATTAAGACCTAAGGGAGTGGCTGCATATGGAAATCGAAAAAATATATCTTAACAGGTTCGTTGGCGAAGGGCTTACCTTTGACGATGTGCTTTTGGTGCCTGCGGAAAGCTCTGTGTTGCCGACGGACGTAAACCTTGAGACTTATCTGACAAAGAAAATCAAGCTAAATATACCGCTCATGAGCGCGGCAATGGATACGGTTACGGAATACCGTATGGCAATCGCCATTGCCAGGGAAGGCGGCATTGGTGTTATCCACAAGAATATGAGCATTGACCGCCAGGCTGAACAGGTGGATTTGGTAAAGCGCTCGGAACACGGGGTCATAACAAACCCCTTTTCCTTGAAAGCCCACAATACCCTGGCGGAAGCCGACCGCCTCATGGCCAAATTCCGTATTTCAGGCGTTCCCATTGTAGATGACGAGGGCAAGCTTGTGGGCATTATCACCAACCGGGACATGAAGTTTGAGGAGGATATGTCCCGCAAGATAGACGAGGTCATGACAAAGGAGGGCCTCATTACCGGGCTAGAGGGCACCACCATGGATGAAGCCAAGGCCATCCTTAGGAAGCACAAGATAGAAAAGCTGCCGATAGTTGATAAGGATTTTAAGCTCAAGGGGCTTATCACCATCAAGGATATCCAAAAAGCCGTGGCTTATCCTAATTCTGCCAAAGACTCGGGGGGGCGTCTGCTATGCGCCGCCGCAATCGGCGTCACAAAAGACGTTTTGGACAGGGCAGGCGCCCTTCTGGACGCAGGCGTCGATGCCCTGATTTTGGACAGCGCACACGGACATTCGAAGAACATCCTTGATTGCATAAAAAAAGTCAAGAATCACTATCCTGACTGCAATCTTATTGCCGGAAACGTGGCCACCGCAGAAGGTACAAGGGCCCTTATTGAAGCCGGCGCCGACTGCGTCAAGGTGGGTATAGGGCCCGGTTCCATCTGCACCACCCGGGTGGTTGCGGGCATAGGTGTGCCCCAGATTAGCGCCGTGTTCGAGAGCGCGGAAATGGCCGACAAATACGGCATACCCATTATTGCCGACGGCGGAATCAAATACAGCGGAGATATTGTCAAGGCCATAGCCGCAGGAGCCAGCGTTGTAATGCTGGGTTCGCTTCTTGCCGGTTGCGAGGAAAGCCCGGGCGAAACCGAGGTTTATCAGGGCCGCCAGTTTAAGGTCTATAGAGGCATGGGCAGCCTGGCTTCCATGGCCAGAGGCTCCAGTGACCGTTACTTCCAGGAAGACAATAAAAAGCTCGTTCCGGAAGGTGTGGAGGGACGTGTGCCCTACAGGGGCCCGGTGTCGGAGACCATATTCCAGTTGTCGGGCGGCCTGCGCTCCGGAATGGGATACTGCGGCACACCGGATATACATTCCCTGCGCGCCAATTCCCGCTTTATCCGTATTACAAATGCAGGACTTAAAGAAAGCCACCCCCACGACATATATATCACCAAGGAAGCGCCGAACTACACCATGAACCCGTAATCGATAACAGGGCCCGTAAGGCCTGATTTTACGTACAAAGAGAGCCGAAGCGATTAATTTCGCTTCGGCTCTGCATATGGCGGCGATTAGTTTATGATTATTAAGCAAAAGACTGCGCTGGAATTAACAGCGCAGTCGTGGTGCGGGTAACAGGACTCGAACCTGCACGTCTCTCGACATGAGAACCTAAATCTCACATGTCTACCAATTCCATCATACCCGCAGGCATTGCCGTGCGTTGTGTATAATAGCACAGAAAGCTATCAAATGTCAATGTTCTTAATTTAATGCCGATATTGACTTTATTTCTGTAAAAATGTAATATTAAATGAATTCACAATTAAATATGGGAGGTGCGGTTGTGGAACTCTATAATTATGATATTCTTATAGAAAAAGCCCAGAACCTTAAAAGAAAAGGCACAGTGGCCGTGGCCGCGGCAGCCGACAAGCATGTTATCGAAGCGACCCTTGAGGCTAAGAACAACGGCGTTGCAGAACCTATATTCGTAGGAGATGACTCAAAAATTCGCAAGATTTTACGGAATATGGGACTTAATCCCTCGGACTTCAATATTGCCCCTCCCGCTAAAGGCTTGAACGAAGCTGAAACGGCTGTGGAGCTTATTAAGGACGGCAGCGCTACCTTCCTGATGAAGGGTATGCTGGAGACCACAGACCTTCTGCGCCCCGTTGTCAAGAAGGAAAACTCGGCATGACCCCTTATCCGGACCTCCAAAAGAAAAAAGAAATACTTATTAACGCTGTCGAAGCTTACCACAAGTTGGGATATGAACTGCCCAAAGTGGCCTGCCTTGCCTGCAAGGAGACTGTGGATCCGAAAATGCCGGAGACCACTGACGCCCGCGCCCTTCAGGAGATGTGCCAGCGGGGCGAGCTGGGCAAGTGCGCCGTTATCGGGCCACTTTCCTATGATATAGCCATGAGCAGGGAGATTGCGGCCATTAAGAAATATGACTTCGAATATTGCGAGGATTTCGATATTCTGCTCCAGCCCAATATCCATGCCGGCATATTATGGGCAAATGCTGGATAGTATCCTGCCGCGCCGTTATGGCCGGTATTGTTATGGGGTGCAGGGTGCCCATCGGCTTTCCTCCAGGGGTTCCTCCGCCTCCGAGAAATACCTTTCCCTGGCCATGGCTGCAGTAGTTGCCGCCGCGGATTGATTTCGCGTTTTCTTCAAAAGTCATGGGGCGGCAGAAGGCCGCCCCATAATACTATTAAGCCAATTGAGAACTGAAAGGAACGGTCAGACTGATGATAGCATCCGTAATTAATGCAATACTGATATTTATGGGCAGCGCTTTGGGCATGGTTTTCAAGAGCAGGATAAAGGAGGAATACTCCAAAGCGATTGTCACCGGGCTCGGTCTCTGTGTACTTATCATAGGTATCATGAGCGCCATCGGCACCGATAATATGCTCTGTGTAATTATCTGTATGGTTGTCGGCATCATTATTGGTGAAGCCCTGCGCATTGAGGACAGATTGGACAATCTGGGAGACAGATTAAAGAAAAGGATGATGAAGGACAGGGACGGCGGGCGTTTTAACGAAGGTTTTATGGGGGCCACGCTAATCTTTTGCGTTGGTTCCATGGCCGTCATGGGCTCCATGGAGGCGGGCATTAATCAGAATTACAGCATTATTCTTTCCAAGAGCGTCATTGACTGCGTAACCGCCATCACTCTTGCTGCCGCTCTGGGCGTTGGAGTGCTTTTCTCGGGCTTTGCCGTGCTTTTTTATCAGGGACTGTTAACCCTGCTGGCCATGTGGGTTGGACCCGTTCTGCCTGAGGCTGCGGTAACGGAAATGTCCGCAGTGGGCGGGCTATTAATTATTGCCCTGGCAGTCAACATGCTTGGGCTCGCCGGCGAAAGAAAGCTGAGGGTTGGAAATATGCTACCTGCGGTTTTCCTTCCCATTGCATACATACCCCTGGTCAACTGGATCAGCGGCCTTTTCTCATGAAGAAAAACTCGTTGCTTGTAATTAGCGCCGGAGTCCTGTGGGGCCTGTTGGGCGTATTCTCCCGCCTCCTGGCCGCCGTGGGCTTCGACTCTGCCGGCGTGTTAATAGTGCGCTGCGGTATTGCCGCCCTTTTCTTCGGAGTGACCCTGCTGGTCCGTGACCCCGGCATGTTTAAAGTGCGGCTTCGGGATTTCTGGTGTTTCTTCGGCGCGGGCATATGCAGTCTGCTTTTGTTTACCTATTGCTATATCCAGACTATAGCCGTGACATCCCTTTCAACGGCGGCAGTTTTGCTTTATACGGCCCCATCCATGGTTATGCTCATGTCCTTGTTTATATTTAGGGAGAGGCTGACAGTCTCAAAGGTTCTGGCTCTGCTGCTGGCCTTTGCCGGCTGCTGTCTGGTATCCGGACTGGGTACGGATGAAAGTGCTCTCTCTGCTTTCGGGCTAATCTGCGGCCTTCTATCCGGCTTTGGCTACGCCCTGTACAGCATTTTCGCCCGCCTGGCCATGGACCGGGGTTACAGCAGCCTGACGGTTAATTTCTACAGCTGCCTGCTTGCGGCCCTGGGCGCATCTGCCATATGGGGCTCATATTCGGCGGTGAGGCTGATGTTTACCGGCTGGGAAAACTTTCTACTATGCCTGGCGACGGGAGTTATAACCTGCTATATGCCATACCTGCTGTATACTAAGGGCCTGTCCGGCATGGAGGCGGGCAGGGCTTCCATAATGGCTTCCATAGAGCCGGTTGTGGCCACCGTTGCAGGTATTGTAGTTTTCCGCGAAAAGCTGACCCTTGCAGGCGGCTGCGGAGTAGCCCTGGTGCTGGCCGCAATTGTCATATTAAATCTTAAGCATAAAGCTAAAAGCTAAAAGCTAAAAACCAGGCGGGCGCCATGGCACCCGCCTGATTTTTTGAGTTATTTTTTACTTGTTAACCTTAAAGCTGTCCTTTAGGGCCACCGACCGGTTAAATACAAGAGTACCGGGTTTGGAGTCACGGTTGTCAACGCAGAAATAGCCCAGACGCAGGAACTGGAAACTGGCAGGGGCTTCCGCGTTCTCAAGGGATTTTTCCACCTTGCAGCCCGTCAAAACTTCCAGGGAATTGAGATTTAGGCAGTCCATAAAGTCCTTGTCGTCCGCTTCGGGGTCCGGTTCCAGGAACAGATTGTCGTATAGCCTGACCTCCGCCGAGACGCAGCTTTCTCCGTCCACCCAGTGGATGGTGCCCCTGACTTTCCGGCCGTCGGGAGTGTTGCCGCCCCGGGTCTCGGGATCGTATTCCGCCAGGACTTCGATGACATTGCCTTCTTCGTCCTTTACACAGCCGGTACATTTGACGATGTATGCGGATTTGAGCCGTACCTCGTTGCCGGGGTATAGGCGATTGTATTTCTTTATCGGCACTTCCATGAAATCGTCTGCCTCAATCCACAGATTCCGGCTGAAACTGACCTTTCGTGTGCCCTCCTCCGGTCTTACCGGGTTGTTTTCCACATCAAAGTATTCGGTTTTCCCCTCAGGATAGTTGGTGATGGTCAGCTTAACGGGTCTGATAACAGCCATTACACGCATGGCATTAAGGTTCAGGTCCTCCCGGAGGCAGTGCTCCAAAAAGGCGTATTCAACGGTGCTGTCCACCTTGGCAACCCCGATCCGTTCGCAGAAATTGCGCAGGGAGGCGGGAGTGTAGCCCCGGCGGCGAAGTCCGCATATGGTAGGCATTCGGGGGTCGTCCCAGCCGGATACGACGCCCTCCTCCACAAGACGGCGGAGCTTGCGCTTGGACATGACGGTATAGCTGAGTCCCAGGCGGGCAAACTCTATCTGCCGGGGTTTTGATGGCAGGGAACAGTTTTCCACAACCCAGTTATACAATGGCCGGTGGTCTTCATATTCCAGCGAGCAGAGGGAATGGGTGATATGCTCCAAAGCGTCCTGAATTGGGTGGGCAAAGTCGTACATGGGATAAATGCACCATTTATCTCCCTGGCGGTGATGGTGAGCGTAGCGGATACGGTAGAGCACCGGGTCCCGCATGTTAAAGTTTCCGCTGGCAAGGTCTATTTTTGCACGGAGTGTGTATTTGCCTTCGGGAAATTCACCATTGCGCATACGGCGGAAAAGTTCAAGGTTCTCCTCAATGGGCCTTTCCCGATAGGGGCTGGTGGCGGGCACGCCTATGTCGCCCCTGTGTGCCTTAAACTCCTCGGGAGAAAGGGCGCACACGTATGCCAGGCCTTTTTTAATGAGTTCCTCGGCATACTGATAGGTCTGCTCGAAATAATCGGAACCATAATAGAAACGGTCTCCCCAGTCAAAGCCCAACCAGTGTATATCTTCTTTAATGGCCTCCACATATTCCTCGTCCTCCTGGACGGGGTTCGTGTCATCCATGCGGAGATTGCATAAACCGCCGTATTTTTCTGCGGTGCCGAAATTTATGCAAAGAGCCTTACAATGGCCAATGTGCAGATAACCGTTGGGTTCGGGCGGAAAACGGGTATAAACCGTCATGCCCTCGCAGCGTCCACCCGGGGCTAAATCCTCTTCAATTGCCTCATGAATAAAATTCTTTGAGACTTCTTCCATGTATTTCAACTCCAGTAGTGCATTTGCAATAATTATACACGATTTAATTAATGTTTACAATATGGCAACTTTATTATATAATCAGGCGGAAAGGCGGGTGTTTTCATGCCAAATTCGGCAGATATTATCATTGTTGGAGGCGGCCCCGCGGGCCTAAGTGCCGCAATGACCGCGCGAAACCGGGCAAAAAGCGTCATTGTCATCTCAAACCCGGCTGAAGCAAGCGGACTTTATAAAGCCGAAAGGGTGGACAATTATCCCGGTCTTCCCCAGATAAAGGGGGCGGATATCCACGGGGCTATGCTAAGCCACGCCCTTGCTCTAGGGGCGGAGTTCATTACGAAAAGGGTAATCAGCGCCATGCCTTCAGGAAACGGTTTTTTTGTATCCGCAGGGGCAGATTTTTATGAGTGCCGCGCTCTTATTGTGGCCACCGGTATAGTTCAGAGCAGCGCTTATCCCGGCGAAAAGGAACTGCTGGGCAGAGGTGTCAGCTATTGCGCTACCTGCGATGGTATGCTGTACAGAGGCAAAAAAGTGGCGGTTATCGGGCTTTCCTCCGATGCGGAGGAGGAGGCTGATTTCCTGCGGGGCATCGGCTGCGAGGTGCTTTACTTCAACAAACCGCAAAAGTATCAGATAATCGGTGGGGATAAGGTGGAGGCCCTCTCCGCTGCTGGTACGGAGCACAAGGTGGAGGGAGTGTTTATTCTGCGGAATACCCTTGCCGTGTCGTCCCTGCTGCCCGGCATTGAGATGGAGGACAACCACATTAAAGTGGGCCGGGACATGTCCACCTCCGTTCCCGGTCTTTTCGCGGCGGGCGACTGCACAGGCAGGCCCTATCAAATCGCAAAAGCAGTGGGCGAGGGCAATGTTGCTGCTCTGTCGGCAGTTGCCTGGCTTGATAAAAAATAATTTTAACAGCCTAAATTTTGGGGCAGAATTTGCGTAGAACCTATCAATATAAAGAATATAATATGGCATTATCACTGCAATAGTAAGAATAAAGACACAAAGGAGAATGAAAATGGCAGTGTTACATCTTACAAATGAGGATTTTGACGAGACTATAGCCGAAGGTACGGTACTGGTGGATTTCTGGGCTTCATGGTGTGGCCCCTGCAGAATGTTTTCCCCTACTATAGAGAGTTTAGCCGAAAAATATGAAGGCAAAGCTAAAATATGCAAGGTAGATGTGGATGCGGAGCCGGAGCTCGCACGAAGATTTGGAGTCATGAGCATACCTACCATTATTGTCTTTAGAGATGGAACTGAAACTTCCAAACGCGTAGGGGTTCAGCCTATGGCAGAACTGGAAAAAATGCTTGAGGGCTAACTTGACAATATTCCCGCATTATTTTATAATTACTGAAAATTGCCAAAGGCGATGACGGGGAGGAGTAGGCGCAAAGCCGCTCTATAGAGAGGGAGTGCGTGGTGAAAGCTCCCGGGCGCTTGCGTTGAAAGTCGCCCCTGAGTCTTCAGTCTGAATTAATTAGGTCTGAACGGGTACCTCCGTTATCGGGTATAGAGTGCGGCAGCTTTGCCGAACTCAGGTGGTACCGCGTGTTATTGCGCCCTGAGACTTTTCTTGGGGCGTAGTTTATTTTGTACATGGAGGAAGCATTAATGAAAGAGTTGCCAAAAGTTTATGATCCAAAACTCGTGGAGAAAAAGATATATGACATGTGGATTGAGGGCGGATATTTTCACGCCCACCGTGACCCGGAAAAGAAACCCTTTACCATAGTAATACCGCCCCCAAACGTTACTGGACAGCTTCATCTCGGCCACGCCTTTGACGAGACCATACAGGACGTGCTTATCCGCTACAAGCGGATGAGGGTTTTTTCCGCCCTTTGGGTGCCGGGCACCGACCATGCGGGTATTGCCACACAGATAAAGGTGGAGGAAAAGCTCCGGGAGGAGGGGCTTACCCGCTTTGACCTGGGCCGCGAAAAATTCGTTGAAAGAGTGTGGGAGTGGAAGGAGAAGTACGGCGGCCTTATCCTTGAACAGCTTAAATCCCTTGGATGCTCCTGCGACTGGGAGCGTTTGCGTTTTACCATGGATGAGATTTGCGCAAAAGCGGTTCTGGAAGTTTTCGTGCGGCTCTATGAAAAAGGTCTTATCTATAAGGGCAGCCGCATCATCAACTGGTGCCCCCAGTGCACAACCGCTCTTTCCGACGCGGAAGTGGAGCATGAGGACAGGGACGGCAACTTCTGGCATATCCGTTATCCGGTTAAGGACAGCGATGAATACCTTGTTATTGCCACTACCCGCCCGGAAACCATGCTGGGTGATACGGCCGTGGCGGTTCATCCCGAGGATGAGCGCTATGCCTATCTAATCGGCAAGCACTGCATACTGCCCCTTGTGAACAGGGAGATTCCCATTATTGCTGACGAGTATGTGGATAAGGAATTTGGTACCGGTTGCGTTAAGATTACTCCCTGCCACGACCCCAATGACTTTGAGGTGGGACAACGCCACAACCTGGAACAGGTCCTGATTATGGACGAAAACGCCAGAATCATAAACGGCGGCAAGTATAACGGCATGGACAGGTACGAGGCCAGGAAGGCCATTGTCTCTGACCTTGAGCAGCAGGGGTACCTGGTGAAGACGGAGGCCCACAGCCACAGCGTGGGCGCCTGCTACCGCTGCTCCACAACAGTGGAGCCCATAACCTCCGAACAGTGGTTTGTAAGAATGAAGCCCCTTGCAAAGGAGGCTATCCGGGTTGTGGAGGACGGCACCATAAAATTTGTGCCCGAAAGGTTCACGAAGGTTTACACCAACTGGATGGAGAATGTCCACGACTGGTGTATATCCCGCCAGCTTTGGTGGGGACACCAGATTCCGGCTTGGTACTGCGACGACTGCGGCCATATAACGGTGAGCCGGGAAATCCCCACGGAATGCGAGGCCTGCCACAGCAGCAATATCTGGCGTGACCCGGACGTGCTGGATACCTGGTTTTCCAGCGCCCTCTGGCCCTTTTCTACCCTGGGATGGCCGGAAAAGACGGAGGATTTGGAGTATTTCTACCCCACTGACGTGCTGGTCACCGGCTACGACATTATTTTCTTCTGGGTAGCGCGCATGATATTCTCAGGCATGGAACATATGAAGGAGCACCCCTTCCATACTGTGCTGATACATGGGCTTATCCGCGATTCCCAAGGCAGGAAGATGTCCAAATCACTGGGGAACGGCATCGACCCCATGGAGATGATAGAGCGCTTCGGAGCCGACGCCCTGCGCTTTAACCTCTGCACAGGCAACAGCCCCGGCAACGACATGCGCTTTTATGTGGAGCGCTGCGAGGCCATGCGGAATTTTGCCAACAAGATTTGGAACGCCAGCCGCTTCGTTTTAATGAATCTGACCATTGATAAGAACGAGTTGCCGGAGAAGCTGGAGCTGGAGGACAAGTGGATACTCTCCAAACTCGGCAGGCTTGCGGCGGAGGTTACAGCTAACCTCGATAAATATGAACTGGGTATTGCCGCAAACAAGATTTATGACTTTATCTGGGACAGCTACTGCGACTGGTATATAGAGCTTACCAAGCCCCGCCTCAACGGGGAAGACCAGGAGGCAAAAATCAATGCCCAGAAGGTGCTGCTCTTTGTGCTCACCGACACTCTGAAACTGCTGCATCCCTTTATGCCCTTTATTACCGAGGAAATCTGGCAGGCCCTGCCCCACGACGGCGAAGCCCTTATCATAGAGCAGTGGCCCGCATACGGCGATGAGCTTAGTTTTCCGGAGGAAGGGGCGGCTTTCGAGATGGTCATGGACGCCATCCGTGCCATCAGGTCAACCCGCGCTGAGATGAATGTGCCGGCCGCCAAAAGGCCCCGCCTGTATATCGTAACGGACAAGGATAAAATCTTTGGAAACTGCAGGGCCTACTTCTCCAAGCTGGCATACGCCGGCGAGGTTCTCATTTCCGATGTTCCCCCCGAAAATATTGAGGGCATGGTGTCCGTTGTGACGGACGAGGCCCGTATGTTTATGCCCATGGCGGAACTGGTGGACCTGGAAAAGGAGCGGGAGCGTATTAAAAAAGAGCTGGAGAAGGCAAAAAAGGAGCTGGATGGGCAGGTGAAAAAGCTCTCTAACCAGGCTTTCCTGGCCAAGGCGCCGGAACACGTCATAAATACTGAAAGGGAGCGGGCTGCAAAGGCCCAGGCCCTCATTGAGAACCTGCAGGAAAGCCTGAAAAAACTGAGCGGATAATTAAAATTGCACCCAAAATCACAGCTTTTTCTTCCCGTTGATTCGACAAACAATGCAGACAAAATAAGATAGAATGGCACCGTACAGGGCTTGTCCCTGTGCGGTGCCATTTCTGTTTGCGAGGTATAGATATGAAAGTTTTGTCATCTTACAAGAATGGAAGGCTTACGCTCTTTTTCAAAGGTGAGCTTGACCACCACAGCGCAAAAAAAGTTATGAACACCATAGACCAGTTAATTGACGAATACCTGCCCAGAGACTGCGTAATGGAACTGTCCGGCCTGAAATTTATGGACAGCTCGGGCATTGCCGTGATTCTCAGAGTCTATAAGCGCATGAATGAGATGGGGGGCAGGGCCTGGGCAGAAAACCCGCCCCGTCAGCCCATGAGGGTCATAGACGCCTCCGGCATTGACAGAATTGTTAAGATTTCCACCACAATGAAGGAGTGAAGTATTAATGAAAACAAAGAACTACATAAAAATGGAATTTCCTAGCAGGTCTGTCAATGAAGGCTTTGCCCGGGCCGCCGTAGCCTGCTTTGCTGCCCAACTGGACCCCACTTTGGAGGAACTGGGTGATATTAAAACCGCAGTCAGTGAGGCTGTGACCAACTGCATAGTTCATGCCTATCCGGACAGTATAGGCAAAATTAGCCTGCGTGCCCGGATTATTGATAATAACACCCTGGAGATAGTCATAAAGGACTGGGGCAAGGGTATTGAAGATATTGAAAAGGCCAGAGAACCCATGTTTACCACAGGAGGCGAGGAGCGCAGCGGCATGGGCTTTACCATTATGGAGAGCTTTATGGATAAGCTCCGTGTTCGTTCAAGTCCTGGCCGGGGAGTTACTGTCACCATGCGCAGGCGCATTGCCGTCAGGACGGCAGAGTGATTATGGACAAGACCCTTGAACTGCTGAGGGCGGCTCAGGGGGGGGATAAAGAAGCAGTCGAGCGGATGATTCAGGAAAACTCCGGCCTTATATGGAGCATTGCACGGCGGTATTTCGGGAGGGGAGTGGACTCCGACGACCTTTATCAGTTAGGCTGTGTAGGATTTATAAAAGCAGTGCAGGGCTATGACGAGAGCTTTGGTACCCAGTTTTCCACTTATGCCGTTCCCAAGATTTCCGGGGAAATACGCAGATTCCTGCGGGACGACGGGGCGGTCAAGGTCAGCAGAAGTATCAAGGAGAAGGCCCAGGTAATACGTTCCACCAAAAACATGCTTGAGCAGCGGCTTGGGCGCGACCCCACCCTGTCTGAGATTTCCCGGGAAACCGGCTTTACGGTTGAAGAAATTGCAATGACCGAGACTGCCACAGGCCCTGCCGAGTCCCTTCAAAAGGAAAACAGTGAAGACGGCTTTACCCTTGAACATGTGCTAGGGGACTACGGCCAGGAGGATCGCCTGGTGGAGCGCATGGCACTCCGGGAAGCCATCAGCGCCCTGCCGGAGCGGGAACAGAAAGTTATAGCTCTGCGTTTTTATCACGGTCTGACCCAGGATGCCACCGCAAAGATACTGGGAGTGTCCCAGGTGCAGGTTTCCAGACTTGAGCGGCGCGCAATAGAGGCTTTGAGAAAAATATTGGTCTGAAGCGGACGGTTGAAATGAACCGTCCGCTTATTTATGCCCTTTTGTGGTTTACATAATATTCAGAATCAGGCCGGCGTATTTTTTGAATGGATAAAAATTGCCAAGCAGCACCGGAAAAGTGCAAAATCCTTTGTACTTTTAATCCCTTGTTAATTGGGAAGGCTTAGTATATAATGCTTTGGTATGAAATATTTTCTGTGCTACAGGTGAAGAATGACTGAATATGAATTTGAAAAAAGATATTTTGCAGCCCGAAGAAAGGTGATAGAGGCGGATTTTGCCCATCTTAATCCGGTGCAGCGCAAGGCGGTGCTGACCACTGAGGGACCTCTGCTACTGCTGGCGGGAGCCGGTTCGGGTAAAACTACCGTGCTGATAAACCGTATTGCCAATCTACTTAAATACGGACGGGGAAGTGACAGCTTTGAACTGCCGGAAGGGGTAGGGCACAGGGAGCTTGAAATCCTTGAAGCCGGAGATTCCCCTGAAGCCCGGCATCTTGCCGCCCTTGAGCCGGTGGAGCCCTGGCGGATCATAGCCATTACCTTTACAAACAAGGCCGCCGATGAGCTGAAGGACAGGCTGGCGAAAATCATCGGCTCCGAGGCCGAGGATGTCTGGGCCATGACTTTCCACTCCGCCTGTGTGCGGATACTCAGGCGTGATATTGAGCGTTTGGGGTATCAGAAAGGTTTTACCATATATGACACCTCAGATAGCCTCAGTGTCATAAAGCGGATATTAAAGGAACTGAACCTGGATGAAAAGTCCTTTCCTCCGCAATCCATACTGAGCCAGATGGGAAAGGCAAAGGACATGCTGATTTCCCCGGAGGACTTTCTGGCCAAGGCCAGGGCTTCCGGCGATATACGCCGCATACGCATAGGCGAGGTTTATACCGCCTATGCCCGCCGTCTGCGGGAATCCAACGCCATGGATTTTGACGACCTGATTTACCATGCCGTGCGGCTTTTGACTGAACACGAGGATATTAGGGACTATTATCAAAGAAGATTCCGTTATGTGCTCATTGACGAGTATCAGGATACCAACAATCTTCAGTACCTGCTGGCGTCTATTCTGGCAGGCGGATACGAGAACATTTGTGTCGTAGGCGACGACGACCAGAGCATTTACAGGTTTCGGGGCGCCACCATAGAAAACATACTTAACTTTGAAAAACAGTATAAAAGCGCGAAGGTTATAAGGCTTGAGCAGAATTATCGCTCAACGGGGCATATTTTGGAAGCCGCCAACGCGGTAATAAGCAACAACAAGGGGCGCAAGGGAAAAAGGCTGTGGACGGATAAGGGGGAAGGGGAGAAACTGACTCTCTACACAGCGCAGAGGGAAAGCGATGAGGCCCAATACGTGGCCGCTCGAATTATGGAGAATTTTGCCCGGGGCCAGTCCTGGCGTGACCATGCGGTTTTATACCGTATGAACGCCCAGTCCAACCGGCTTGAATATGCCTTCAAGCGCAACGGCATACCCTATCGTATTGTGGGCGGTACCAGGTTCTTTGACAGGGCGGAAGTTAAGGATATGCTTGCCTATCTCTGCGTCATTCTGACACCCTCCGACGACCTGCGCCTTACACGCATAATAAATAACCCGCCCAGGGGCATAGGCCTTCGGACGGTTGAGCTGGTTCAGGAACTGGCGGCGGAGCAGGGCTTGCCCATGTTTGAGGTAGTAAAACGCGCCGAAGAATACGCCTCTCTGCAGAGGAGCGCCATCCGGCTAAGGCAGTTTGCGAATATGATTATGGAGCTGCGGGAGGCCTCGGAAATTCTGCCCCTGGACCAGCTGTATGACCAGGTACTGGAGCGCACGGGCTATATGGCGATGCTGACCGAAAAGGACAACACTGAAAATCAGGCCCGCGCAGAAAACGTGTGCGAGCTGAAATCCAATATAATCAGCTACATGAATGATACCGGCGATGCCACTCTGGCCGGGTTTTTGGACGAAGTGGCCCTATACACCGATATTGACCAGTATGACCGGGAAGCAGATTGTGTGGTAATGATGACAATGCACGCGGCAAAGGGCCTGGAGTTTCCCACGGTGTTTATTGTAGGGGTGGAAGAAGGCATTTTCCCCGGCATACGCAGCATAGGGGAACCGGAGGAGATGGAGGAGGAGCGCCGGCTCTGTTATGTGGCCATCACCAGGGCACGGCAGAAGCTTTATATCAGTTGCGCCCGTCAGCGCATGCTGTTTGGACGCACCACCGCCAACAGGCCCTCCCGCTTCCTGGATGAAATTCCGGAGGAACACATTGAAAGAATAATGCCCGAACCCAGAGGCTATGACTTTAGGGTGGGAGTAAACGCAGACCGGCCTTCAAAAACTCATGCGCTGCGGAGTATTTCCAGGGAGCCGGAGCGCAGGGGGGCTTCGGACTATAAAACCGGAGACAGCGTCATTCATAAGGCCTTTGGCGAGGGGGTAATAGTGAAAATGACTCCCATGGGCGGGGACGCATTGATAGAAGTGGAATTTGAGAATGTAGGGCGCAAGCGCCTGATGCTGCGGGCGGCAGCCCAGCATATGACGAAAGCAAACACGTTAAAGGGGGATTAGGTTCTATTAATTAATAATAGACTGGAATAAAATGACTGCAGATAGAAATGTAAGACAAAAGATTATTGGAAGGCTGGCCCTGGTGGGGACAACCCTGATATGGGGCTCTTCCTTTGTTATTCTGAAAAATGTGCTGGACAGCGTTTCCACGCTTTATATATTAGCGATTCGTTTTACCGGTGCCGCAATTCTCACGGCGCTGATTGGGATAAAAGAGCTTCGAAAAATGGATACGGGCTATATAAAGAGCGGGGTATTAATGGGAGTATTTTTATTTGCCGCCTATGCCCTCCAAACTTTCGGATTAGTCCATACTACCCCGGGGAAAAATGCCTTTCTTACCGCCATACACGCCGTTATCGTGCCCTTTCTCGGATGGGCAATTTATAAGAAAAAACCGGACGTATTCAACATATCCGCAGGCTTTATGGCCATTGCCGGCATAGGGCTGGTATCCCTGAATGATGACCTGAGGATGGGAATTGGTGAAATCCTGACCACCTTCTGCGGCCTGTTTTTTGCGATACATATTCTTCTCACATCCCGTATGGTGGAAAAGCGCAGCGTAATGCTGCTTAATATGGTTCAATTCGCAACCGTGGCGGCGCTGTCCTGGTTTTTTGCCCTGATTACGGAGCCTTTTCCAAAGGACATACCCGTTGATTCATATTTGAGTATAGCTTATCTGTGCGTAATGTGCACCACCGTCTGCTACTTTTTGCAGACCCTGGGTCAAAAATATACGCCTCCGGCCACGGTGGCAATAATCCTGACCCTGGAATCAGTGTTCGGGACCGCAATTTCCGTAATGTTCTACGGCGAAAAACTGAGCCTGCGCCTGATTATGGGTTTTCTGCTTATATTCCTGGCGGTGCTGATTTCTGAAACAAAGCTGAGCTTTATAAGGGAAAAAATGTCTGCCTCAAAAGATTACAGCCTGCAATAATTGCAGGCTGTTTTCGTTTCCTGTTATTTGTATAGAAAAGCAATAAATATTAATACAGGCTTTTTATAAACATTTGAGTCCAGTAGCAGGTTCCGTTGGCTTTTTTGGCCACCCCGACGCCAATCTGGTTATATGCCGGGCTCAGTATATTGCTCCTGTGCCCGGGGGAGTTCATCCACGCATTCATCACCTCGGCAGGAGTGCGTTGCCCGTAGGCAATGTTTTCTCCCGCGGCTGAAAACTTGATTCCAAAGTTATCCAGCATTACAAAGGGAGAGCCGTAGGTGGGTGATTGGTGTCCGAAATAATTCTTGTCAATCATATCCTGGGATTTATAGCGGGCTACCCGACTGACCTCCCAATTGGCGGTCAGGGCCTGCAGCCCCCGTTTTGTCCTCTCCGCATTGACCAGCCTTATCACTTCGTTTTCAAGGTTTTTAATATCGTCGATATTGGGAATATAAATAGTTTGACCGGGGTAAATCAAATTCGGGTTTTTTATTTGGGGATTAGCCGCAATGAGCTCGCTGACTCCTATCTGGTACCTTACTGCAATTTTCCACATTGTATCGCCTCTGACCACGGTGTGGGTTCCGCTTGCGGCGGAGGCGCAAACCTGGGGAAGCATTGCAAGGACTAGTATAAGGCAAATGATTGTTTTCTTATAGATTTTTTTCATTTGAATACCCTCCTTGCCATAGTATACGTACTTTTTTAAAATTTACATATCTTGGTGTTTGAAAAAATTATCCGGCTGAGTTTCTTACCAGCCGGATAAAATTATTGTATTACTTTTCGGAATCTTAAAGCCGCTATGCGGCCCGCTCGACACTGAAGGCCCGGCGAAGTTCGCCCTCCCCGGAGGCGCTGCTGATTATAACTTCGTCTCCCACGTTCAGGACTGCGGCAAGTTCGCTGTCGGCAAGGCTGATAACGTAGTAGAAGCTACCGCCTTCCAGCCGGATATAGTAATGGGTATTGCCCTCCAGCACCGCTGAACGGATGTCGCTGATTACGCCGGTAATCTTGTCCGAGGTGATTTCCTCCTGGCTTACCAGATTGTTTCTGGCCAGCATTTCCTTATAATTGGCCTCGCACTCGGACACCGTTGCGCCCGTGGCAACGATTTGATACTGCTGTACATTTACCATGGCGTACATCTTAACCAGGTCTGCCGAGTCCTTAAGGGCCATAAAATAGGTTGGCTGGGAGGAAATATTCAGCAGCAGGGGGAAGGTAGCCCTGTAGTTCAGATGCTGCACGACACCCTGGGCGCTGTCCATGGCGCTGTACTCCTCAGCGCCCGCTATAGCGTAGTATTTCGTTTCCTTTGTGCGCTGATTTGTCAAAATGAAGCCTACGTTGGATTCGTCGCTTACAACGGAGGTAATGCCGGTATACATATAGACGTCATCGCCCAATGCCAGATAGTTATAGCCGTCGGTGGTAACGGTGACTCCCCTCTGGCCGAAGATGGAGTTTAGCCATCCATTCTTATAGAGGCCGTAATAATCGTACTGTTCTATGATAAGTTCGGCCCTGTAAACCCTGTCTACCCAGGAGGGCAATTCCTCATAATAGGTACATTCGCCGGTGATGGCGTTGACCAGGACGGCGCCCTGTATGTCACTGCCACCGAAAAGTCCAATACGCTTCACAAGCCGGGGACAGACCCAATAGGGAACCCCCTCCTCGTCAATTTCAAAGGTTGCCTCCTCGAACATGAATGTGGGATAGTTAAAACGCAGATGCCGGTAAAGGTTGCGGCTGAAATGCTCATTCGTGGAGTACTTCATGCCCTCCTCCAGGCGTACTACATCCACTTTCTGCGTAACCATATCGATAATGACATAGGCCGGCAAACCCCTGGAACGGTTATTAAACCATTTTATCAGGTCGCTGTATTCCAGAGGAGATACGCGTACGGGCCTGCCCCTGTAATTTATTTGTGTGTAATTGTCCGACAGCTCGAACTGGCTGACCATGTCGGAAAGTTCGCCCATTTTCCGATCTCCCAGTTTTTGAGCAGAGTCCTTGTCCAGCATGGGTATCTGGGAATATGTTATCTCCTCGATTTCATCCGTAAAACTACCGGGGGCAATCTGCAGCAGATTGCTGTAAGCTCTTGCCCTTAAGATGGGGGAGGAGATAAAGCTGCCAACAATGAACAGGACTACCAGGGCCGCGCAGATTATTACCGGAGCGGCGCAGTTTTTCTTAAGACTGTCCCAGAATTCGCGGCCGCTTTCAATTCTGTGCAGTCCAAGAGAAATAATGGAAAGGCCGCAGTAGACTGCAGACAGCAGAAATACAAAGACATACATGCCCGGGTTTTTCAGATTAAGCGCAGGCAGCTTCAAATAAAAATAAATAATGCCAAATACTATGGTGATAATCAAATTGAGGATTACCTGGCTGGCTCTGCCTTTGGGCTTCGAAAATTTATTCATGGAAAAACCTCCTGTGGGTAATTGCTACCGGCAATTTCGCTTTAGACAATTATACACAACGAACATATGTTTTGCAATTAAAGCCCAAATATGGGAATTGTAAACTTTCTTTAAATTTTGTCCAAATGTAAATATATGGTTGAAATTCTGTTGATTAAATTAATAAAAAGCATTAAAATAATGAAGTCTAAAATTTGTTTAGTAAATACTTTTTATGGGAGTTTTTGCATGTTGGTTCTTAAAAACATAGTTAAGGATTATTCTTCTGGCGACACTAAGGTACGTGCGCTAAATGGTGTAAGTTTCGAGTTTCGTGAGAGTGAATTTGTTGCTGTTCTGGGCCCTTCCGGCTGTGGAAAGACAACTCTTTTGAATATAATCGGGGGCCTTGACCGCTATACCAGCGGCGATTTATTTATTAACGGAAAATCCACGAAGGATTTTAAGGATAGTGATTGGGATACCTATCGCAACCACTCCATAGGTTTTGTATTTCAAAGCTACAATCTTATACCCCACCAGACTGTGCTGGCCAATGTAGAGCTGGCTCTGACCCTCTCCGGCGTCACAAGAGCAGAGCGGAGGACACGGGCGAAAAAGGTGCTGGAACAGGTTGGGCTGGGGGATCAAATTTACAAAAAGCCCAACCAGCTCTCCGGGGGACAGATGCAGAGGGTGGCCATTGCCCGGGCCCTTATAAATGACCCAGACATACTTTTGGCCGATGAACCTACGGGAGCTCTGGATACCGAGACCAGTATTCAGGTTATGGACATTCTCAAGGAGATTTCCAAGGAAAAGCTGGTAATAATGGTCACTCACAATCCCGACTTGGCAAACCGCTATGCCACTCGCATAATAAGGCTTTTGGACGGGAAAGTGATTTCTGATTCCAACACAAAAGGTCCTTCTGATAAGGGAGAGGTGGTTGAAAATGCTGATGCAGGCAAAAAGCAAAAAACCTACATGTCATTTATCACTGCCCTTTCCCTGAGTCTCAATAACCTGATGACGAAAAAGACCCGCACCATATTAACCGCCTTTGCCGGCAGCATAGGCATAATAGGCATAGCCCTTATTTTAGCTCTTTCCAACGGTTTTCAGAGTTATATCGACAGGGTGGAGGAGAACACCTTATCTTCCTATCCGGTCATCATTGAGAAGGAAACGGTGGATATGAGCAGCATGTTCACCGCCCTTTCAGGCGTCGCGGGGAATAAGCGGGGTGATCATGACATGGATAAGATATATTCCAGCGACATGATGGTGGGACTTCTCAATGCCATGGCGGCTGAGGTGACTTCCAATAACCTGACCGCTTTTAAGGAATTTATTGAAAGCGATGAAAGCGGTATCATGGATTTGGCGGCTGATATAAAATACAGCTACAAAATTGACATGAACATCTACAGGGCCGATACCTCAAATGGGCTAGTGAAGGTAAATCCCAGCCCGGTAATGGAGATTTTGGGCATGAGCATGGGAATGGTTATGCCAAACTACGAGAACATGCCCATGTCTCAGGCATATTCCAACACCAACGTGTGGTCGGAGCTGCTGGACAATGAACGGCTGCTGCGCAAGCAGTATGACCTTATTGCGGGCGAATGGCCCAAGGCGTATAACGAGGTAGTCATGATAGTTGACGAAAATAACGAGATCAGCGACTACACCCTTTATTCCCTGGGCATCAAGGACCAGAGTGAACTGCCCCAAATGATGAAAGATATAATGGGGGGCAAGGAGGTCTCCAGTGAGGAGATAAGTTTCACTTACAATGAGATTTTGGACCTTAAGTTTAAGATGGTTTTGAACACCGACTTCTTTGTCAAAGAGGGCGACGGGTGGGTGGACAAGAGCCAGGACGAGAAATACATGAAGTCCGTCATTGACAATGCCGAGGAGATAAGGATAACTGGCATAATCAGGCCCTCTGACGACTCTGTGGCCACACCCTTAAGCGGCATTATTGGCTATACCCCCGATTTAACCCGGCACCTTATAGACGCCGTAAATGAGAGCGAAATAGCCAGGCAGCAGCTAGCAGAGCCCGATATTGATGTCTTTACGGGACTTCCCTTCACCCGGGGGGAAACTGTTGCGGAAGAAGACGCCCAAAGTGCACCGGAATTTGACATGTCCAGCCTCACACCGGAGCAGCAGCAATATCTGTCCACACTCTCCGAGGAAGAGCTTGCCGAGTTTATGCGGAACAATACGGGAAGTTCCGTGCAGCCGGTTCAAAGCTCCACCTATGAAGGGAACCTGTCGATTCTGGGCGTTGTGGACCTGGACGAACCCAATATTATCAACATCTATCCCCTTAATTTTGAAGCCAAAGAGCAGATTATCGACATTATTAACGACTATAATACCCGGCAGACTGACGATGGCAGGGACGAAAACGTTATCCAGTATACGGACTACGTGGGACTTATTATGTCCTCGGTAAGTACGGTGATAAACACGATAAGCTATGTGCTCATGGCTTTCGTGGCCATTTCTCTTGTGGTCTCATCCATAATGATTGGAATAATCACCTACATCTCAGTGTTGGAGCGCACTAAGGAGATAGGCATACTCAGGAGTATAGGCGCTTCCAAGCGGGATATTTCCAGGGTGTTTAATGCAGAAACCCTGATTATCGGATTCGCGGCGGGTATTCTTGGCATAGGCTTGACTCTACTTCTCACAATACCCATTAATATCATAATAGACAACCTTGCCGGCATTACCAACGTTTCAAAACTGCCTGCCGCGGGAGCCGTGATTCTTGTAATAATAAGCATGGCCCTTACCTTTATCGCAGGACTTATACCTTCCCGCATTGCCGCCAACAAGAATCCTGTTGAAGCCCTTCGCACGGAATAAGTATCGTTTTACAATCAGATAACCCAATAAAGGAAAGGCTGCCGATATGCCTCGGCAGCCTTAAATATTTTCTGTGTTATTTTTTTTAAATTTAAACATACCATTTATCATATAGTCCAGGTGCTCCAGCATTCGCTCCTCCAGATCAAAGGAGGCGTTGTGTATGCACCATGCATAGCAAACACCGCGGAGTATGGTAAAAATATTGTCCACCATTTGCCTGACGCTGGTGTCGTCTGAAAGAACGTCGCACTCTATGCCGTGTTTGATTATTCCGGCTAGGATTTCCTGCATGGATAGGGGCTGGGTGAGCCATTCGTTTTCGGGATTAAAAAGAACACGCATTACATCCAGGCCGGTGTCTATGTTCAACCTTGCATAAGCAGAAAAGAATGTCCTCAATTGCTGAAAAAAGTCTTTGTCCTCCAGCTCCTTTACTACGGCATTGCGAAAAAATTCATCTCCGGGGCGATATATTTCTTTGAGTATATCCAGCTTTGACTCAAAATAGCTGTAAAACGCCCCAGGGGAAACCGATGCCCGTTTGCAGATATCACGAATACTGGCTCCCTGATAACCCTTTTCTTTCATCAGCGCAATGGCAGCCCTGTAAATCCTCTCTCTGGTTAAGGCCGATTTTTTATATACCATTTTAGCTTTGTTGCGCTTGGTTGTTTCAGTTGACATTGTATCACTCCTAGATAGCAGAGGCAGAAAAAATGCCAGTATGGACTATTCAGTAGTGCCTATTTTAATACAAATAGCCGACCTTTTCAACAATTAACAAAAATAAATAAAATTGTTCAAAAATACAAATCTTTGTTGACATCGACAAAAGTATTTGCTATTCTTGTATTATAAAAATTATCAAACGCGTTTAAATTTGGTAAAAAAATAAGGAGGAGTAATAATGGCCGTGAACACAGCATCAGTCCAGCCCAAGAAGCTAAGTACTGCACTTAGGTATTTCTTCGGTGTAGGTGACTTTGGCTTCGTTCTGATGAGCAACGTTGAGACCTTCTACTTTAACAGCTTCTTGACCAGTCAATTTACCCCAGCCATTGCTGCTGCAATCAACTCCGTCTTTTCCATTGTAGACGCGTGCCTGTCATGGATTTATGGCGGCATCCTAAATGCCACGAAGGCAAAAAAATGGGGACGTTATCGCTCCTGGCTCGTCCTGACACCATGGATTGTTCCCTTCCTTTTTGCTTTCCAATTCCTGAGAGTAGCAGAAAATGAAGTCGTTTCCGCGGTTGTTATTATCTGTGCCGCCATCGCAAGCCATATCGTCTGGAATATTGGCTACGTGGCCAATGCCACATTGGTAGACGTATATGGCAAGACACCAGAAGATAAGGCCACCCTTGCATCTTCCCGTGCTACCTGGAACCAAATCGGCGGCTTGGCATTTAGCTATCTGGGCCTCCCCTTCGCCACCCTGCTTGGCTCTTGGGTAGGTGAGAAGAATCAGTGGGCTGCCGCTGCATTTTGTCTGGGTATTCTAATGGTACTCGGATACTGGGCCCATTTCGTAATGGGTAAAGGTTATGAAGAAGTTGAGGAAGGACCCAAGAGTGATTACAAGAGAATTAACGTTAGGGAAATGTTCGTATCCCTGTTCCAGAATCCTCAGCTCATCATTCTTATTCTGGCGGACCTCACAAAGTGGTGCGTGAAGTTTGTCACCGCAGCTGCCGCCATCTATTACTTCCGTGACGCCATGGGCAATCCCGGCTTGATGGCTGTTTACATGCTCTGCATCAATATTGCTGCCATCATTGGCTCTTACGTGACCCGTTATCTCACACAAAAGCTTACCAACCGCACCACCATGATTATGGCGGAATTCGGCATGGCAGTATTCTTGATTATTGCCTACTTTGCCTATGCCTCCTATCCCACAGTAATCGCACTGATGACAGTTGCCATGTTCTTCTATGGTATTGCTTTCGCTGCGTCTCCTGCACTTTACACCGATACAATTGTTTACGCCACTTGGAAAACTGGCAAGGAATCCTCCGGCTGGATTATGGGCCTGCAGAACCTGCCCCTGAAGATTGCCATCTTCCTCAGAGGTGTCATTGTCAACGCTTGCCTGATTGCCGCCGGCTGGACTTCCGGTGTCGTCTTTGAGGGTACGGCCCGTCAGGGCATGCTCCTTGCCCTGGCTCTTATTCCCGGTATCATGTGCATAATCGGGGGTATTCTCATGCTGATATTCCGCCTGACCAAGGAAAAAGTGCTCCAGTACAAGGCTGAAATCGACGCAAGAAGTTAATTATTAACTTCACAAAATTAAGATAAGATAGGGGGGATTTCATCCCCCCATTATCTTAAAAAACTAAATAACAACTTAAGCCGGATGGTTAAACAATTAACAAGTAGTCAATATCAATACAGGAGGACATACATATGCTTACGCCCAAACAAAACTTTTTGGAAACACTTAAAAAAGATGGCAAGCCCGACAGGTTGGTAAAACAATATGAAAACTTGTTTTTCTTTCCCGGGGATCCGGTGGCTGGCTTTGTCCGTGGGAAGAGATACCAGGGAATGCCGCCATTGAAGGATAAATGGGGTACAACAATACTGTGGCCTGAAGACCAGTTTGCAGCTATGCCCAGTGTAGCTGATGAGCACAAAGTCGTAAGAGATGTGACTCGCTGGCGTGATTATACCTCAGCGCCGGACATAGTAGGCAATTGTTCCGACCCTGCATTATGGGAGCCTGCTCTTGAGGCGATTTCCAAAATTGATCGCGATGAATATCTCCTGATGACATTTATGCCCACCGGAGTTTTTGAGCAGCTCCACTTTCTAATGGGATTTGAAGATACCCTTACTAACTTCCTGCTGGAGCCGGAGGCCATGAAAGACCTCTCTGATGCAATAGGGGAATATCGCTTCAATTTTGCAAAGCTACTTGTTGACAACCTTAAACCTGACATAATGCTGTCCCATGACGACTGGGGAAGCAAAAATAACCTTTTTATGAGTCCTGAAGTCTGGCGCGAATTTATCAAGCCCCAATATGTCAAGACTTATAAGTATTGCAAAGATAATGGTGTCATCGTTATGCACCATGCAGACTCCTTCCTAGAGCCCATTGTAGAGGACATGGTGGAGCTGAATATAGACATATGGCAGGGAGTTCTGCCCCAGAACGACATTCCCGCAATACAGAAGAAGCTTGACGGGCGCATGACCCTTATGGGCGGAATTGACGCCGCTATTGTAGACCGGAAGGACGCCACGGAAGAGGAGATTAGGGCCGAGGTAAGGCGTGTTTGCGAGGAATACGCTCCCGGCGGACACTTCATTCCCTGTATTACATATGGAGCAATGGGAACCATATACCCCCATGTTGATCCAATAATTAATGATGAGATTGACAGGTATAATAGAGAGGTATATGGAATCTAAAAGCGTTGGTGGCTGTTTATGTTTGAACATTTATACAAGCCTCTGCCAGATACGGACAAGTATCTGGCAAGGCTTGGTCTGATGCGTCCAATTCCCATAAATCTGGAGTCCCTCAATACCCTGATTTATGCGCATTTAACAACAATACCCTTTGAAAATCTGGACATATACGACCTTGAAGCTGATATATCCCTTGGTATTGAGGATATTTACAATAAGATTGTTGAGCAGGGCAGGGGAGGTTACTGCTTTGAGCTAAATGGCCTGTTTATGGCCCTGCTCCAGTCCCTTGGCTTTGAGTGCCATCCCCTGGCCGGTCGGGTCCTGTGGCTGAGGGACTATTATCCCCCTTTGGGACATCGGGTTACCATGGTGGAGATGGAAGGCCGCCGTTATTATTGTGACGTGGGCTTCGGCGGGCCCGCCCCGTGTTCCGCTTTATGCCTGGACGATGCGGGCGAACAGATATCCGGCGGGAAGACTTTTCGATTCGACAGGAGCTCCGGGGACACAATACTGTCTTATAGAAACTGGGGGGGTGTGCTTGAACCTCTGCTCATGTTCAGCGAGAAACCCTGCAACCCTGTGGATTTTGTACTTATGAACGAATACTTTTCCAAAAACAACAAATCCTCTTTCAGGAGCAAGCGTATAGCAAATCTTCTAACCAAAGATGGCAGTATTTCCATCGACGGCAATATTTTCAGGCAATATGTTGAGGGAGATTGCATCGAGATAGTCCTTGATACTAATGAACAGACGCTAAAGACCTTATCGGAGCATTTCGGTATCCGGATTGGATACCCGTTAAAAAGGTCCGCATTTAGAGAGCCTTACTGAAAGGAGCTGAATGAATTGGAAAGAAAGTTCCCACATCTGTTTAGTCCTTTGCGGGTGGGCAACGTTTATTTTAAAAACCGCATCCTTTCTGCACCTATGGCTTATCCGGATATAACTCCCGAGGGTTATCTGACCCCCGAAGCGGCTGCGTTTTTTGAGCTGCGTGCCAGGGGAGGCGCAGCAGTAGTACCCATAAGCGAGTGTATTGTTCATGCTGAGACCGGAAAAAGCCACAACATAAATATTTGTCTGGATGCGCCCAATGTGCTTCCGGGGCTTGCCATTACCGCTTCTGCCATTAAGAGGCATGGGGCCATTGCCAGCGCCGAGCTGAACCATGGAGGAAAGTATTCCGGAGCCGATAATATAGACAAGAGCAAAAACGTTAAGAATATCCGATATGGCCCCAGTGCGGACGTGCTGGACAATGGCGCCGTAATCCAGGAGATGCCCCGAGAAATGATACATATGCTGGTTGAGCAGTATGGCAAAGGGGCTGCTTTGGTGAAAAAAGCGGGCTTCGAAATGATACTGCTCCATGCAGGACATGGCTGGCTGCTGCAGCAGTTCTTCTCTCCTGCCCACAACCGGCGCACCGACGAATACGGCGGCAGCCTGGAAAACAGGGCCCGGTTGACACTGGAGGTATTGGACGCAATACGAGCCGCAGTGGGCCCAGATTTCCCCATTGAAATCCGCATTAGTGCAGAGGAGCATCACGAAGGTGGGTATACCTTAAGTGATGCCATTGAGCTTGCCAAGCTGGTAGATGACAAGGTGGACCTTATACAGGTTTCGACGGGCAGCCATGAGGGCAGCTTTGACAAGACCCATCAGCCCATGTTCGTGCCCAGGGGCGGGCTTGTCCACTATGCCGCTGAAGTCAAGAAGCATGTGAAAAAGCCAGTGGCAGCCATCGGCGCCCTCAACGATCCTTACATGATGGAGGAGATAATCGCTTCGGGCAAGGTGGATGCGGTGGTTCTCGGCAGGGCTCTCCTGGCGGACCCGTATTTGCCCCAAAAGGCCATGATGGGCAGGGAGGAGGAAATAGTCCACTGCCTGCGCTGCTTTACCTGCATGGGCGAGCGTATGGCCACCGGTCTGCGCATCTGCGCGGTGAATCCCATTATCGGGCGCGAATATGAATCCAACTTTGCTCCGGCTCCCACAGAGCCTAAAAAGGTGCTTATTGCGGGAGGCGGCCCGGCGGGCATGCAATGCGCGATTACCGCTGCCCGGCGGGGGCATGAAGTTATTCTTTGCGAGAAGGCCGGTGAGCTGGGGGGCGCATTAAGATGCGAACGCGCTATTCCTTTCAAGCAGGACCTTGTACGGTACATATCCACCAAGGCCCTGGAAATGAAAAATACCGGTGTAGATGTAAGGCTGGGTACGGAAGTGACGCCGGAGCTGGTGGAAAGCATAAAGCCTGACGTGCTTGTCATTGCAGTGGGCGCAGAGCCGATAATTCCGCCCATCCCGGGAATTGACAGTCCGAATGTTGTGGTAGCCAACAACCTTTCCGACCCCGAGACAAAGATTGGGCAGAGAGTGGTTGTCTTGGGCGGCGGTCAGGTGGGATGCGAGGCCGCGATTCATCTTGCTCAGGAGGGCAGGGATGCCACGGTGGTTGAAATGCTGCCGGGAGTGGCCGTGGATGCAAATGGACGGCAGCGCCCCATACTGCTGGATATGCTGAAAAAACTTGTTACTGTAAAAACCGGCTTGAAGGGGACCCGCATAACGGACGAAGGACTGGTCTGTGCGGATAAGTCCGGAAATGAGGTTTTGTTACCCGCGGATACTATAATCTGCGCGGTAGGACAGAAACCGCTGAGGTCAGTGGTGGAAGGCTTGCTGAATTCTGCCCCGAGAGTAGTAGAGGTGGGGGACTGCGTAAAACCGCAGAGAATTACGGAAGCTACATTCCGTGGTCATTATGCCGCGCTGGATATATAAATTTTAAAGTTCACCCTTTCCGCGTTTTTACAAAGCATTGGTTACTCCAATAAATAACTTTACAATCATTAATACAGCAATTATAATGATTTATACTCTTTACACAAAAGAACTTTTTATAAAAACTGGATTATCATATTGTGGTTTTTTGCACATATTTTTATATAGCTGAGGCAATCCGGGCTCAGAAAATCGTTAAGACAAAGAGAAAATAAGTTTGGAGGAGCGCAAATGAGAATATCCGAAATCATGAAGAAGCGTATGTCCTTTTCCTTTGAGGTTTTTCCCCCGAAGATGGAACAGCCTATTGAGCCGCTGCTGGAGACTCTGGACAAGCTGTGCGGGTTTAGGCCGGACTTTATAAGCTGCACCTATGGAGCGGGCGGAACCAACAAGGGGCGACACAGTGAAATTTTAAAATATCTGGCCGACCGCGGACAAACCATTCCCCTTGCCCATTTTACCTGTATTGGAAACACCAGGCAGGATATACTCGACCTGGTTAACGAATATGTAGGCTTTGGAGTTGACCACTTCCTTGCTCTTCGGGGAGACTATCCTCCGGGACAGACGGGCACCGGCGGGGATTTTGCCCACGGTGACGAGCTTGTTAGATTCCTCAGGGAAAACTTCCCCGATTTGGAGATTGCAGCGGGCTGCTATCCTGAAAAGCACCTGAATTCCATTGACATGGATATGGAAATCGCAGTGCTCCGTTTAAAGCAGGATGCGGGGGCTGACTTTCTTATGACCCAGTTATGCCATGACGTGGATAACTACTGCCGCTTCGTGGAGAAAGCCCGCGCCGCAGGCATAACCATTCCCATTGACTTTGGCCTGATGCCTGTTTTGGCGAAGGATCCCACCATACGCATGGCCGTTTCCAACGGCTGCTCTATACCCAAAGAGCTGGCGGAGATAATTGGAAAATACGGCGACAATCCTGACGATTTCAAAAAAGCGGGCAAGGAGTTTACGGTCAAGCAGATATACAGATTTATATCTGCCGGTATCGACGGACTTCACATCTTTGCTCTTAATAAATACGATGACGTTGCGGACATTCTCGACATGTCTGGTATAAGAAGAGACAGATAGGCCAGGAAGGGGACAAAGCAATGCAATTCAAAACAGATATCCAAATCGCACAGGAAACTGAATTGGCACACATCCGTGAAATTGCAGAAATAGCCGGTATTGATGAAGAATACCTTGAGCAGTACGGAAATCACAAGGCAAAAGTTGACCTTAAATTGCTTAATGAATTGTCTGACAAGCCCGATGGCAAGCTTATCCTTGTAACGGCCATTACTCCCACCGCCGCAGGAGAGGGCAAAACCACCACTACGGTAGGTTTGGGAGACGGCCTGAGAAAAATCGGTAAAAGAGCAATGGTAGCCCTCCGTGAGCCTTCCCTTGGCCCCGTTTTTGGAGTTAAGGGCGGTGCGGCCGGCGGCGGATATGCTCAGGTCGTGCCAATGGAGGATATAAATCTCCACTTTACCGGCGATTTCCATGCAATAGGCGCCGCCAACAACCTGCTGGCGGCAATGCTGGATAACCATATTTATCAGGGCAACAGCCTGAATATTGACCCCAAGCGCATAACCTGGCGCCGCTGTGTGGACATGAACGACAGGCAGCTGCGCAACGTGGTTGACGGGCTGGGAGGACGGGTCAACGGTGTTCCCCGCGAGGACGGCTATGACATCACCGTGGCCAGCGAGGTTATGGCGGTTCTCTGCTTGAGCAATGATATCATGGACCTTAAGGAACGTCTTTCCCGCATTATTGTGGGCTACACCTATGACGAGAAGCCCGTCACCGCCGGAGATTTGAAGGCTCACGGCGCAATGGCCGCACTTCTTAAGGACGCTCTTAAGCCTAATCTTGTGCAGACCCTTGAAAGGACGCCCGCCTTTGTCCACGGCGGCCCCTTCGCCAACATAGCCCATGGCTGCAACAGCGTCACCGCTACCCGCCTTGCTCTTAAGCTCAGCGAATACACGGTGACGGAGGCAGGCTTTGGCGCTGATCTTGGCGCCGAAAAATTCCTGGACATCAAGTGCCGTATGGCCGGACTTAAACCCAATGCAGTGGTTATCGTAGCCACGGTCAGAGCTCTTAAACTCCATGGAGGCGTTCCAAAGGCGGAACTGGGGACCGAGAATCTTGAGGCTCTTGAAAAAGGACTGCCCAACCTGCTGCGTCATGTTGAAAACGTCACTCAGGTCTTCAAATTGCCGGCAGTGGTGGCCCTCAACCGCTTCCCCACGGACGCGGAGGCGGAACTGGCCCTTGTCGAGAAAAAATGCAGGGAGTTGGGCGTCAACGTTGCCCTGTCCGAGGTCTGGGCCAAGGGCGGTGAAGGCGGAGTCGAATTGGCCAAGGAAGTTGTGCGGCTTTGCGAGCTGCCTAATGACTTCGAATATTGTTATGATATAAACACCGGCATTATGGAAAAGCTGGAGGCAATAGCAAAGCGGGTTTACCGGGCCGACGGGGTGGAACTGGTTGGAAACGCGCCAAAACAGCTGAAACAGCTTTTGGATCTGGGTTTCGACAAGCTGCCCATTTGCATGGCCAAAACCCAATACAGCATCACCGATGATCCCACGAAGCTGGGCGCCCCCGATGGTTTCAAAATCACCGTCCGCAATCTTAAGGTCTCCGCCGGAGCGGGTTTCATTGTGGCACTGACAGGCGATATTATGACTATGCCCGGACTTCCAAAAGTTCCTGCGGCCGAAAAGATAGACGTAGATGAAAACGGTTTGATAAGCGGCCTGTTCTAAGTAACGGGTACTCACTGGCTGTAAAGGAGAAAACATATGGCTGTTCTACTTAAGGGAGCTGCGGTAACCGCTGCCCTTAATGAAAAGATGAAAGCGGAGGTGGCCGAGCTGGCACAAAAGGGCGTTACTCCCACCCTGGCCATGCTCCGAGTAGGGGAGAGACCTGACGACATTTCGTACGAGCGCGGCGCCATGAAGCGCTGTGAGGCTATCGGTGTTGCCGTAAGAAATGTGGTACTGCCGGAGGAGGTGTCACAGGAGACCCTGATGGCTGCCGTAGAAGAGCTTAACAATGACAATAGCGTTCACGGTGTACTGATTTTCCGTCCGCTGCCCAAACACCTGGATGAGGAGGCCGTACGCCGGGCCCTGCTGCCCTCCAAGGATGTGGACGGGATAACGGACGGTTCCCTGTCAGGTGTGTTCACAGGTAGCGGAGAAGGCTTTGCGCCATGCACGGCCCAGGCCTGCATTGAGATTTTGGATTATTACGGCTATGACTGCAAGGGGAAAAGAACCGTAGTGATTGGCCGCAGCCTGGTTGTTGGCAAGCCTGTGGCAATGATGCTGATGGCAAAGCACGCCACAGTTACCGTCTGTCATACCCGCACTGTGGATATGCCGTCGGTAACGAGAAATGCGGAAATACTCATTGTTGCCGCAGGCAAGGCGGGGGCCGTGGATGCCAAATACCTGTCCCCCGGACAGGTGGTAATAGATGTGGGCATAAACGTGGACGATGAAGGCAAGCTCTGCGGAGACGTAAAATTCGACGAAGCGGAAAGCATTGTTGCCGCCATTACTCCGGTACCCGGGGGAGTGGGCACCGTCACCACATCCGTACTGGTAAGCCATGTAGTTGAGGCAGCAAAAAGAACACTGCAGGAGGTAAAAAAGTGATTATAATAGGTGAGAAAATCAACGGCAGTATACCCTCCGTCGGAAAAGCCATTGCCAACAGAGACGCAGATTTGATACGCAATCTGGCAAAAATTCAGGCGGAGGCTAACGCCGACTATATTGACTGCTGTGCTTCAGTTAACGTTGACGAGCTGGAAACTATCAAGTGGCTTATTGATTTGATTCAGGAAACCACCGATGTTCCCATCTGCATAGACAGTCCCGACCCTCAGGTTTGTGCCGATGCAATGCAATTCTGCAAAAAAGCCGGCATAGTCAACTCCGTATCTCTTGAGGGCAACAAGATTGATACTATTTTCCCGGCCATTGCCGGTACGGGATGGGGCTGCGTTGCCCTTCTCTGTGATGATAGCGGCATTCCCAAGACTTCTGCGCGCCGAATCGAAATCTTTAAAGAAATTATGGCAAAAGCGGAAGAATTTGATATTGCTCCTGAGAGATTGTACATTGACCCGTTGGTAGAGACACTCGGCACCAACGGTAAGAGTTTTCTGACCTTTGCGGAAACCACCAAAGTCATCAAGGAGCTGTATCCCAACGTCCATATCACCAGTGGGCTGTCAAATATCTCCTTCGGTCTCCCGGTACGGAAGATGATAAATATGAGCTTTATGGTACTTGCCATGCAGGCGGGTATGGACAGCGCCATTGTGGACCCTACAAACAGGGATATGATGGGCATTATCTACGCTACGGATGCGCTGTTAGGCAATGACGATTTCTGCATGGAATACATCGGCGCCTATCGTGACAACATTTTTGGACCGCCTCCAAAGGATTGAGCAATACTTAAATTCAGTAAGCAATTATTGTCTAATATTTTTTTAGGAGGATTGTAATATGTCGAAGCTCCAAGAGGTAATGAAAGCAGTTGAGACCGGAAAGCTCAAACAAATTGAAGAGTTAGTACAGAGCGCTATTGATGAGGGCATAGAAGCAAACGAAATTCTCAATGCCATGATTGAAACCATGGGAGTAATAGGTGACAAGTTCCAGCGCAACGAAATCTTTGTCCCCGAAATGCTTGTGGCAGGCCTTACAATGAAAAAAGGCGTTGAAGTTCTCAAACCGCTGTTGGCCGGCGCAAACGTAACTTCATATGGCAAATTCATTATTGGCACTGTCCAGGGGGACCTCCACGACATCGGCAAGAATCTGGTGGCCCTGATGGTGGAATCCGCAGGATTCGAAGTTATAGACCTGGGTGTGGACGTGCCGGCACAAAAATTTGTTGAGGCTATAAAAGCCAATCCTGACTGCAAGGTAGTAGGCGTTTCCGCACTTCTCACCACCACTATGGAGGCAATGAAGGTTACAGTTAAAGCCATAATTGATGCCGGACTTAAGTCACAGGTTAAGATTTTGGTGGGCGGCGCTCCCATAACTCCCGAATTTGCTGAGGAAATCGGCGCCGATGCCTATACGCCCGACGCCGGCTCTGCAGCTCAGAAGGCCAAGGAGCTTGCCTCATAATCGTTACAACCGTTAATGAATATAGATTTTAGGGATACTGTTTTAAAACAGTATCCCTTGTAATTTTGGCATGGTATATGATATACTAGCTGCTGTGCAGTTGGTTTTTCCATATAAACCTATTGATTAATATTGGAGTGCGACATGCCCCTTTTCAGTATAGTTGTGCCCGTGTATCAGGCGGAACATTATTTAGACAAGTGCATATCTTCGGTTCTGGCGCAGACCTTGGATGACTGGGAACTGATTTTGGTTGATGACGGTTCCAGAGACAAAAGCGGCCGGATTTGTGACAATTACGCATCAAAAGATCCCCGCATAATAGTTATCCACCAGGAGAATTCCGGGGTCAGCGAAGCCAGGAATGCCGGTATCGCCAGGGCAACTGGCAGCTTCTTGGCTTTCCTGGACAGCGACGACGCTTTTGAACCCCAAATGCTGGAGAAACTGTATGCCGCCGTCAGGGACGGCGGCGCCGACAGCGGAGCCTGCGGCCACTTCAGAGAATATCCCGGGGGTGCCCGGGAAATTGAAGCCGCGGCAATGGCCACGGGAGTTTATGACGGACCGGAAATAATGGACGGCATTGTGCGTCCCCTCCTGCGGGACAGAGTGGAGGGAGACAGGCTCCTAAACGGCTTTGTCTGGCGGTTTTGTTATGACATGCGCATTGTAAAAGAAAACGGCCTGCGCTTTTCCGGCGCATATTTGGAAGACGAGGTTTTTCTCATAGAATACTTTTGCCTCTCCAAAAGGCTGGCTGTCATAGATGACCCTTTGTATTGCTATCTGCAAAACCCCTACTCGGTAACGAAAAAATACATGCCCGACTTTTTGGAAACTTTCATGCATTCTTTAAATATGAAAAAAGGGCTTGTGGAAAAATACCAAATCCGGGGCATTGATGGATGGCAGTGGCATAGCTACTGGGCAGGCCTGCTTATTGCGGTTGCCAATGAATTTGCTCCGGGTAACCGCAGCGGCTTTCTTGAAAAACGCAGAAACCTGATTTCCATTTGCCGGGCGCCCGAATTTGCCGATGCGATTCAAAATCTTAACCCCGTCGGGGTATCCGGCAAAAAGAGCATTGTAATCAAGCTTATCAGGGCAAGGCAGTTTTCGCTTTTGGCAGCGCTGTATTCTATAAAAAACCTGAAGAGGTAGACTATGGATTTAGTAAAAAACAGCTTATTTTGCAGCCTTGTAATCCGCGGCTGGATTATTATCTTGGCGATTTGGCGGGAAAGTTACTGCGCTTTTATCCTTGCCAGGCTTTGTTCAGCCCTTAGGAAACTGTGGATAAACAGCCTTTCAGGCAAAATCATCTCCCGGGACAGCCGTATTGACAGGCTGTGGAAGGAAAGCGGAACATACAGGCTCCTGAGTGCAGTGCTCGATTTTATCCCGAGCCTTCTGCACCGCATTTATTCCAGGTTCAGAGATATTTGTGAGGGCAGCGCGGTATTTCGTGCCGCAAATTACTGCGGGGAGAGAAGCTTTATATTAATATCCTGGGTTCTGCTCATGCTCCTTGTCACTCCCCAGGACTACTGGAACAATATATACAGCCTTTTAGCTGTTATGTTCCTCCTGGCCCTGTTTTTGGCGGCTTCCATGGGCAGCAGGAACTATCGTTTTAATCTGGATAGCGTCGGGTTTTTCCCCGTGGCTTTCGGCGCGATGGTGTTTATAGCTTTTCTGACTTCATCCTACAGGTCTGCGAGTTTTAGGTTTTTGCTGTTTCATATAACCTGCATGCTTGCGGTCTTATTATGTGTTAACTCAATAAAAAAACTATCCCAGCTCAGGAGGGTTTTGGGATTTGCGGTTTTGGGTGTTTTGGTTTCCTCCGTTTACGGCATGATTCAGAGGGCCATGGGCATTGAGGTTGATGAGCTCCTGGTTGACATCACTGTTAACCAAGGTATTCCGGGTCGCGTTTTTTCTTTTTTTGAGAATCCCAACAGCTTTGCCATGGTCCTTGTAATGCTGCTTCCCCTTTGTATAGCCATGGCATTGACCTCCAGAGGAAAAATAAAGTTCTTTTACGCGGGAACCCTGCTTCTGGGCGTTATCGCCCTTTTGATGACCTATTCAAGAGGCGCGTGGGCAAGCTTTGCCTTTAGTATTTTTGTCTTGTTTCTTGTGCTGTGGCCCAAGTTTATTCCCCTTTTCATTGCTTGCTGCATACTGGCTTTGCCAGTCCTGCCTCAAAGTATTTTTAACAGGATTATGTCCTCCTTTAATTTTGCGGACTCCTCAATATCAACCCGCATGCATATTTATAAAGCTTCATGGTCTTTGTTTACGCAAAACCCGCTGTGGGGCGTTGGACTGGGAAATGATGTTGTTAAAATCCGTATTACTGAGGCGGGGGTATATAAAGCTCAGGCAATTTTTGTTCACGCCCATAGTATTTATCTCCAGGTTGCGGCGGAAATGGGCATATTTGGCATAATTGCTTTTGTGGGCAGCATGGTATCCGGCATTAAGTCTGGGGTCAAAGTTATAACAGGAAGAAGGTCGGACCTGGAATTCCGGCTTATAATCGGGGCCCTTGTTGCCGGTTTGTCGGGTGTTTTGCTCAACGGGATAGTGGACTATCCCTGGAGCTATCCCAGAGTTATGCTTATCTTTTGGGTAGTTTTTGCCCTGCTTTTGAGCTGTGTAAAACTGACCGGGGCGGAAGCGGAATAAAGAAAAAACAAACCGTGGAAATTACACGGTTTTTATATTTTAATTTATTAAAAAAATTAATATTTGCAAACAATAATATCGTTTTCTACAAAAGCAAAAAGAGCCAATAAACGTTTTACAAAACAAGAATAATTTACATCACATATATAATTGACTTAAGCAGAAAATATGAATGGGATTACAATCCCTAAAACTACTCAAGGAGTTGAAAACATTGGCTAGAAACAGCAATAGACTAGTTAACCCTAGTGCTCGCGAGGCAATGAACAGGTTTAAAATGGAAACAGCCAACGAGGTTGGAGTAAACCTGAAACAGGGCTATAACGGCGACATCACCGCTAGGGAAGCCGGAAGTATCGGCGGCCAGATGGTTAAGAAAATGATCAAGGCTTACGAAGACAGCGTTTCAACCTAACAAGAGTTCGGCAAGTATAGAAGTAGGAGATAGCAACAAAAAATCTGCTTAAAAGTGGATTAAAATGACAAAAACTGAATAACGGGCAGGGGGAGCTGTTTATTCAGCTTCCCCTGCTTTTTATGACTTATATTCAAATTCGGCACCATAGATATTTACCGTGTCCCCGTCCTTAATGCCCATGGCTTCCAGACGTTCAAAGACCCCGCTGTCACGGAGCATCCTGTCAAAATACATTCTGGATTCGTAATCGGTGAGGTTGATACTGTCTATGAGCCTGCGTATCCAATCCCCCTCAACAATCCAGTCACCGTCGTAATTCTCTATGGTTAACTCATCAGGTGTGCTAAGCTCCGGCTCAGGCGGCGCGTACTCAGGCTCGTAGATGATAACGGGGGGCAGTTCCCTTAACTTCTGTGCAACAGCTCTTATAAGTTCCGCGGTGCCCTTATGGGTGACTGCGGACATTTCAAAAAATTCGTAGCCCTTTGATTCGACATAGGCACGAAAGTCCTCAATGGGCTGGCGGTTGTCGCCCAAAAGGTCGCACTTGTTGCCGACTACAATCTGGGGGCGTTCCGCCAGTTGGGGGTTATACTCTCGCAGCTCAACATTAATGGTCTCAAAATCATCAACGGGATCGCGGCCCTCGCTTCCCGAAACATCCACAAGGTGAATCAGGAGTCGGCAGCGGTCAACATGCCTGAGAAAATCATGCCCCAGACCTATGCCTTCGCTGGCCCCCTCAATCAGGCCGGGAATATCAGCCATGACGAAGGATACACCTTCGGAAACATATACTACTCCCAGGTTCGGGTAAAGGGTTGTAAAATGATAATTGGCTATTTTGGGATTTGCCTTTGTTACCACAGAGAGTAAGGTGGATTTTCCTACATTTGGGAAGCCCACAAGACCCACATCGGCCAATAGCTTAAGCTCCAGAATTATTTCCCGGCTCTCGCCCTCGGTGCCGGGTTTGGCAAAGCGGGGCACCTGCCTGGTAGGAGTGGCAAAGTGCATGTTTCCCCATCCGCCCCGTCCGCCCCTGGCCACCACAAAGGAATCGTCGGTGGACATATCTTTGATGATCATTCCTGTTTCTTTATCCCGAATAAGCGTGCCGCGGGGCACTTTAATGATAAGGTTTTCGCCGCTTTTGCCGGAGCAGCGGTTGCCCCTGCCGTCTGCGCCGTTGCCGGCCACGTATTTTCTTTTATATCGAAAGTCCATAAGGGTGGACATATGGTCGTCAACAACAACGATTACGTCGCCGCCGCGGCCTCCATCCCCGCCGTCCGGTCCTCCTGAGGGAATGTATTTCTCCCGGTGGAAAGATACGGCGCCGTTGCCGCCTTTTCCGCCCTGTACGAATATTGTGGCCTTATCTATGAACATGGATTCACCTCCGGTGGATATGATAAAATATATCTTCAGTTATAATTTGCGGGTGCTGTAAAATAATTCACATTACAATTATAAATTAAGGGGCGGACAGCGTCCGCCCCTATTTTTTTATTGTGCTAACTCGTAGACAGAGACCATTTTTCTGTCCTTGCCAAGACGCTCGAACCTAACAATGCCGCTCTTCAGAGCGAAAAGGGTATCGTCTTTGCCACGGCCCACGTTGGTGCCGGGGTGGATCTTAGTACCGCGTTGTCTGACAAGGATGTTGCCGGCAAGTACAAACTGTCCGTCGGCTCTCTTGGGGCCAAGCCGTTTTGACTCACTGTCACGACCGTTTCTGGTAGAGCCCATTCCTTTTTTATGTGCCATATGTTACACCTCCATTTGTCAAATCATTGCGGAACTAGACATTAATTGTGCCGATTTGTACCTGTGTATAGGGCTGCCTGTGGCCCATGGTCCTGCGGTAGCCCTTTTTGGGCTTCATCTTAAAGACACGGATTTTTTTGGCTTTGCCGTTTTTAACGACATTTGCGGTGACGGTAGCGCCCTCCACGGTGGGAGTGCCAAAAACGTAATTATTGTCGTCAATAACAGCCAGTACCTTGTCGAAGGTAACGGTTTCGCCGCTTTCGGCGTTCAGCTTCTCGATATAAATAATATCGCCCTCGGCCACACGGTACTGTTTGCCACCGGTCTCAATAATCGCATGCTTCACTAATATTGTACCTACCTCTCTTGGAGTCTCGCTCTAGGGGTGAAAGCCAAGCTTCACTTAAACGACCCGTTCAAAGCGGCCATGCTAGTTTATCATGTAATACCAGCAATGTCAATGATTTTTGCAAAAATATGCGTCTTGATAAAACCCGCCTAGCGGTTCAAGATTTCCGCAAGAGCGTCATTCATATCGTACATTCCCGGCTCCGTTATCCCGGCAAGGAATTTTGCCGCAGTGATGGCGCCGTTTGCAAACACCTCCCGCGAGTAGGCCTTATGGCTGAACTCTATCACCTCATCCGGTCCGGCGAATATAACGTCATGTTCGCCAACGATGGTCCCGCCCCGGACGGCGGAGATACCGATTTCATTTTTATTCCGTGGCCTGCGGACGCTTTGCCGCTCATAGACGTACTCGGAAGGGCGGGGGAGGGCGGAGGCAATGGAATCGGCAAGCATAAGGGCCGTTCCGCTGGGAGCGTCCACTTTGGCCTTGTGATGGCGCTCGACGATTTCCACATCAAAATTGTCACCCAGAACGGTGGCAGCCTTTTTCAGGAGACTTGATAAAAGATTAATGCCCAGAGACATATTGGCGGACTTGAATAAGGGAATATGCCCGGACGCGTCCTTAATCATTTCAAGCTGCTCGTCGTTGTAGCCGGTAGTGCAGATAACGGCCGGGATTCTCCTTTTAATGCAATAGGGGAGCAGCCTGCTCAGGGCAGAGGGATTTGAAAAATCTATAAGCACGTCGGCTTGGCCGGCAAACTCCATGGGATCTGAGTAAACAGGATAGTCAGACATTTTGACGGTGTTGACATCGAAGCCCGCCACCACGACCATGTCGTCCCTCTCTCTGCACATTCGGCTGACCACTTGTCCCATACGACCATTACAGCCGGATATTATTATCTTAGGCATAATACCAACCTTTCAAAAATGGATAGGGGGAAATCCGCCCTTTTAAAAAGACACGGCGCTATTTCAGCTTCAGGCCCGCATTTACAAGGCTTTCCTTCAGCTTGGCAAGGTTATCCTCGCGCATCTCGCACAGTGGCAGGCGGAGTTTGCCCACATTCATCCCCATAAGGTTCATGGCCGTTTTTACGGGTACGGGGTTAACCTCGATAAACAGCTTTGCGAACAGGTCGGCATATTTGAAGTAGAGCTTCGTGGCGGCGGCGAAATCGCCCTCCAGGCAGAGCCCGCAAAGCTCGGCTACTTCCTTGGGAATGATATTGGAGGCCACTGAAATGACACCAACAGCGCCCATGGACATCATGGGTATCGTGTTGTCGTCGTTGCCGCTCCAGATGTAAAGCTCGTCGCCGCAGAGGGCCCTGGTCCTGGAGAACAGGCTAAAGTCCCCGGAGGCCTCTTTGACGCCGTTTATGTTGGGGTGCTTGGACAGTTCCTTGTAAGTCTCCGCGGCAATACCGATGCCCGTGCGACTGGGGACGTTGTAAAGAATCATGGGCACGTCAACACGGTCGGCCACATAGGTAAAGTGCTTAATCAAACCATGTTGGGACGTCTTGTTATAATAGGGGGTCACCATGAGGATTCCGTCAACACCGGAAGCTTTAGCGCTTGTGGCAAGGCGGAGGGAGGTCATGGTATCATTACTGCCTACTCCGGCCACTACCTTCATCCGCCCGGCAGTGTACTTGACAACGAAATCTACGAGTTCCTCATGTTCGTCAACGGGCTGGGTAGCGTTTTCACCTGTGGTGCCGCAGACTATAATGGCGGAGGTGCCGTTTTCGTACTGAAAATCCAACAGCTGGCCCATTTTCTCATAATCTATGCCGTTCTCGGTAAAAGGGGTGATTATGGCAGTTCCTGAACCGGTAAATATGGGAGTTTTCATTTTATGCCCTCCTTAAAATTGAAGTTTTATTGATTATAGGTATTGGCTATATCCAGCCTTCGGCGCAGAGCAGCTCTGCCAAAAGGACTGCGCCGCCCGCCGCGCCCCGCAAAGTGTTGTGAGAGAGGCAGACGAATTTATAATCATACTGCGTATCAGGCCACAACCTGCCGATGGAAACTGCCATGCCGCCTTCCAGGTTGCGGTCCAGCTTTGTCTGGGGTCTGTCGTCCCCTGCGAAGTAATGGAGGAACTGTTTGGGAGCTGTGGGAAGTCCAAGCTCCTGGGGGCGGCCGGAGAAATTTAACCAGCGCTCGATAATTTCCTCTTTCGCGGGCTTTTTGTCAAAGCTTACAAAAACTGCGGCCATATGTCCATCGCTGACCGCGACACGCAAACACTGAGCGGTAATTGAGGGGGATTCGGCTTTTTTAATCTCCCCGTTTTCCACGCTGCCCCAGATTTTCAGGGGCTCTTGCTCGGATTTTTCCTCCTCGCCGCCTATATAAGGGATTACGTTATCCACCATTTCAGGCCAGCTTTCAAAAGTCTTTCCGGCGCCGGATATGGCCTGGTAGGTGCAAACGAGTATCGATTTAATGCCGAATTCGTCCCTCAGGGGGTGCAAAGCCGGCACATAGCTCTGGATTGAGCAGTTGGACTTGACAGCTATAAAGCCCCGTTTGGTGCCAAGACGTTTTCGCTGGCTGTCGATGATTTGAATGTGTTGCGGGTTAATTTCCGGAATTATCATAGGCACGTCGGGAGTCCAGCGATGGGCGCTGTTGTTGGAGACCACAGGGCATTCCAATTTCGCGTAAGCCTCCTCAAGGGCTTTTATTTCGTCCATTTTCATATCTACAGCCGAAAAGACAAAATCAACGGATTTGGCTATGGCTTCCATATCGTCCACGGCGTTTTTGACTATAAGACTTTTTGCCATCTCCGGTATGGGAGTATCAACTGCCCAGCGGTTGCCTACGGCTTCCTCATAAGTCTTACCTGCGCTCCTGGAGCTTGCGGCAATTTCAGTGAGCTCAAACCATGGATGGTTTTCCATAAGGGATACAAAACGCTGGCCTACCATGCCGGTGCCGCCTATAACTCCTACTTTATATTTTTTCATAGAGACTCGATCCTTTCATCGACCAATAAAACCACTCTATCTATGCTATTCCTTATGCAGGAAAATAATGTCTAATCGCATTCTATGCAAAACGGGTTGAAAACAGGGATATTTTTGTATATAATGGGGTAACTAGTCGAATCTGATAATTCAAGTACTACATATTTACTTATTAATGATTGATGATATCACAGCACAGCAGTGCAGTCAATATAACGTCTTACTACTAATGTAACAAAATAAAGGAAAAAACTGATGAAGAATAACAGTAAAAACACTAATTATATTAAAATTATGACCCTCGTTATAATAGCGGCGCTCTTTATTGCCGCTTCTCCCACCGGCGACGCTGCGCAGAACATCTATGTAAACGACGGCAACAGCGTTTTGTCCGGAAGTCTTGCCGACGCCTACGCCATAGGCGAAAGCGGATCTGCGGCCAAACTTGGCTCTTCCAAAGTATATGCACTGACAGGCAGTGGAATTGAACTGGTGGAGGGCGGGCAGTTTTCCGAGCCTCCTCATCTTTCCGTCAGCGGTACGGTGCCCATCAGCAGGTCAAAAATCAGGGTGGGGCTCTACTATTACCACAGCGCCGCCCGGGACACTTCCCTTGAGACGGCAAGCCTGCAAAACTACGTGGGCAGCGGTTACAAATTTGGCTACTATGATAGCTCTTTTGAATTTCACGAAGTGGGCTACACTTCAGAGACCAAGCTGACCATGATGAAAGATAAAAACGTAAAGGTATCAAATGGCGTCGTTGGTTGCTACCACATCCTTCTGCCGGCCACGTATTCCACCTTCGACGAAGCGAAAAATGCTGCCTCCGCCTATGCCGACGGTTTCCCGGCTTACTACAACGGAGAATACAGGGTCCTTGTTGGAAAATATAAGAGCGCTGCCGCCGCTACGGCCGACATGCAAAATCGGGGAATATCCGGCACGGTATACAGTGCCAGCAACCGATGCGTTGTTGTCACAAGGACGGGCACCACGGATATTCTCTTTGAATTTGACTGTAGCACCCAGTACCCTCTGGTCATAAGACCCCGGTCAGATTCGGAAAAGGCGCAGACCTGGTTTAAGAGCTATAGGTATTACGGAGACTTTCAGTACATACGCACAACCGGCGAAAATTTGACGGTGGTAAATATATTGGATATGGAGGACTATGTAAAAGGCGTAATCCCGTATGAGATGAGCCCTTCCTGGCCTCTGGAAGCCTTGAAGGCACAGGCTTTGTGCGCGAGGACATATGCCGCCAAGCACTTCAATTACTACGAAAAACACGGTTTTGACGTCACTGCGGACACTTATTGTCAGGTATACAGGGGAACCAGCAACGCCAACGCAACTACTGATAAGGCTGTGGATACGACGGCTGGGCAGTATGTCACATATAACGGCGAACTATGCTCAACCCTGTATTTCTCCTCTGATGGCGGCGCCACGGAAAGCAATGAAAATGTCAATGGAACCAAGGTGCCGTATCTGGTGGGGGTAACAGACCCCTATGAGCAGGCTGTGGCCGACATCAATAGCTACAGCAGTTGGACCCGCATTCTCACTCGGGACGCTGTGACAAGCAAGCTTAAGGCCTATGTTATTTCCACTATTATAGACATTGAGCCAACATTCTCAGAGACGGGCAATGTCATAGCGCTGAAATTTACCGACGCCAACGGCAAAACAGTCACCATACATAAAAGTCAAACCCGCACGCTGCTTGGCCTTCCAAGCATGCGCTACAATGTTAGCAAATCCGGCACAAACTATGTTTTTGAAGGCTCCGGATGGGGGCATAATGTAGGTATGAGCCAATTTGGAGCAAATGCAATGGCCGCCCATTACGGCTATACCTATGACCAGATAATCGGCTTTTACTACACGGGCGTGAGCCTTTCCACCGGAGTCGTACGCTGATGAAGAAATCCGACTTTTCATTCGAGTTGCCTGAGGAGCTGATTGCACAAACGCCAATTGGCAGGCGGGATGCCTCCCGCCTGCTTGTTTTAGACAAAAACACCGGGAAGATAAGTCATAGTCATTTCTATAATCTTCCGGATTATCTCGTCGAGGGCGACTGTCTTGTGCTGAACGATTCCCGGGTGTTGCCGGCCCGGCTGATAGGTACCCGAAAAACCGGCGGTGCGGTAGAGGTGGTGCTCCTCCGGGATTTGGGCGGGGGAGACTGGGAATGCCTCACAAGGCCGGGGAAAAAGACCCGTCCGGGGGCGGAGCTTGTCTTTGGAGATGGCCAGCTTCGGGCCAGAGTCTCTCAGGTGACCTCCGGCGGCAACAGGGTAATTCACTTTGAATTTGAGGGTATTTTCCTTGAAATACTGGAGCGGCTTGGCAAGATGCCGCTGCCACCTTATATAAAAAAGGAGCTTCAGGACAGGGAGCGCTATCAGACGGTTTATTCAAAGGAGCCTGGCTCTGCAGCGGCGCCTACGGCGGGCCTGCATTTTACCCATGAATTGCTGGAGAAAGTCAGGTCAAAGGGCGTAAAAATCTGCTACGTGACTCTGCACGTGGGCCTGGGTACCTTTAGGCCGGTAAAAACGGAAATGATAGAGGAGCACGAAATGCACTCGGAGTTCTGTATTGTTCCAGAGGACACTGCCCATGCGGTAAACGAGACGAAGCAAAAAGGCGGGAGGATAATTGCCGTTGGCACAACTTCCTGCCGTACCCTAGAGAGCTTTGCATCTCCAGAGGGCAGGCTGACACCGGGAAGCGGCTGGACGGACATTTTTATTTATCCCGGTTATACTTTTAAATGTATTGACGCGCTAATCACCAATTTTCACCTGCCTGAGAGCACCCTGATTATGCTGGTGTCTGCCCTGGTGGGAAGGGAGAATATACTTCATGCCTACGAAGTGGCGGTGACGGAGAGGTATAGATTTTTCTCCTTCGGCGATGCGATGCTTATTAAATAATAGGTCAGGCCTCGGATCTGACCAGGTTAACGAAAAGGTGAGCTGATTTGTTCAAGCTGATTTGCAGTGAGGGCAAAGCCCGCCGCGGGGAGTTTTCCACACCCCACGGCAAGGTGCAAACCCCTGTCTATATGAATGTGGGCACTCAGGCTGCCATCAAAGGCGGGCTGTCCGCGGAGGATTTGTCTCTAATCGGGTGCCAGGTTGAGCTATCCAACACTTATCATCTCCATCTCAGGCCGGGAGACGAGCTGATACGGCGCATGGGCGGGCTCCATAAGTTTATGGCCTGGGAGGGGCCGATACTCACCGACAGCGGCGGGTTTCAGATATTCTCCCTTGCCAGCCTTCGCAAAATCAGCGAGGAAGGCGTGCATTTTAATTCTCACATAGATGGACGGAAAATCTTCATGGGCCCTGAAGAGAGCATGCGGATACAGTCAAACCTCGGCTCCGATGTGGCCATGGCCTTTGACGAGTGTGTCAAAATTCCCTCACCTTATAACTATGTAAAAGAATCCTGCAACCGCACGCACCGTTGGCTGGTGCGATGCAGGGCCGCCCTGGAGAAGTACAACTCAATGCCCGATGCCGTAAACCCCGGCCAGGTGCTTTTCGGCATCAACCAGGGCGCCACATTCCCGGACCTCAGGATTGACCACATGAAGCGCATAGCGGAGTTGGAACTTCCGGGCTATGCAATCGGGGGTCTGGCGGTGGGGGAGACGGCCGCTGAGATGTACGATACCATAGAAACAGTAGAGGAATTCATGCCCCGGGATAAGCCACGTTATCTCATGGGTGTTGGGACCCCCGGAAATATTATCGAAGCCGTGCATAGGGGCATAGACTTTTTCGACTGCGTCATGCCCGCCCGAAACGGGCGCCACGGCCACCTGTTTACGTGGTCGGGAATTATCAACATAAATAACGAAAAATACGCTCTTGACGCGGACTCCATAGATCCGCTGTGTTCCTGTCCCGTGTGCAGGACGCATTCAAGGGCTTATTTGCGGCATCTGTTTAAAGCCGGGGAGGTTTTAGCACTGCGCTTGGCCGTGATGCATAACCTGTATTTTTATAATGAGCTGGTCCTGCGCATTAGAAATTCATTGGAAAATGGGGAATTTGGCAGTTTTAGGGCACAATATTCCGAAATTTTGGATAAACGCGTATAAAATGCTTGCAATTACAGAAGTATCTATATATAATTTGCTAGACACAAGCGTTGGAAATTTACTAGGAGGTTAATTTGATGAATTTAAAAAGGCTCAATAAGATAATAATTGCAGTTTTAACGGTGGCAATTATGTGCCTGACACTTACGGGATGCGCCCCTGGAACCGCTGGTGAAGGTGGCGGAACCGCTTCCAGCCTGTCAGCTTTAATACCCCTGGTTGTGTTTTTTGCCATCTTCTATTTCTTCCTGATACGCCCCGAAAACAAAAAGAGGAAAAAGCTCCAGGAGATGAGGGACGAGCTGGCTGTTGGAGATGAGATTACGACCATTGGGGGCATAGTGGGCAAAATTGTCCATATAAAAGACGAGATGATAACCATTGAGACAGGTGAAGACAGGGTCCGTGTTCAGTTAATGAAATGGGCAATCTCAACAAAGGGCAGGGACACTGCGCAAAAATAAAAAAGCTGCATTAAGTTCCTTTCGCTGGAATAAGTATGTACAAACTTATTCCAGCGGGAGGTTTTTTTATGATAAAAACAGAGGAGGAACGGGTGTCCTATTCCGGTTTGCTAATCAGCAGCGCCATGGGCGGCGCCGTGGGAACAGTCCTGTCAATCATCCTGCTTTTTGTGTTTGCCTTCCTCATCTCGGAGGGGAAACTCCCCGAGAGCCTGAGCGAACCGTTAGTAGTGGCAGCCGCTTTTGTGGGCGCCACTGCCAGCGGGGTGGCATCCGCGAAAAGGCAGGGGAGGGGAGTGGTGGTTTCGGGAATCTGTGGCGGCATTGCCTACATGATTATAATCTTGCTGGTCACGGCACTGGGAGGAAGCGGGGGCGTTTTCGGACCTATGACTCTTAAACTGGTCATATGTGCGGTTGCGGGCGGAGCCTTCGGCGGCACCCTCTGCTCAGGTGGCAAGAAGAAAAAACGGCGCCGCCGCAGAAAACGATAATACTAAATGTAATCAGACAGCCTAGTTTACATAATTGAGTTTTGATTACCTATATGTAGTATTTGGCGGCGGGGAAAGGCACAAAATATTGAAAATTTTTGCGGCATTTCATGCGCCGCAGCATTTTTTGTTTACGTGGTTTACATAATATAGTTAACATAATATGTCGTCATAATTCACAAAAATGAACTTATTTTGTCAAATCACTTGATTACTGGCGGAATTTGTATTATATTGTGCTCACCCGTGTATTATGTAAATTGTATTATTATCCCCTCATACAACATAGGCTGTATGGGGTGATAAGAATGAAAAAAATCTCTTTTTCAAGGCTGGTTAAAAGGTCCGGGAAAGGGCCAGTTATTGAGGGCGGTTATAGTGTGCTTATATTTCTCGCTGTCTGCTTTCTTGCCGGTGCCTTAGCCGGGGCGTTTTTAAGCCTCTTCATATCAGTGGATTCCATTTCTGGACTGGTTGCGTCCTATATTGAATCTCCTGGGCAATCCGTGAGTTTTCTTCGGGTTTTTTGGGATTGTGCAAAATTCCATCTTTGCGTACTTTTTTTGGCCGGTTCTGTGTTCGGTGTAGTCATAATACCCGTCATCGTTTTTTTACGCGCCTACCTGTTGAGTTGTACTGCTGCTGCGATAATGGCAGTGTACCCCGATGTCGGATGGGTCCTGTCTATTGTGATTCTCGGTTTGCCGGCCCTTGTTTCGATGCCCTGTCTTTTTATCTTGTCCAGAGATGCTTTTTTAGCCTCGGGCAGACTTCTCACCTTGTCCGTGGGAGAGTACAGGCCCTGGTTGGGAATTCCCATATTTAAGCATGGGCTTGTCTGCATTGTTCTTTTAATTTTGATTTCTCTGGTGGAAAAGCTGTTAATTCCGGCCGTTGTCGGCCTGATAATATAGTCTGCTGCCTGAACTGGAAAAAAATTATGAAAGGGGTTTTGAAATGCAGAATTCCGTATGTTATGAAAAATTTGAAAATTATCTAACAAACGTGAAGAAAGCTTCAAAAAACACCCTCAGCTCATATCTCAGAGACATAAGGCAGCTTGGCGGCTATCTTGAACGCTATACCGACAGCGACTATGCGGATGTGGACGAATCGGAGCTGGAAGCGTATGTTAACTGGCTCAGAAAAAATGGCAAGTCCGTGGCCACTGTTTCCCGGAGCATTGCCTCTATAAAGAGCTTTTACGGCTTTTTAGCAAGCGAGGGAATTATTGACAAGAATCCCAGTGTCAAGCTGGTGCCCGACAAGACCACCCAAAAGCTGCCACAAATCCTTACCAGCAAAGAGGTTGAGCTTTTGCTGGAACAGCCGGAATGCGTGGACATGAAGGGCTATCGTGACCGGGCTATGCTGGAGCTGCTGTATGCAACCGGAATTAGGGTCAGCGAGCTTATATCTCTGGATGTCTCTGACGTCAACATTTCCGCCGGAATAATCCGTTGCCGCAGCAGGGGTAAGGAGCGCGCAATTCCCCTTTATCCCGCGGCTATCCGGGCCCTGTCCGAATATATTGAGTTTATCCGTCCTCAGATGATTTCCACTCCTGAGGAGAAATCCCTTTTCGTCAACGTAAGCGGAGAGCGCATGTCGCGTCAGGGCTTCTGGAAGATTATCAAGTCATACCAGACCAAGGCGGGTATAGAAAAAACCATAACCCCCCATACACTGCGCCATTCCTTTGCCGCCCACCTATTGGAAAACGGCGCTGACCTGCGCTCTATCCAGGAGATGCTGGGCCATGCGGATATTTCTTCCACCCAGATATATTCCCAGCTGGTGAAAAAGCAGTTAAAGGATGTTTACAATAAAGCCCACCCCAGAGCCTGATACTTTGAGGTAAAAAATGAGTGTTTTCGCCCATACAGTTATAAGAACAAACCTGATCTTCAAAGGGATGTCTCTAAGAAAACCGGTTTTTTCATATTCTGGGAACTGTATTTCCGAAAATTCTGGCGGTATGTCTCCATTAACCTTATATATTTATAGTCACATTGCCAATATTGTTATTTTTACTTTGCTTTTAGCGGTTATATGGGAGAGATTTTGGGCGAAAACTTTTCGGACCTTATCCCCGGCATAAGGTTTTTACGCAACGCTTCCGGCCCATATACCTCAATAGCTGTAAATACCTATCCTTATTTTATCCATATTACTTTAGGCCCTATAAAGATGGGGGCAACGTACATATTCAGGAATTTCGCCCGGGAGGAGCATGCCAGACTATCGGATATTTTTTCGCGGGCCATGTCAAATCGGATTTTCGGAATTGCAAAAAGGTGAGCAAAACAAAGCTGACACCGCTGGAATTGCGGCGTCAGCTTTCGATTTATTCTCCTGTATGAGGAGACTTTTTGGTATGCGCGCCAATTCGGGGCGATTTACGTGACTTCGCCGGGCAGACATGTTGTTATGAGAACCGTATTTTTATTGCCTACGAATAGGCGCTGGAGTAATGGTTGTCAAGAGAAAGGCCATTAATTCTCGTTTCCCCTTGGCGCTTAAGCTCGATTCTGCGCAGCCGCTCTTCTTCGGGGGCCAGAATTGCGCAGGCCTCCCCGAAAAGAAGCGGCTGGTTCGGTCGGAAGGTGTTGTCGCGGAATCCGACGGGGAGCTTCCTTTCAAGGATCCCTCGAACGGCTTCGGCGTATGGGGCGTCCGGCTCCAAATCTACGAATGGCGAGAGCTTGAGCAACGCTTCCACACCGATTATGCGGTAACCATAATCTTTCAACAGCGCCAGCTGTTTTGTAAGCGCGTCGCAATAGGAGTCTTCCGGCTCATGTTATAGCCGTCTTTTCTGGAATATGATTTGCCCGTTGAGCGCATCCGGGTCGGCTTCAAGCGCGGCCCGGAGACCGGCGAGCATCTTCTCGCATTCTTCACCCTGGCTGCCGGGCTGCGGCATCCAGTCCCCGCTCTTTGGCGTATTCAAAAATGAGGCCGGCGTCAGCTTCTCTGATTGTGCGGTAATCGCTTAGATATCTGCTGTGGGCTGCCGGCGGCTTTTTATCGTCTGAGCCGAAATGCAGCCCGCAAACCAAGCTGCCGGCGTCCGAGAATTCTCGAATGGCCGCGAAAGCCATTCGGTATTTTATCGATTGTTCGACGTATTTGTCGTCTTTTTCATTTAAAAATGTTTACGACTAAAAAGCCTGTCCTCTAATAATAACCTCAAAAAGAAATTTTTTCAAGGTCCATTTCCGCCAGTTTTTAGGTGTTTCAGGAAGGCCCGGGGGCCGGTACGATTATAAAATCTGATTGCCTATGCTGCGGTTGTGTGTTACACTGTAGAATGGTTTAAATGAATTTGCGTCAGGAGATAGATATGCGAGTGTTGGGCATAGACCCGGGAATTGCTATGGTTGGCTTTGGGGTAATAGAGTCGGACAGACATAACCAGAGCATGATTTCCTGCGGCGTAATAACCACTCCTGCCGGACTTAGCCTTTCAAACCGGCTTCACCTTATTTATGAAGACGTTAGGGAACTTATTTCCACCTTTAACCCCGATGCCATGGCAGTGGAAGAAATATTTTTTAATACCAATACCACAACCGGTATTTCCGTTGCCCACGGCAGAGGAGTGATTCTTCTGGCGGGGTATAAGGCGGGCGTGCCAATTTTTGAGTATACCCCCCTTCAGGTAAAGCAGGCCGTGGTAGGCTACGGGCTGGCCGAAAAAAACCAGGTTATTGACATGGTTCGCCGCATGCTACGCCTGAAGGCTCCCCTAAAACCTGACGACGCAGCCGACGCCCTAGCCATTGCCCTTTGTCATGCCCGAAGCTCTACCTCGCTACTTAATTTAAAAGGAGGTAACGGCGCATGTTCTACCATATAGAAGGAACAGTTACCGATCTTGAGGCCAATCTGGCGGTGATTGACTGTTCAGGTGTGGGGTATAAGATTAATACCACCACCACAACCCTGTCCCGCCTGAAGATAGGGGAGAGGGCTAAGCTTTATACATACTGTTACATTAGAGAAGACTCTTTTGACCTGTACGGCTTTTACAGCCTGAGTGAGAAACGCTTCTTTGAATTGTTGATTAACGTATCAGGAGTCGGCCCAAAGGCCGGTTTGTCCTTGCTGTCAACGGGCACCCCGGAGTCTCTGGCGATGGCCATTGTAGAGGAGAACGAAAAAGCTCTTACCGTAGCTCCCGGAATAGGGAAAAAGACTGCCCAGCGTGTGATTTTGGAGCTGAAGGACAAGATTTCCGAAGAGATTAGCGGAAACGTTTTTGATACTGCAGCCGCGGGCCCGGGGGCCGTATCCGGCTCCAGAGGCAAACTGGGGGATGCCGCTGCCGCATTGGCTGTACTGGGCTATGATAATTCCGAAATCGCATCTGCCCTGAAGGATATTGACATGGAAAGCCTGAGTCTGGAGGAAATTATCCGGCAGGCTCTGCGGAAAATGATTAAATAGCGCAGCCAGTGCAAATTACTATTGATTATTTAGAGGGGGGATACCTTTGAGCATTAGCTTTTCCGGCGCGCCTGAAGATAATATTACTACGTCCAGAATACTGCCGGAGGACAACGCCGAGGGCTCTCTGCGCCCCCGCACATTATCTGAATATATAGGTCAGGAAAAGGTAAAGGAAAACCTTAGAGTATTTATTGAGGCGGCAAAGCTTCGGGAAGAGGCTCTTGACCATGTGCTGCTCCACGGCCCCCCGGGCTTGGGCAAGACAACTCTGGCCGCCGTCATTGCCAACGAAATGGGCGTAAATATGCGCATTACCAGCGGTCCCGCCATAGAAAAGGCCGGGGATTTAGCTGCGCTGCTCACAAATTTGCAGGAAAACGATATATTGTTTGTAGATGAAATTCACCGGCTTAACCGTGCGGTGGAGGAGGTATTGTATCCGGCAATGGAGGATTACGCCATCGACATAATTATCGGCAAAGGCCCCTCGGCCAACTCCATTCGCCTTGACCTGCCCAAGTTTACCCTGATTGGAGCCACTACCCGTTCGGGGCAGCTTACTGCGCCTTTAAGGGACAGATTTGGCGTTGTTCTCCGCCTTGAGCTGTATACAACGGAGGAACTGCAGCAGATAGTTACCCGCAGCGCCGGCATACTTGGTATCGAGATTGACAGGGAAGGGGCCTGGGAAATAGCATCCCGCTCCCGGGGCACACCTCGCATTGCCAACCGGATGTTGAGGAGAGTGCGGGATTTTGCCCAGGTGCGTGCCGACGGCGTGATTACCCGTGAGGTTGCCGACTATGCCCTCACGACTTTGGAAGTGGACCACATGGGGCTTGATGCTCTTGACAGGGGCATGCTGCGGAGCATAATCGAATATTATAACGGCGGGCCTGTTGGGTTAGAGACCCTGGCCGCCACAATGAACGAAGAGTCAATTACTCTTGAGGACGTATATGAGCCCTACCTTATCCAGCAGGGTTTTTTGACCAGGACCCCCCGGGGCCGCTGCGTTACCCGCCGGGCTTACGAACATCTGGGTTTGGATTACCTGGGACAGCAACAACTGGAACTTTAAAGCTTTTATCCGGCCCCGGAGAAGACATTATCTCCGCGGAGGGCAATTTATGGAGGGAATATATGGGTAAGTATTTTGGCACCGATGGAATACGGGGTGTTGTAAACGACGGTCTGGACGCCGAGATTTCTTTTAAGGTGGGCCAGGCCGCCGCAATGGTATTGTCGGAGAATAAAGGAGGCCGGCCCCTTTTTACCATCGGCAAGGACACGCGGATTTCAGGCGACATGCTTGAGGCGGCCCTCGTGGCGGGACTCTGCTCCGCCGGAGCGGATGTCATGCTGCTGGGCGTGGTTCCGACTCCCGCTGTAGCATTTATCACAATGGATGTAGGGGCCGACGCGGGAATTGTTATTTCCGCCTCACACAACCCTTACGAGCATAACGGCATAAAAATTTTCAATTCCGAGGGGTTTAAGCTCTCGGATGAGCTGGAGAGAAAGATTGAGGAGCTTATAGACGCGCCGGAACGTGTTATCCGCAGGAGCGATGGAGATATCGGGCGTGTTGTTAAGAAAAACAGCGACTTTTTGGAGAGGTACATAGACCATGTGGTCAGAGCCGCTGAAGGCGGCATGGGAAAAATGCGTGTCATGATAGACTGCTCCAACGGCGCGGCCTGCAAGACCGCAAAAAGCATTTTCAGCCGCTTTCCCCTGGAGCTTGAATTCATAAACGACAACCCGAACGGGATAAACATAAACGAAAAATGCGGCTCAACCCATCCGGAGCTGCTGGCCAAACTTGTTACAGCCGGAGGCTTTGACCTGGGGCTGGCTTTTGACGGAGACGCGGACAGGTGCATAGCCGTGGATGAAAAGGGCCAGATTGTGGACGGTGACAAGATTATGGCCATCTGCGGCGTTGCCATGAAGGACAGGGGCAAGCTGGCGAAAGACTGCATTGTGGCCACCGTCATGTCTAATCTGGGTTTCCACGAATACGCTGCCAACAGGGGTATCAAGCTCCGCTACACGCCGATAGGGGACAGGTACGTGCTTGAACAAATGCTTGAGTGCGGCTATAACCTAGGAGGGGAGCAGTCCGGGCACATCATTTTTCTAGACGATTCCACAACCGGTGACGGACAGCTTTCTGCGGTTAAGTTTTTGAGCGTGGTATCCCGGTCCGGCAGGAAAGTTTCCGAGCTGGCGGCTGAAATACCCACTTACCCTCAGATACTGAAAAACGTGCCGGTCAAGGGAGGCAACGAGATAAAAAATGCCATTATGGCGGATATAAGATTGAAAGAACTGATCGCCAGGGAAGAGGAAAGGCTGGGCGGCCGGGGAAGGATTTTAGTGCGCCCGTCTGGAACCGAGGCTCTTATAAGAGTTATGGTTGAAGCAGAGCACGAGGATACGGCAGTCGAATGTTCAGAAAATTTGTCAAAAATGATAAATTGTTACGCAGAAGAAAAATTTCTTTAAAGAAATTTAACAAGATTCTCTTGACTTTATCGAATTTTGCCGTTATAATTTAGCAAACTGGAAATTTGTTTAATATAATGGGAAATTATTCTTCACTTAATGATATTTGCCTGCAAAAACTTGCCGCCAGCGGGGACAGATTGGCGGAAGAACAATTAGCTATGCGTTATAGTAGGCTTGTCAAGATTTGCGCAAGGCCCTATTTTCTTGCAGGCGGCGACAGTGAAGACCTGACCCAGGAGGGTATGCTTGGTCTGCTGTCGGCCATTCGCGAATTTGATAACGGGATAAGTACTTCATTCAAAGCCTTTGCAGAGTTATGTATTAAGCGGCGCCTTCTTACCGCAATAAAAAACGCATCACGAATGAAGCATACTCCCCTCAATGACGGTCTGTCATTGGAAGAAATCCTCTCAAATGAAGCTCAGACCCATGCGGCATTCTTACCGGAAGTATTCCGTCGTATCCCTGAGGAGCAGGTTCTGGCCAGAGAGAGCGTAAAAGAAATTATTCTCACCTATACACGGTTCTTATCGCAATTTGAAGCAGATATATTGAGCCTTTATCTGGATGGCCTTTCCTATAAGGAAATGGCCGAATATGTTGGCAGGTCTCAAAAGTCTGTCGATAATGCCATTCAACGCATAAGGCGTAAACTGGCCCGATGCCTTTAACCTTGGCGATATCAGCATTAGCTGAACGCAATAGATGCCCAAATGGGTAAGATTTTAGCAAAAGAGAGGATTCAAAATGTACGAAGACAAAACCTTAGTTTGTAAGGAATGTGGAACTGAATTCTTGTTTAGCGCCGGCGAGCAAGAGTTCTACGCTGCTCGTGGATTCCAGAACGAGCCCCAGCGCTGCAAGAGCTGCCGGGATGCCCGCAAGAACGCTGCCCGCGGTCCCCGTGAGTATTTCTCGGCTGTCTGTGCGGCCTGTGGCGGTGATGCCCGCGTACCCTTCCAACCCAAGTCAGACAGGCCAGTATATTGCAGCGAATGCTTTGCAAGGATGAAAGAAGAGGCCGCAAGCTCATAGGTAGTTAAGCTAAACAAAACAAAATGGAAAACAGCGGGACGCAATTAATTGCCCCGCTGTTTTTTTGTATTTCAGTGTTGAATTTTATCAATAATACGGATATAATAATTCTAGTTAAAAGTGGAGGTTATTTTATGTATCAGGTTACAAAAGAAACTATTATTGCGGATATAATGAAAAATGCCCCGTATACCATGCCCCTGTTTCAGGGCATAGGCATGCATTGCATGGGATGCGCCATGGCCAGCGGTGAAAATGTTGAGCAGGCCTGTGCCGCCCACGGTGTGGACGCTGATGAGTTCATTGAAAGGCTCAATAAGTTCATTGCCGAGAACGCCTAAATAAAGGCCACACGGCGGGGGCACTTGCCCCCGCCGCTTGTTTTATGGCAAAAGAGCAGCTTCTTATGGAGAGATGATTATGGAGACTGTCTCCCTTTCGCCCCGGCTTTTAGCCATAGCCACCCTGGTGCCTCAAGGGGCAAAGGTAGCGGATGTGGGAACTGACCACGGCTACATACCGGTTTGGCTTGTCCAGCGGCAGATTGCTGCCTCTGTGATTGCCACTGACATTAGACCGGGACCCCTGAAAAAGGCTGTGCTGTCTGCCAGAAAAGCCGGTGTAGAAGACAAAATCAAATTCCTGCTGTGCGACGGACTGAGGGACTGTCCGCCTGAGGAGACGGACACCGTTATAATATCGGGTATGGGCGGGGAGACCATCAGAAATATACTGGAGGCGGCGCCCTGGACCCGTTGCGATGGCCGCAGGCTGATTCTGCAGCCCATGACCAAACCGGAGCTTTTGAGGCTTTGGCTTTCCAATAGCGGATATGCCATTTCCGGCGAAAAGCTTGTTAAGGAGGCCGGTGTGATTTACCCCATAATACTAGCCTCAGGCGGCAAACAGCCGCCTATGACCCGTGCTGAACTTTACACGGGCCGGTGGGGTCTGATATCTGAAGACCCCTTATTGGGGGAATATCTGGAGCAACTTGCGTCAAAGACCGGACGCGCCATAAAAGGCCTTGAGCGGTCCAAACGGGCAGAGGACAGGGTGAGGTTGGATAAGCTTAGAGAAGCCTTTGAAGGTTTTTACCTTATGAGAAAAAAGCTCATATCTAAAAGGGAAGGGAAGGACGATAGTGATGCCGACAGTAAAAACGATACGTGATTATTTTGAAAGCCGGGTGCCCACGTATCTTAAAATGGATTTTGACAATGTGGGCCTGCTTGTAGGCATGGCAGATAAGCCGGTTACCAAGGCCCTGGTATCTCTGGATATAACCGGGGAAGTTATCTCCGAGGCGGTTGAATGGGGGGCAGAACTTATAGTATCCCACCACCCCTTGTTTTTCGAGCTAAAGAGGATTAGCGACGAGGACCTCATAGGGCGCAAGGTCATTGGCCTGATTTCCGCCGGTATATCCGCCATTTGCCTGCATACAAACCTGGACACTGTGGAAGGTGGCGTAAACGACGCCCTGATGTCCCTTCTGGGAGGCAGGGTAACTGGTCTATTAAATCAAAGCGGCCTTACTCCCGAGGGCAAACCTTATGGCATAAGCAGAATCGGAGAGCTGGACAGCCCCGTTGAGTTTGACAGTTTTCTTATCAGGATTAAATCTGCCCTGAATGCAGCCGGCGTGAGGTATTACAGCGCCGGCCACCCAGTATTGAAACTTGCAGTTTGCGGCGGCTCCGGGGGAGGAGACCTGCCGCTGGCGGCATCTTCCGGCTGCGATACTTTTGTTACGGCGGATGTAAAATACGATCAATTCCTGGCCGCAAAGGATTACGGTATAAACCTTATTGATGCCGGGCATTTCTGTACGGAAAATGTGGTAACCCCTGTCATAGCCGCCATGCTCAAAGACGGTTTTCCCGAGATTGAAGTAAGGATTTCTTCAAAACATAAGCAAATTGACAGTTATTATTGAGACATTTTGACAAATATTTGTATTGATTTATGCAGCCATGTATGTTATTATTTTAACTAGCATATTGTTAAGATTTTGACATTTAATTGAAAAGGGGAATGAATGACATTTGAGCAGATTAATAATGCCACCGGAGAGTCAGACGGAAAAGGTGCTCCGGGAGCTGTATGGTATCGTATTAAGGCGGGTGGCCTCCGGTGCTTCTCTGTTATGCCCGGTTGACATGGTGACGGCATTTTTAAAACTTTGTCATGCACAGTCCTGCGGCAAATGCGTGCCATGCCGCATAGGCCTGGGGCAGCTCATTGCCATGCTGGAGGATGTATTAAACGGCAATGCCACAAATGCAACTGTAGCCCTCATTGAAAACACCGCAAGATCCATTTACGCCTCTGCCGACTGTGCAATAGGTTTTGGGGCGGCGGAAATGGTGCTTAATGGACTGAAGGGGTTCAGAGAGGATTACATAGCACATATTAAGGATAAGCAGTGCAGCGTGCAGTGTGAGCAGGGGGCGCCCTGTATGTCCCTTTGTCCCGCGGGGGTGGAGATACCCGGCTATATTGCGCTGATTGCCGAAGAGCGCTATGCGGATGCCATCAGGCTCATACGCAGGGATAATCCTTTCCCCACCGTATGCGGCTATGTCTGCGAGCACCCCTGCGAGGCCAAATGCCGCAGGCATATTTTGGACGACGCTGTCAATATACGGGGACTGAAGCGGTTTGCCGCCGACAATGCCGGATATGTGCCGCCACCGGAGAAGTATCCGGAAACCGGAAAGCGCGTGGCCGTCATCGGCGCAGGCCCGGCAGGGCTTACCGCCGCGTATTACCTTGCCCTGATGGGCCATTCCGTGGAGGTTTTCGAAAAACGGGAACAGCTAGGCGGGATGCTCCGCTACGGAATTCCCAGATACCGCCTGCCCTCCGACAAACTTGACAATGATATCAGGGCAATCCTGGATACGGGAATTAAAGTTCGCACCGGAATAGAAGTGGGCCGGGATGTAGGTCTCGATATGCTGAGGGAGGAATATGATGCCATTTTTATTTCCATCGGCGCCCATACAGACAAAAAGCTGAAAATTCCAGGAACAGAGGGTCCGGATGTGCTCCCTGCCATTGAGATGCTTCGCGGTCTAGGTGCCGGCGTACATAAGGATTTTACCGGCAAGACAGTCAATGTTATCGGCGGCGGCAATGTGGCCATGGATGCCGCCAGGAGCGCCATGCGCTTGGGTGCAAGGCGCGTAAACATTGTTTATCGGAGGCGCCAGCAGGATATGACCGCCCTCCCTGAGGAGGTGGAAGGCGCCATCGCCGAGGGGTGCGACCTGATAACCCTGTGCGCCCCCCACAGTATCGAACGCAACGCGGAAGGGAACATCAAAGCCCTATGGGTGCAGCCTCAGCTTGCCGGTCCCATAGTGGACGGTAGGCCCCTGCCAATTGACGCCGCAGAACCCCGCCATCGAATACCCTGTGACCTGATAATAGTTGCCATTGGGCAGGCCATAGAGTCGGAGAATTTCGGCAAGGCCAGAATACCTCTGGACCGGGATGCCATATGCGCCGGAGGGGACAGTTCCGTTTTGGACCATCCGGGCATATTTGCAGGAGGGGACTGCGTTACCGGTCCCGCCACGGTTATTAAAGCCATTGCAGCAGGCAAAGTGGCGGCAGCAAACATTGATGAATACCTGGGTTTCCATCACCCCATCAAGGCCGATGTGGATATTCCCGCACCCGGTATGATTAAAACCGAGGCCTGGGGAAGGGCAAATATGGTAGAGCGTGAGGCCGCCGTGCGTAAACAGGATTTTGAAATGATAGAGGAGCCTCTGAGCGGCGAGGCGGCCTGTCTAGAGGCTTCGCGCTGTCTGCGCTGTGACCATTACGGCTACGGCACATATTGGGCTGACAGGAGGAGAAAATGGTGAGTAAAAACGACACCGGGAAAATTATAAACGTGACCATAGATGGCAGGCCAGTAAAAGTTCCCGAGGGAACTACCATACTTCATGCAGCCCAGAGCGTAGGCGTTTTCCTGCCCACCCTCTGCTATCTTAAAGAAGTCAACGATATCGGAGCCTGCCGAGTCTGCGTAGTGGAGGTTGAAGGCTATGGCCGTCTTGTCACATCCTGCAACACAGCGGTCAAAGAGGGTATGGTGATACATACCAACAGTCCCCAGGCCAGGGAAACCCGCAGAGTAAATGTGGAACTTATACTCTCCCAGCACGACACCCAATGTGCTTCCTGTGTCCGGAGCGGCAACTGTGTCCTCCAGACAGTGGCAAATGATTTGGGGATTATCTATAACAACTACAAAAAGGATGTGCCGAAAGGGAATTGGAACAAGAGCTTCCCTCTGATACGACATGAATCAAAGTGCATCAAATGCATGCGCTGCATCCAGTATTGCAACAATGTTCAGAACATAGGGGTTTGGGATTCCATTAACAGCGGCGGCAGGACTACGGTAGGTGTTTCCGGCGGGCGCTCCATATCTGAGTCTGACTGCTCTCTCTGCGGCCAGTGCATAACTCATTGCCCCGTGGGGGCGTTGAGGGTAAGGGATGACACCGACAGGGTTTTTGAGGCTCTCGCTGACCCCGACAGGATAACCGTTGTTCAGATTGCCCCCGCCGTTCGGGTAGCCTGGGGCGAAACGCTTGGGCTTAATCGGGAATTTGCCAACGTCAAACGGCTGGTGGCGGCTTTCAGAAAAATGGGCTTTGATTATGTTTTCGATACTACTTTCAGCGCCGACCTGACGATTATGGAGGAGGGCAGCGAATTTGTTAGAATCCTCACCGGGAAGGATAAGCGCAGACGCCCGCTGTTCACTTCCTGCTGCCCCGGCTGGGTGCGGTTTGTAAAATCCCACTACCCTGATATGGTGGATCAACTTTCCACCGCCAAATCTCCTCAACAGATGTTTGGAGCAGTGGCAAAGACCTATCTGGCGGAGTTGCTCCAGGTTGACCCCTCAAAGATTTTCTGCGTGTCGGTAATGCCCTGCGTTGCCAAAAAAAGCGAATGCGATTTGCCCACCATGAGAGACGATAACGGAATGCCCGATGTGGACTGCGTTCTCACCACGCGGGAGATAGATCGGATGATAAAGGCGGAGCATATACTTCCCACGCAGCTGGAGGAAGAGGAGTTTGACGACTTCGCGGGAATAGGGTCCGGAGCCGGAGTAATTTTCGGCGCTGCCGGCGGAGTAATGGAGGCTGCCCTGCGGTCCGTATACTACCTCATAACCGGGGAAAACCCCACCGTGGAGGCGTTTTCCGATGTTCGGGGCAGAAACGGCTGGCGTGAGGCCACATACTTTATTAAGGGCGATCCTATCCGCGTTGCGGTAGTCAGCGGGCTTGGCAATGCCCGAAAGCTAATCGAAGCTCTGAGGACGGGAGAAGTTCAGTACGACTTTGTTGAGGTCATGAGCTGTCCCGGAGGCTGTGCGGGCGGCGGTGGACAGCCCATTACCCCCGGTCAGGAGAAGGCCTTGGAGCGAGGGGAGAGCCTTTACGGCATTGACAGAGCCTCGTCCCTGCGCTTTTCCCATGAAAATCCCGAAGTGCGCCAGATGTATGAATACTACAGCGACAAGCCCATGATGGAGCGTGTTCAGCATAAACTGCATACCGACCACAGCCGGTGGCATATGCCGCTTAGCCCCAACCATAAATAGCCTGGCACATAAAAAAGGAACCGTTTTTCTTAAACGGTTCCTTTTCTAATTCTATATTATGCGAGCAAGTCTGTAAGCCGGATTCTGTCTTAAACAGCCATCTATCTCGACGCATCGTTGCCGATACGCTCTAGCCACCTCCTCGAGGAGGCCGGGCAAGCCTGTGTTCCCCTCCACGGTGTTGCTCCGGATAGAGTTTACAGCGCCGGTCTGTCTCCAGCCGGCGGGTGAGCTCTTACCTCACCTTTCCACCCTTACCCCGTCGTCGTAGCAAGACGACAAGGCGGTATATCTCTGTTGCACTTTTCCTGAAGTCGCCTTCGGCGGGCGTTACCCGCTATCCTTGCCCTGTGGAGCCCGGACTTTCCTCACACACAGCCTTTCGACTTGTGTGCGCGGCTGTTCGACTTACTCGCATGAATATATTACAACACAGAAAATCAGTTGTCAATGGAATGAATAACCGGCATAACGGGTAAATGTTTTAAGAAAAATGCGAAATGTGAAAAAAGCGATACGACTGATTATTGTTGAAATCTACCTTTATTGGTTATATAATCTATTAATCAAGAGGTGATTTTCATGACGTTAAACGAATATATAGATAATCTGCGCGGCAAACGCGTTGCCGTCGTAGGCATAGGCGTTAGCAATACCCCCCTTATAGAATGTCTGCTTGCAGGCGGCTGCTCCGTCACTGCCTGCGATAGGCGCACCAGAGAACAGTTGGGAGAAGCGGCCGCCAGGCTGGAGAGCATGGGGGCCGTTTTGCGCCTTGGCCCGGATTATCTCCGGGACCTGGATTTCGACGTGATTTTCAGGACGCCCGGCGTACACCCCTATAAGCCGGAGCTTATGGCTGCCCGGGAGAGGGGCTGCATTATCACCTCTGAGATGGAAGCGTTTTTTTCCCTCTGTCCCTGCCGCACCATAGCAGTTACAGGAAGCGACGGAAAGACCACAACCTGTTCTATAATTGCCGAGCTTTTGAAGGCCGAAGGCTATAAAGTCCATCTAGGAGGGAACATAGGGAAACCCCTGTTGACGGAGATTCCCAATATTGCGCCGGAGGACATCGTTGTGCTGGAGCTCAGCTCCTTTCAGCTTCACAGCATGAAATGCCGGCCCAACGTGGCTGTTATAACCAACATTTCTCCAAATCATCTGGACGTGCATCCTGACTTTGAGGACTATGTTAACGCCAAGAAAAGAATTTTTCTTGAACAGGAAGACGACAATACGCTGGTACTCAACCTGGACAACAATATCACCGCAGGTTTTGCCGGTGAATCCAGGGCAAAGGTTAGATTCTTCAGCCGCCGGGAATCAATGGAAAACGGCGTTTTTTCCAGGGACGGCATGATCTATCTCTCCAGGTACTATCAGGTCAGCTCCATTATCCCGGAGACGGAAATCCTGCTACCCGGAGTCCACAACATTGAAAACTATATGGCCGCCTTTGCAGCCACGGAGGGCCTGGTCTCCACCAGAGTCTGCCGCCGGGTAGCCAGAACCTACGGGGGAGTAGCCCACAGGCTTGAGGTCATCAGAAAGCTGAGGGGCGTCACATACTGCAACGATTCCATTGCTACCAGCCCCACCAGAACCATAGCGGGGCTACGCTCCTTTACGACAAAGCCCATACTTATAGCGGGTGGCTATGACAAAAACATCCCCTTTGACGAACTTGCCCGTGAGATTGTCCGCCGGGTAAAGGCCTTAATTCTCACGGGAGATACCGCTCAGAAGATAAAGGCCGCCGTGGAAGCGGATCTTGAATACGAACCTTTCAAACTGCCAATAACAGTTTGTGAGGATTTCGGGGAAGCGGTCCTGACGGCCCACGAAGCGGCAGAAGAGGGGGACATTGTTCTTCTTTCGCCTGCCTGCTCGTCTTTCGATAAGTTCCGCAATTTCGCCCACCGGGGCGATGTATTCAGAGAAATTGTACTTAGATTGGAGTAGGATATGAATCTGACAGAAATGATAAAGGCTCTGTGCTCTTTAGCGGCGCCATCGGGTTTCGAGGACCAGGCCAGAAAGTTGGTGCGGGAGCTGTTGGAGCCATACGTGGATGAAATGAGAGAAGATCCTATGGGCAACCTGATTGCTGTGAAGAAATGCGGCAAACCCGACGCCAAGCGTCTGATGCTGGATGCCCATATGGACGAAGTGGGCCTTATTGTAACCGGTATCGAAAAGGGTTTCCTGCGCTTTGCCACTTTGGGGGGTATAGACCCCCGAATGCTGCCGGCAAGAGAGGTCAGGATTCTGACCGAGGAGCCGGTTTTCGGAGTCATCGACACCATGCCGCCTCATGCCCTCGCGCCGGAGGAAATGGATAAAGCGATTGAAACGGACAATCTGTTTATAGATGTGGGCATGTCTCAGGAACAGGCCGCCGCCCGCATACCTCTGGGAACGGCCGCCGTGTTTGCCGGGGGCTGCGAAACCCTGGGAAGCTCCATGCTCTGCGGAAAGGCGCTGGACGACAGAGCCTGCGTTGCAATAATTATCAAGACTATGGAGAACCTGAAGGACAGGGATTTAAACCTGGACCTTTACTGCCTTATCAGCACCCAGGAGGAGGTGGGCACCCGGGGAGCCATTACTGGAACCTACAGCATCCGGCCGGATTACGCAATTGCCGTAGATGTGACCCACGCCCACACCCCCGACGCCAAGAAGGAGAAGACCCTGCCCATGGGCAAGGGAGCCGCAATTGGCGTAGGACCCAATATGAACAGGTCTGTCACGGAACTGCTCATTGAAACAGCAAAGGACAAGTCAATACCTTATCAGGTGGAGGTCCTGCCCAGCAGCAGCGGCACTGACGGCTGGGTCATACAAATCTCCCGGAGCGGCGTGCCTACCGGTCTGGTGTCGCTGCCGGTAAAATACATGCACAGCCCCGTGGAGATGATGAACGTCGACGACGCTGAAGCCATAGTCAGGCTACTGACGGAATTTACCTTAAGGCTGGGAGAGGAGCGAAGTTATGCTTGACACGGTAAAAACCCTTTGCTATTTAAGCGGCGTTTCCGGCTGTGAGGACGAAGTGCGCGACTATATTCTGGAGAGGGCCATGCCCTTTGCCAGTGAGATTATTACCGATTCCATAGAAAACCTTCTGGTATTCAAAAAGGGCAGGGTAGAGCCCGGCAAAAGGCTTATGCTCTGCGCCCACATGGACGAGGTAGGCCTTATCGTCACAGGCATAGACGATGAGGGATATTTGAAGTTTGATTTTATCGGCGGGATAGACCGCCGTGTTGTCATAGGAAAGCGCGTGTATGTTGGTCATGACCGCATTCCCGGTTTTATCGGCATCAAGGCTTTTCATCTTTTGGACAAGGACGAGAAAAAGACCGTTCCCAAGGTCGGCGATATGTATATTGATATCGGGGCAAGAAGCAAGGCCGAGGCGGAAAAACAGGTTGCCCTGGGCGATGTGGTCGCGTTTGACGATGTAATTGCCGAGTTTGGCGATGGCTGTCTTAAGGCAAAAGCCCTTGACGATAGGGTAGGCTGCGCCGTAATGCTGAAGCTTCTGGAGGAGGAGCTGCCCTGCGACACCTGGTTTGCCTTTACGGTGCAGGAGGAGGTGGGCACCCGGGGGGCCAATGTGGCGGCGTATAAGCTGAGACCGGACCTGGCCCTGGTGCTGGAAGGCACTACGGCCGCCGACCTGCCCGGAGTTGACGAGGGAAAGCAGATATGCAGTCTTAACGGGGGCATCGTAATCCCCTTTATGGACCACGGGACCATATATGACAGAGGCCTCTTTAAAATGCTTGCCAGACTTGCCGACGATAACCACATAAAATGGCAGACCAAGGGCCGCATAACCGGAGGAACGGATGCTTCCGCCATACAGCGCAGCCGCGAGGGCGTGCGTACGGGGGCTCTGGCTTGTGCGGTAAGGAATATTCATTCCCACGCCTGTATTGCTAAAATAAAAGATTTTGATGACATGCTGGAGCTTGCCCGGCTGTTTTTGGAGGAAGTTGCAAATGATTGAAATCTCGCAGCGGATATTTGAGCTTTCAGAGAAAGCTCAGGCCCGATTATCGGAGCCTTTTGCGGAAATTGACCGGAGGGCGCAGATAAACACCAAGCGTGTTCTGGAGGCTTTCCATGATAACCGCGTCTCCGATTCCTGCTTTGTCGGCACTACCGGATACGGCTACGATGACCACGGCAGGGATACGCTGGATAAAATATATGCCCGGGTTTTCGGAGCCGAAGCAGCTCTTGTGCGCATTGGCTTTGTAAACGGCACCCACGCCATTTCCTGCTCACTCTTTGCGGCGCTGAAGCCCGGAGACATATTGCTGTCCGCAACCGGAGCGCCTTACGATACCCTCCGAGGCGTCATAGGAATATCGGGGGATTATCCCGCCAGTCTCAAATATTACGGAGTGGATTACGCCCAGGTGGACTTGGGGCAGGATAGCAGGCCGGATTTTGAAGCGATTTCCTCCGCTGCGGCAAATTCTAAAGTAAAGGCTGTTTTTATTCAGCGTTCCCGGGGATATTCCCAAAGACGGGCTCTTTTAATAGAGGAAATTGACGAAATCATAGTAAACGTAAAAAGGGTAAACCCCTCGGCCGCAATTATTGTGGACAACTGCTACGGGGAATTTGTGGATGTTTTGGAGCCCACCCATGTGGGGGCAGACCTTATAGCCGGTTCGCTTATTAAAAACCCCGGCGGGGGGTTTGCCCCCACCGGAGGGTATGTGGCGGGAAGGGCCGATTTAGTGGAGCGGGCGGCCATGCGTCTGACCACACCGGGAATTGGGGGAGAATGCGGCCCCACCCTGGGGAATAACCGTCTTTTATATCAGGGCTTTTTTATGGCCCCCCATACGGTGGCCCAGGCACTCAAAACTGCGGTATTCTGCGCGGAACTAATGGGAGAGCTGGGGTATAAGACCTCGCCTGGGCCCTTTGAAAGACGCTCGGATATTATACAGATGATTGAGCTGAAAACCGCCGAGAACCTCAAAAAGTTCTGCCGGGGCATACAGATGGGGGCTCCTGTGGACTCCTATGTCACCCCGGAGCCGTGGCAAATGCTCGGATACGATTGCCCGGTGATTATGGCCGCCGGGGCCTTTATCCAGGGTTCATCCATAGAACTGTCCGCAGACGGGCCCATGCTGGAACCCTATCTGGCATTTTTGCAGGGCGGACTGACCTACGAGTCCGGAAAACTGGGAATAATGTTAGCGGCCAGTGAAATGTTGAACTAGCTGTCCGTCATACAATGGGCATAAGGGGGGATTCTTATGCCCAGAAGGCCTCGTCGTCCTATTTATATCGGCGTCAATATGCCCAGGCTGACAAAAAGGCAGCGAGTGTTGCTACGTATCATTATAATTGTTATTCTTTTCATTGTGATTACCACGCCTTTCAGCTCCTATCTAAGAAAAATGTCCGGCGAGATGGCACTTTTCGACGCCAGAGACCTTATTACAAAAATTACTAACGAAACAATAAACCAAAAGATGGCGGAAGGCGCTTACGACTATAATTATTTTGTGTCCCTGGAAAAGGACAATCAGGGCGGTATTACTGCAATTACCACCAACATGTCAAGGATTAACAGGCTGTCCTCCGAAATACTCAGAGATATTATCGAGGCCACGGAGAGCGGCGATCTGCTTTTGAAGATACCTATCGGCAACCTTCTCGGCACCCACCTTTTACTTGGAAGGGGTCCGAAAATTCCCATAAAGGTAGTAACGCTGTCCTCATCCCACGCTGATTTCCGAAACGAGTTTACAAGCGCCGGGATAAACCATACAAAGCATCAGATTATTTTGGAAGTTGTTGTGGACATTGACGTATTTATGCCCTGGGAAACCATGACGACCCAGATAGTAAACGAGATACTTATTGCCGAGACCATTGTGGTGGGAGATATACCCGACACCTATTTAAAAGTGGAGAAATAACCATGGACGTATATGAAGAAATTCTGCGGCTGAGAAAAGAAATTGAAAAACACAATAAAGCATATTACGTATATGATTCGCCCCTAATCAGCGATTTTGAATATGATGCCCTGATGCGGCGGCTGATTGAGCTGGAAGAGGCAAACCCACAATATATCACCCCGGATTCTCCTACTCAAAGGGTAGGGGGGCAGGTTCAAAGCAGCTTTGCCGTTGTGCATCACCAGGTTCCTTTAGAGAGCCTGTCCGATGTGTTTTCCTACGAGGAGCTTAGAGCCTTCGGAGAGCGTATGGACGGCGCCCTCGGGTCAAAGCACAGCTATGTGGTGGAACCCAAGATAGACGGCCTTTCCGTAGCATTGGAGTATGTTGGTGGAGTTTTCACTCGGGGCGCCACCCGGGGGGACGGTACCACGGGGGAGGATGTTACGGAAAACCTCTGCACCGTCCGCAGCCTTCCCCTGCGTTTGGATAACGCGCCGGAGCGCATAGTAGTCCGGGGCGAGGTTTATATGTCCAAGTCCGTATTTGCCATGCTCAATTCCCAGCGGGAGATAAGCGGCGAGCCGTTGCTGGCTAACCCCAGGAATGCCGCGGCCGGTTCCATTCGCCAGCTTGACTCGAAAGTTGCGGCTTCCCGAAGGCTGGATATTATCGTTTTTAATATCCAGAGCTCCACCCAAAAATTTAATACCCACGCCGAGAGCCTGGACGCGCTGAAGAATATGGGGTTTCTCGTGGTGCCGTATGTGGAATGCGCTGATGTTGACGACTGCTGGGAGCATATCCGGCGGCTGGGGGAAAAGCGCGATTCCTTCCAGTACGAAATTGATGGGGCAGTTGTAAAAATTAACGCCCTTGCCCAGAGGGAGCTTTTAGGGAGCACCGCCAAGGCTCCGCGCTGGGCAGTTGCCTATAAATACCCCCCGGAGCAAAAGGAAACACGGGTGATGGATATTATTGTTCAGGTGGGGCGCACCGGAGTCTTAACCCCGAAAGCCGTGGTGGAGCCTGTCCGCCTGGCGGGCACCACCGTCACCAATGCCACCCTTCACAATCAGGATTTTATAGATAAACTGGATGTGCGCATAGGCGATACCGTTCTGGTACAAAAAGCGGGAGAGATTATACCAGAGGTGCTGGAGGTGGTCTTCTCTAAGCGCCCTCCAGACACGCGGCCTTTCAAGATTCCGGAACATTGCCCGGAGTGCGGCTCTCCGGTGGTAAGGGATGAGGACGGGGCGGCCATGCGCTGTACGGGCCTTGAATGTCCGGCCCAGCTTCTGCGGAACGTGGTCCATTTTGCTTCCAAGGGCGCAATGGATATTGACGGCCTGGGCATGGCGGTGGCGGAATCCCTGATAAACGCAGGCCTTATTAACTCACCTGCCGATATATATTACCTTGAACCCCAGTCCATAGCGGCCCTGGATAGGATGGGCCAGCGCTCGGCGGAAAATCTTATCCAAGCCATAAAAAACAGCAAGCAGCAGGGCCTGGCACGGCTTCTGTACGCCTTTGGAATCAGGCAGGTGGGTCAGAAGGCAGCTAAGGTCTTGGCGCGAAACTACGCCAATCTGGACGCTCTGATGGAGGCTGACCTTGAGGAACTGACATTGATACCGGACATTGGTCCGGTAACGGCAAGGTTCTTGCGTGAGTGGTTTGATAATTCACAGTCCAGACACCAGATAGAACTACTGAGAAAAGCCGGGGTCAGCTTTGACAGCAGGGAACAGGTCACTGACAACCGCTTTTTGGGCAAGACTTTTGTTCTTACCGGAACACTGTCCGAGTTTACCCGGGACGAAGCCGCCGCAATTATCGAAAGTTTTGGCGGCAAGACATCCGGCTCCGTATCAAGAAAGACCAGTTATGTTTTAGCCGGGGAAAACGCCGGTTCCAAGCTTACAAAGGCACAGTCATTAGGGATTGTGATTATAAGTGAAGAACAGTTTAAAGAGATGATAGGGAAGTAGTCCCTTTGTCAATAGGCAAAAAATTAGGGGAAGGCAAAAGCCTTCCCCTTGATTGTTTTAGGTCCTATGCTTTAAGTAGTGCCTTTCTCCGTTGTTGTTACCGCTCTTTGCCTGTCAAATGCCGGGTTAATTGCATAGATATTCTTTTGATCCATACGCTCCGTGGCAAGCCTTAAGCCTTCGCCAAATCTCTGGAAGTGGACGATTTCGCGTTCACGGAGGAACCGGATGACATCGTTTACATCTGGGTCGTCCGACATCCGCAGTATGTTGTCGTATGTTGTGCGGGCCTTCTGCTCTGCAGCCATGTCTTCAATGAGGTCCGTGATAACGTCACCCTTAACGGCTATGGTGGCTGCTGTCCATGGTGTGCCGGAGGCGAATTGGGGGTAAACGCCGGCGGTGTGGTCTACAAAATAGGTTTCCAGGCCGGCTCTTTTGACGTCTTCTTCACTCATTGACCTGGTCAATTGATGTACGATAGTGGCAACAATTTCCATGTGGCCAAGTTCCTCTACCCCGATGTCAGTAAGTAGACCCTTTAGCTCAGGATATGGCATTGAAAAACGCTGACTTAAGTATCTCAGGGAAGCGGCGAGTTCGCCGTCCGGTCCGCCATACTGGGTGATTATAAATTTTGCCAGAGCGGGGTTAGGGTTTTTTATCCTCACGGGATATTGAAGTTTTTTCTCATAAATAAACATTTACTTGTCACCCATCCTTTCGGTATAGTCCCAGGGCCAGGGATTGTTAAGCCAGGTAAAGCTTTTATCCCCCAGCATATCCGGCCTGGTAAGAGGGCCGTATAGCTCTACATACCTTTTGCGTCCCTCTTCTGCAAGCCGGAGAAAGCTCTGGTACAGGGCAAAAGCTTCGGCATCATCTTTATGGGTGTCAAGATAGAGCCCCAGCTCATGAACTACAAAGTCCAGAGCCATAAGTTCGCCGAGAGGCGTATCAGAATGAGGTACGGTGTTGACAATATTCTTCCACGGCAGATCCAGTCCGGGAAAAAGCGTTCCCCTTATCAGCGCTTCATCCGCTTCATATTGCGGCGTACTGCCCTCTTGCATGGGCACATATGAAAGAGCAAGAGGGGCGCAGGAGGGTAACTGACCGCTTTTATAGTCGCAAGCTCTCTTTTTCTCCTCCATTGATTTCCTCCTAAGGTTTTACTGTGAATGAAGGCATTACCTTCACGTTCCATCATATGAAATCCAGCTGGTGGTTGTTAATCGGTGTTACCAATATTTAAATATAGTTTTTTCAAATCTTCACAAAACTAAATTACATAACACAAAACTTATAAATATATGTTAACTCATTATTATTTTTTTGTAATTGATTTGTATTGCGCAGTTATGGTATAATAACCACAAAGTGGTTATCACTTTGCTTAATGGTGAAACTATGGTCATCACACAGTTTTACATACAAAGAATAGGTTTTGACGGGATAAGGTAGGTCTACATTGAAAAAAATCAGCATTATTATAATTATTGCTTTGCTATTGGCGTTTTTTGCCTCAATAGCAGCTTTAGCATATGACTACGATAAACCTCCGGAATACGACGGTTATCTGATTAAGATGCGTAAGACCGAAGGACCAATGGTGCGTGCCTTTGAATTAGCCGATGTTTCCGAGGTTTACTCACCGGAGGGGCTTTATTACTCCGACAGCATTATGGATATTATGAAGCTGGTACGCAACGATGCTGTTGAGTACATAGAACCTAACTATAAGGTAACTTTATTCGGAGAAGTCTGCGATACATATTACAACGATACATATTATGATGAACAGTGGAACCTCCAAACCATAGAAACTCCCGCCGCCTGGGATGCCGGCTTTTTCGCCGATGGCATAAAAGTGGCAATTATTGATACGGGTATCAATGCAGAGCACGAGGAGTTTGAAAACCTGCAAATTACACAGGGCACCAATGTTGTGGACAGCAGCGATAATGTCAAAGACAACTACGGTCATGGCAGTTTCATCAGCGGCATCATTGCGGCGGCTAAGAACAATGGCAAAGGCATAGCGGGACTTACAGACAAGGTGACTATCATACCTATAAAATGTTTCGCCAGCAGTATAGAGACTAATGCCAGCTATGTGATTAGCGCCATATATGAGGCTGTGGATACCTATGGATGCGACGTTATAAATCTCAGCCTTGGGCTCCCCAATAACATGAGGTCGTTTAGGGAAACCGTTGATTATGCGGCTGAAAAAGGCGTTCTTATGATTGCCTCGGTGGGCAATAATGCCAGCTCCACCGTCATGTATCCCGCCGGATATGAAAATGTTGTCGGAGTTGGTTCCGTAGGGAGGGACAATAGGGTTAGTTATTTCTCGCAAAGGAACAGCTCCGTTTTTGTAGTGGCTCCCGGTGAGAATCTCTGCAGCATCGGATGGGAAGGCCCCGACGCATATAAAAAAGGCGGGCAAGGCACCTCATTTTCAACAGCCCATGTGACTGCAATGGCTGCCGTAGCCAAATACTACCGTCCGGACATAACTATCGGCGAATTCAAAGAGCTGCTGAAGATAAGCTCCGCAGATCTGGGCACCGAAGGTTACGACAAAAGTTACGGGCATGGCCTTATTAACATGGCTGAATTTATGAGGCTGCTGACCACCGACTATAAATATCCCTTTAAGGATGTGGAAGGCACCTGGGCCGAGGAGAGCATTTATTATTGCGTGGACAGGGGGCTGTTTAAAGGCGTCAGTTCCACTGCCTTTGAGCCCGACACTCCTATGAACAGGGCAATGTTCATCACCGTTTTGGGCCGGCTCAGCGGCGATGATGTCGCCGGTTACACTTCCAACTTTAAAGATGTAGTCCCCGGTGACTGGTATTACGAATACGTGGGTTGGGGAGCCGAAAAAGGTATAGCAATGGGAAAAGGCTCCGACCTGTTTGCCCCTTATGAGAACGTTACCAGGGAGCAAATGGCCGTATTCATGTACAGATACGCGGAAGTCCATGGCCTTTTGGACGGCGAGGAAAACAGTATGCCCATGGGCTTTGACGATGTGGATGACATATCCGACTGGGCAAGGGAAGCCATGAGCTGGGCGGTGATGTCCGGCCTGATAAACGGCAGAACAGCCACGGAGCTGGTCCCATTCGGAACAGCCACTAGGGCGGAGGTTGCCACAATCCTAATGCGTTTCATAAACAATTTTTGTGAATGAAAAATATAAGGAACCGATTCAAAACGAACCGGTTCCTTTTTAATTTAAGTAGCCAGTATTTTTTTCAACCTGGCGTAGCGGGGGAGGGAAAACTCCGTAATCCTCTCCGGCTCACCCTGTATCAGGGGCAGCACATAATCGATAAACTCGTCCGTAACATTATTTCCGGCCTCGTTAATCCATTCCCGGGGCACTTTCTTCTCAAGGTTAGCCACATCTTTGAGGGGGACGAGCTTTGTTTTGCACACATATTCTCCTTCAGATTCGTCCCGCTGGAAGGCAACCATTTTTCCGGTTTCCCCGTTGATTGCGCTTTCTACGGCCACCTTTCCGGCAAGGAATGCCTCATCAAGGTCGGTTTTGGAAGCCAGGTGAGCGGCACTGCGCTGCAGGAGGCTAAGTTCGATTCCCCTGACCTTGGCGCCGGTAATACTCTTGACTTGGTTTGCAAGCAGTGCGGCCAGTCCTCCAAGCTGGGCGTGGCCAAAGCCGTCGGTGGCTGAAGGTTTGGCCTCGGATACAAAACTGCCGTCGGCGTAATGGATTCCTTCGGAAACGGCGACAAATACATTTTTCTTTTCGTTATAAATACGAAGGATGTCTTCAATAAACTTATCCTGATCAAAGACTACCTCAGGCAGGTATACAAGGTCAGGGCCGGAACCGAATTTAGTTGCAAGGGCGGCGCTTCCCGCCAGCCAGCCTGCATGGCGTCCCATGATTTCTACAATGGTTATCTGACCGGTATCGTAAACTCTGGCATCCTTGGCAACTTCCATGCAAGTGGTCGCAATAAACTTGGCCGCGCTGCCAAAACCGGGGCAGTGGTCGGTGCCAAAGAGGTCGTTGTCTATGGTTTTAGGAACACCAATGACGCGGCACTCGTATCCCACCTTCTCCATATAACGGCTTATCTTGTTGCAGGTATCCATGGAGTCGTTTCCGCCGTTATAGAAGAAATAGCGCACATCATATTTTTTAAAGATTTCCAATATGCGTTTATAATCGGTGTCGTCTTCGTCAGGATCGGCGATTTTGTATCGGCAGGAGCCCAGCTCCGAGGATGGAGTGTTCATCAATAGGCTCAATTCGTAAGAGTCCTCCTGGCTCATATCGTAAAGCCTGTCGTCCAGCACTCCCTTGATGCCGTGGGCGGCACCCAACACCCGCGTTATCTCAGGAGATTCCAGCGCAGTCTTAATCACTCCGTAAGCGCTGGCGTTAATCACGGCAGTAGGACCGCCGGATTGGCCAAAAATACATGAACCTGCTAATTTTTTTCCCATAAAATTACCTCCTGCTAGGTTTTTATGCTATAATTACTCTGTAATGGGCATTATATCTTATGTTCGCGATACGATTATGCGGTAAAAACGTTGTTGTTTATAATTATAACAGAAATTATCAATAATGTCATAATGTAGCTTTTCTTTTTTTATAATCTGTGTTAAAATAGCTTTATCTTGTTACAGACATTTGATATATATATGATGTAACATACTAATATAAAAGGAGTTGATTGTCAATGCCTATTGTAACGCCCTTTGAAATGCTGAAGAAGGCATATGAGGGAAAGTACGCCATCGGGGCCTTCAATGTAAACAACATGGAAATAATCCAGGGGATTACCGAAGCGGCTGCGGAGGTCAGGGCGCCGCTTATTCTTCAGGTTTCCGCGGGAGCCAGAAGATATGCAAAACATGTTTATCTGATGAAGCTCATCGAAGCGGCCGTGGAGGATACAGACCTGCCCATATGCATCCACCTGGATCACGGAGAGAGTTTCGAGATTTGCAAGGCCTGTATAGACGGCGGCTTCACCTCAGTCATGATAGACGGCTCGAAGCTCAGCTTTGAGGACAATATTAAGCTTACCCGACAGGTAGTAGAATATGCCCACGACAGGGGAGTGGCAGTGGAAGGAGAACTGGGCCGGTTGGCCGGTATAGAGGACGATATTAACGTTTCCCAGGAGGAGTCGTCCTACACCCGCCCGGAAGAAGTCCAGGAATTTGTGGAGAGGACAGGCGTGGATTCCCTTGCCATAGCCATAGGTACAAGTCACGGCGCGTATAAGTTTAAGCCCGGTCAAAAGCCCCAGCTCAGATTTGACATTCTGGAAAAGATTGAAAAGCTCCTGCCCGGATTCCCCATAGTGCTCCATGGAGCCTCATCGGTTATCCCGGAGTATGTGAACACAATAAACGAATACGGCGGCAGAATGCCCGATGCAATCGGAATTCCCGAGGAAATGCTCCGTAAGGCAGCCTCCATGGCCGTATGCAAAATAAACATAGATTCCGATTTACGTCTGGCCATGACAGCAGGAATCCGCAAGTATCTGGCTGAACATCCGGACCATTTCGACCCCAGGCAGTATCTGAAGATGGGGCGTGACAATATACGCAAACTGGTAAAGCACAAGATTATAAGCGTACTTGGATGCGACAATAAAGTATAAAATCTTCTAATAAGGACTATGGACGGATTTATTTCAGCCCATAGTCCATTTTTTATTGACAATAATTATATCGTAACATATAATAATATCAGACATTAAATAATTGAACATATGTTCAATTATAAAATTATTCAACTTTAGTAGGGAGCAAAGGGGGGATATGTGCCCTTGGACAAAGATTATAAAATGAGGCTTGAGCATGTTCGCCGCGCCATGCCCAGCCAGGAGCTGATATACGACGTAGCGGAGCTTTTTAAGGTATGCGGCGATTCCACCCGGGTGGGGATATTGTGTGTGCTCATTGGCTCGGAGTTCCGCGTTTCCGATATAGCTGACCTGGTTGGAATGAGCAGTTCCGCCATATCTCATCAGCTCCGTATTTTAAAGCACATGCGCATTGTCAAGAGCCGCCGGGAGGGAAGGTATGTATTCTATAGCCTTGCCGACCGGCATATAGAGGACATATTTCGTACAGCATTTGATCACGTTGTGGGGGAATACTGTGATGAATAATTTAAAAGAATCGAATGAGCAAATAAACGAACTACATACTGACCAATATGCCTGTTCCTGCGAAGACTTTTCGGGGAATACCGGTGAAGACTACCATGGTTTTGACAGGTTATTGATAGCCCGGCTTGCCGTTGCGGTTATTATATTCATTTTAGGGCTGGTAATAGAATTATCCGATACCTATGTACTGCTCTTTATGGCCGCATCCGCACTGGTTGCGGGATTTGACGTGCTAGTTGGCGCGGTTGTAAATCTTTTCAATAAACGCGTATTTGACGAGACGCTCCTTATGACAATCGCGGCGGTGGCAGCATTTCTTATCGGGGAAAGCCACGAAGGCGCCGCGGTAATAATTCTGTTCCAAATCGGCGAGTTGTTTCAGGACTATGCGATTGGTCGTACAAAGCGCTCTGTGGAGGAACTGATGGACCTGCGTCCCGATTCAGCCACTGTATTGGCGGACGGGGAGGAGCGCAATATCCCGGCCGAGGAAGTGGAAGTCGGAATGTTCATTGTTATCCGCCCCGGGGAGAGGGTGCCTCTGGACTGCAATGTTATTGAGGGAAACAGCGTTCTGGATATGTCAGCCCTTACCGGCGAGAGCATGCCACGGCCGGTGGGGCCGGGAGAAACGCTCCTTTCCGGTTCCGTTAACCTCAGTGCTCCCATAAAGGCGCAGGTTACCTCCATAGCTTCCGAATCCACGGCGGCAAGAATTTTGAAAATGGTCCAGGCGGAGTCCGCAAAAAAGGGCAGGACGGAGAAATTCATCACAAGGTTTGCCCGAATTTATACCCCTGTGGTTATTGCAATAGCTGTGGTTTTGGCACTTGTAATATGGATTGTATTTAAGCATCCAATAATAGAAAGCGTTAACCGGGCGCTGGTGTTCCTGGTTATTTCATGTCCCTGCGCTCTGGTAATTTCAGTGCCCCTTACGTACTTTGCAGGTATAGGCGGCGCTTCCAAGCTGGGTATACTCTTTAAAAGCTCCGCTGCCGTGGATGCCGTTGCAAAGACCAGGGTTGTGGTGTTTGACAAGACGGGAACTCTTACAACCGGCAGTTTTAAGGTAAGCTCTGTAAAGCCGGAAAAGATGGATTCGGACATGATGCTGAAAATAGCCGCACATGCCGAGGCCTATTCAAACCATCCCATAGCCAAATCCATTGTTTCCGCCTATGGAGGCCCCATATCCTACGACCTGATTGACAGCCATACGGAGCATTCCGGCAAGGGAATAATAGCTTACATTGAAAACATAAAAATTGTCCTTGGAAGCCTGGAATTCCTCAGGGAGCAGGGCACAGAGGTTCCCGACAGCAAGCCGGACGACATGGTGGTTCATATGTCCATAGGGGACATATACGCCGGTTGGATTGCCCTCAGCGACACGATAAAAGAGGATTCGGCGGCAGCCATAAGAGACCTGGCAGACGCCGGAGTTGAACATGTATCAATGCTCACCGGCGACAGTGCGGAGATAGCCAGCAAGCTGGCAAAAGCTGTGGGCATAAAAGAATATTTCGCTGAATGTCTGCCCGAGGATAAGGTGGAAAGGGTACATGAGCTGAAAAAACGCACCGGGGATAAGGGCGCCCTCATTTTTGTGGGGGACGGCATTAATGACGCGCCGGTATTGACGGCAGCCGATGTGGGCATTGCAATGGGCGGACTGGGCTCAGACGCTGCGGTAGAGGCCGCAGAAGTGGTAATTATGGATGACGGACCCACAAAAGTGGCAGCGGCAATCCACGCCTCTAAAAACATCCTGAGAATAGTTTATCAGAATGTCGTATTTGCCCTGGGAGCCAAATTAATAATCATGGCCCTGGGCGTTGTGGGAATATCCACTCTCTGGTTTGCGGTTTTTGCCGATGTGGGTATTGCCCTCGCGACTGTTCTAAACTCCATAAGAGCCTTTCACATTAAGCGCCCGAATAAGTAACCTGCAAGAGGACTGCCACTGCAGTCCTCTTGCAGGTTTAAAACAAAGGGGCAACACAAAGTGGACTGTCTATGCACAGTCCACTTTTTTGGTTTTATCTGCCCAGCAGGAAAATGCTGTTGTCCGCACAGAAATTTATAACGCTATAACATACCAGGATATTGTCAATATCATGGTTTTTGATATATTCGGCCAGGCTGTTCCTGTAATACCGAAGGTCGATAATATGCAGCTGGGAGAAGTTTTCCAGGAGGAAAGGAGTCAGGCTGTCCATATATGAATCTCTTATTATCAGCAGGGAGGGAGCAGTCCCGTTATCGGTAGAAATCTGGAGAAGGGGAGTGTTGCCGCCCAGGAAAAAGGAGTACTTGTCCTTTTTCTCTAAAAAGCTCTCGTCATAAAGCATCCCCGCCACGGGAGCGCCGCTGGGGTAGTTTGTGATTTCAACGCCATCTCCATCCACAAAAGCGTCAATACTGTCCGGGGATACCCAGCTAAAACCTGAGGAGGAATAGATAGTGCCGTAAAAGGAGTCTGATACTCTTCTGGGATTATAGGAGGAGAGGGGAGAGGCCTCAAATCCCATGGCTTTTGCAAGTTCCGCATAGCCATAATAGGCTCCCAGAGTTGTCCAGTGGTGGTCCGTCCGGTAGTAAATATACTCGTCGGCGTGGGCCCTCAGGACACCATGCAAATCTATAGTGTTAACAGAGGTATTCTCATATGCATACTCGATAATTTCAAGCTGGCTGTCGTTGGGGGCGTTAGGCGGCAGCTTGTAAGACCATATCTCAGACGCGCCGGGTATCAGTGAAAAGTACACCGGAATATCGACATTTTTTGACAGGGACTCCAGCGCGGCCAGATTGGCGTCAATCTGATTAAAGTCCGGAGCTTCAAAGCCCTCAATAAGGGTCTCATCTTCGCAAAGATATACACCATTGTTTTCCTTTTTCCCGGCGGTCAGTTCCGAAAAGGCTTTCAGGGTAATCCAATTGTCTCTGAACGCGAACTGGTCTGTGGTATATGTCTCAAAATTTTTAGTAAAATTCCCGGAGAAAAGGGAGGAGGAGGTGAATTTCGGGCTTTGAGCCAGTTTACGGTTTTCCTGTTCGGAAAAATCCTTATCGGGCAGTATTAAGTTTAGGAAGAAAAACAGGAAGATGAAGGCCAGAAATATAATGCTCTGTACCCAATTTGCGCGTTTGCTCATAGGCTTTACTCCTAAAATCTGAAGTACAGGAAAGGATTGTAGGTGGCATCCACAAGATAAGCGGTGGAAATAACCAGCACCAGCGCCACCAATATAGGCGACAGAACGCCTTTAACTTTATGCGGCATTTTTTGATAGAGTTTTGCCCCAAGGGGAGTGCTGGCTACGGCGCCGATGATTATTAGCAGCAGGTAGCCGGACAAATAATATATGTCGGTTCCGGATATCAGGCCGCCGCTGCCAAAGCCGAACATGGCCTTATAATAAGTGAAAACATGCTCCATATTGCCCAGCTGGAAGAGTACCCAGCCACAGACGGCAACAAAAAGGGCGTAAATGTGGCCGATAAAATTCGGTATTTTTTCCAACCACCTGAGGAGAAATACCTTTTCTATGATGAGGAAAAAAGCGTAGTAAAGCCCCCAGAGGAGGAAGGTCCAATTGGCGCCATGCCAAATGCCGGTCAGCGCCCAGACAACCAACAAATTGAAAATCTGACGTTTCAAGCCCCTTCGGCTGCCGCCCAGAGGTATATACACATAGTCCCTGAACCATCTGCTGAGGCTCATATGCCAGCGGCGCCAAAACTCCGTAACGCTTTTTGAAATATAGGGGTAATTGAAGTTTTCCAGGAAATCAAAGCCAAGAAGTTTTCCCAAACCTATGGCCATGTCTGAGTAGCCGGAAAAGTCGAAGTAGATTTGAAGTGAAAAGGCTACTATTCCAATCCAGGCTCCCACAAGAGTAAGCTGAGATACCGGTGTTTCCGCGTAAATATCCCACAGCCGGCCGATATTGTTAGCAATGAGCGTTTTCTTGGCCAGCCCTATAACAAAACGCCGGACGCCGGAGGCAAACTGCTCCGCGCTGTTTGTTCTGGTCTCCAGCTGTTCCGCCACATCCCTGTACCTCACAATGGGTCCCGCAATAAGCTGTGGGAAAAGGGCCAGATACGTTCCGTATGCTATATAATTCTTCTGAGCGCTTGTGTCGCCCCTGTAGACATCAATGACATAGGACATGTTCTGGAAGGTGTAGAAGGATATGCCTATAGGCAGCCCAAGCCCCAGGGGGCGGATGTTTATACCTGGTATAAGGCTAACTGTCTCTGCCAAAAGGTCAAAATATTTGAAAAACACCAGCAAAAGTATATTAATTCCAGTATTAGCTATTAAGAAGATGCGGGCCTTTTTGTCCTGAGCCCGGTATTTATCTATCATTCGGCCGCTGAAATAGTTGAGGCTTATGGAAAATGTCATCAGCAGGACGTATACCGGCTCGCCCCAGCCGTAAAACACGAAATTGACCACAAAAAGCCATAAATTGCGCCATTTACGGGGCAGAATAAAATATACTGCCAGTACAATAGGCAGATATATAAACATAAACAGTATGCTGGAAAAGACCATAAGGATGTATCTCCCAATGAATTTTTGTTATCAGACGAATACCACAATATTGTATATTATCACAAAACTTTTATCAATATGAAAACCTAGTTATTTGTTCTTTTTTGGCGAGTATTTGCCAAGGGGGTTTGCAGCAGCGGCAATCCTTAGTTCGGAATTGTCCACATGGGTATAAATCTGTGTGGTGTTGAGATGGTCGTGCCCCAATACTTCCTGCAGTGTCCTGACATCAACTCCGTTTTTCAGCATCAGGGTAGCTGCAGTGTGCCGCAGCTTATGGGCGGAGTATTTACTGCTGTCAAGCCCTGCCTTTAAGAGAGTCTTTTTGACCATTTTATGTACTGACTCCCGGCTGATACGGGTCCTGCGGTTTGAAAGAAACAAGGCGTTTTTGTCCACGGCAGCAATGCCTTTGCGCACGTTAAGGTAATTGTTAATGGCCTCAACACAGGCATCGTTCAGGTATACAATGCGTTCCTTACTGCCTTTGCCGACGATTCGTATATGGTCTGTATGAATATCGAAAACATCAAGGCCAACGATTTCGGAAATGCGAAGCCCGCAGTTTAGAAAAAGGCAGATAATGCAATAGTCCCGCTCGCGGTTTTTCCCGCCCACCGCGCTGAGAAGGCGCTGGCTCTCTTCCAGACTTAGATAGCGGGGGAGGGACCGGGGCACCTTGGGGGAGTCCAGGTCCTGTACAGGATTTGTGTCTATAAGTTTTGCCTTTACGGTGAGATATTTATAAAAACTGCGGATAGCAGCAATTTTCCTGGCTCTGGTAGTTGCAGAAAGACCTCGGGATTTGCCGCGCCCGCGGCTTGGATTTTCACGGTCCCGGGAAAGGTAACCCAAAAAAGCGTACACCTCGGCAATGGAGACTGAGGCCACAAAATCCAAATCCACGTCCGATATGGATATGTCGTCAAAGCTGGTCTCCAGAGGAACAAGTCCCCGGTGAACTTTCAAGTATCTGAAAAACATGCGCATGTCCAGAAAATACTCTTCAACCGTAGCGCTGGAATGCCCTTTGATGGTCTCGTGATAAATCAGAAAGTCCCTGAGAATTTGGGGTGAGTCACTGCGATAATCCATAGGGCACCTCCGTTCATCGTATTTTACTAGTAGATTTCCCTGATTTTATCAGGGAAGGGGTAATGGTGTCCATAGGCATTATAACCAAAAATTACACAAAATAAAAATTTTGTGTAATTTAGGGGAGGGGAATTGGTTTTAAAACAGCATACAACATATTATAGAGAACTCCAGGCTAAAAGCGCAGGGTTGCCGGGTAAGTTATCCTTCACATAAAGGAATTGCCGAGCCGATATCAAAGATTGGTTCATCCGTCAGGAAAATTGGTTCAACATTCCTGTCATTAAGGAATTCTAAAATTTTTTCTTTATCCGGGTGCCCTTCAATTCTGCCGGTAAAAGCCAAACCGTTGGCGGCAGTTTTAAACGCTGCTCCTCCTATAAAGCCGGTATCATAGCCCGGCAGCCAAACATGCCCCGCTTGAATCAGCAACACATTTAAGCCGGCTTCTCCGGCTTTTTCGGCAATGGCTTTATCGGATGTGATAATTGACTTTGAATCCACCACGCAGATTGAACATTTCGTGTAGCCCTGTTTGACGTTTATTATCTTTAAATCCGGCCTTTGGCTGGCCATCAGCTTGTCGGCGTATTTCTCATTTTCAATTAGATAGTTGCCCAAAATACAGACGTTTAGTCTTGAATCTGCCGGATATTTACACCCTTGCTCCTCCGTACTGACAATCAGCTCTACTTCCCTACTTGTTAATATATTAACAAATAGTTCATTCCCCAAAATATTTTTAGAAGCCAAAAGCTTGTTGCCGCCGAGATGCACAAGGCTTAAATCCACATGGCCGGACACTCTGGAATCCACTGCCCTGTTATCCGGCATCCATAAAACGGATATTCCCAGGTTCCTCAATGGGTCTGACAAAATTTTCCTATATCTCTCCCCTGCAATGAGCAGCTTGACTTTCCGCTCGGGAAGATGGGGCATTTCGATAAACTTAGGCATAATCGACTTCCTATTTCGGCAAACTATCTCTACAAAAAATGCGGAGGGTGGCCAAATGAGTTTAATTGCGTGTCTGGGTAATTGTAAATATCAGCGCGACGGCTATTGCTGCCTTGAACGCATATCGGACTGGAAAGGCCCGGTCCAGGGCTCTGACTGCATATATTACGTGCCTGTTTCCGAGGCCGTCGGCTCAGTCCAGAACGGCGCAGATAGCCTCTCTAATGTTGCGGACTGATATAAGTTCCAGACCTGCCGGCCTTGTTATATCGCCACGGGCCCGTAGCGGCAGCACACAGCGTTTGAAACCAAGCCGGGATATTTCAGACAGGCGCTGATTAATGGCCGTTACAGCGCGTATCTCGCCGGTCAGGCCCACCTCGCCGATTGCCGCAACGTCGCTGCCAATAGGCCTGTCCCTAAAACTGGAGGCAATTGCCAGAACGGTTGCAAGATCGGCCGCCGGCTCGTCCAGCTGCAGGCCGCCAATCACGTTGATGTAGGCATCGCATCCGGAGACAGCCATGCCGCCCCGCTTTTCCAGAACCGCCAGCAGGAGCATTGCCCTGTTGTAGTCAATGCCGTTAGAGTTGCGGCGGGCGACATTGAAGCCCGAAGGGGTCACCAAGGCCTGAATTTCCGCAAGAATCGGCCGTGTTCCCTCAATGACACAGGCGACGCAGGTGCCGGGGGAATTTTCAGGCCTGCCGGCAAGGAGCATCTCGGAGGGGTTTGCGACTTCAATGAGGCCGTTGTCGGCCATTTCAAAAACGCCAATTTCATTGGTGGAGCCAAAGCGGTTCTTGGCAGCGCGGAGGATACGATAGGCCATATTGCGCTCGCCTTCAAAATAAAGGACGCAGTCCACCATGTGCTCCAGCACTTTGGGACCTGCGATAGCGCCCTCCTTATTAACATGGCCCACCACAAAGACGGTGATTCCCAGCTCCTTGGCCAGCTGCATAATAGACATGGTGCAGTCCTTCACCTGGCTGACGCTGCCGGGAGCGGAATCCAGCTCGCTATTGTAAAGAGTTTGAATGGAGTCGATAATCAGCACCGTGGGGAGCAGTTCTTCGGCGGCCTGCACCGTGGAATTCAGGTCGGTTTCGGCAAGTACATAAAGCCCTTCGCCCTTGACGCCAAGGCGCTGGGCGCGCATTTTAAGCTGACGCTGGCTCTCCTCACCTGTGACGTAGAGTATTTTTTCCCCTATCATCAGATTACATATCTGGAGCAGCAAAGTCGATTTGCCGATTCCCGGGGCACCCCCCACAAGAACCATGGAACCCCGAACGGCGCCGCCTCCCAAAACACGGTCCAATTCGCCAATACCTGTTGAAAAGCGGATTTCCTCTTGGGAATCCAACTCCTTGAGCTGTTTTGGAAAGCTGCGGCGCTGAACGGCAAGGGTTTTATTGCGCGCCCCCCTGACGGCCTTTGACTCTGCGGGAGCTTCCACCAAAGTGTTCCACTCGCCGCAGACGGAGCATCTGCCGGCCCACTTGGGCGTCTCATTTCCGCATTCCGTGCAATAAAATATTGTTTTGGCTTTCATTTGTGATTATCCTCCTGTCAGGACGCCTCTTCCATATATTGCAGGTATGAGCAAAGCAGTACCGAGGCAAGTTTTATGCGGTATTCGTCGGTGGCAAGGAGTTCCGCCTCTACCGGGTTGGAGAGGAAGCCGCATTCTACCAAAATGCCGGTGCAGTTTATATTGTTAAACAGAAAGATTGAGTCATATACGGGAATGGCCACCCGTCTGTTTTCGGGGTACAGTGCGGCAATCAGATTTGCATGGGCCAGCTCACCCAGTTCCTTGCTGCCTTCCGTCTTTGCGTACATCACCTGCGAACCTCTGGGTATGGGGTTGGGGAATTTATTCTGGTGTATGCTTATTAAAACCGCATTTGGCGTGGAATTAATCAGCTCAAGCCGCCTGTTTTGGTCGTAGGTCTTGCGGGCGTGTGTGGTATTGGCGCTTTCTGGGTAATCTATTTCCTCACTGGTGCGGGTCATAATCGTATCAACACCCATTAGCCCCGCTAAGGCTTCAAGGCGCAAGGCAATATCCAGATTGACGGAACTCTCAAGCAATCCGGATTTGGACTGGGCTCCCCCGTCCTCTCCGCCGTGGCCGGCGTCAATAATCAGCACCGAGGAACATGATTCGGCATTACCGGATGCTCCCAGCATGGTTTCGGACGCCGGACCGGATGAAATCAAAAGTATGATGGCGATGACAACGATTATAAGTACTGCGGGAACGAATAGGTTTTTTAGATTTATTGTAATAAACATATATGCCACTCCCCTCTCCTAACATGGATATGAGGGAATGGCCAAACTATGCACCAATTTTTATCCGATTATTTTCTTGGGTCCTCTTGGATGCCGTCTTTTTTATAAACCAAACGGTCAGATATCCGCTTGCCCCTGTAGCCCATAAAATAACCCGGCAAAATCGAAATTTTGCAGGCTTTAGTCTGTCCCATTTAATGTGGCCGTAGAGGACCAGATTATGGTCCCCCCTCCCCTGCCCTCCAGGCATCCAGATAAGTCAGCAGCAGGTAAGCTGCGACAGAGCCGTGTTGTCCCCGAAGATGGGCACAAGTATAAGGAGAATGAACAGGTAGATAACCAGCGTAAGAATATTGACAATCCAAATTCGCAAAACCAGGGCAAATATGGGGCTTTTTAAACTATTTCAAATTGATTATCAAAATTAATTATAAACAGCAAAATAACAAAATTATTATAAGTTATTATAAGTTTTTTCCCGATATATGTCAATGTCGGGGATGCCGGATAAAAGAAAACTCCCCTGTCCCGAAATAACAGATTTGTCACTACCGAGACAGGGAAGATTTTTTTGATTATAGCGTATGCGGAGAATCAAACTTTCAATTCGGCTGTATCTGATTTCAGCAGCGCTTTGTGCTTTTCAAGGACGGGCGCAACCCAATCCCGCAGAAAATCAGCAACCTGCTCGGGAGCGCGGCCTATATAGGAAGACGGGTCGAGGTTTTTCCGTATTTCCTCCTCCGTCAAACCGAACATGGGGTCGGACGCTATGCGCGAGACAAGGTCATTAGGCAACCCCTGTTCTTTAACAACGGCTCCGGCGGCCATGGAATGCGTTCTTATCCGCTCGTGGAGCTCCTGCCTGTTGCCACCCCGCTTTACGGCGTCCATCATAATGTTTTCCGTGGCCATAAAGGGCAGTTCTTCGGCAATGTGCCTAGCTATCACTTTCTCGTAGACACGGATGCCGGAGGCTACGTTAAGGCATATGTTCAATATGGCGTCGGTAGCCAGGAAAGCCTCCGGAATGGAGATTCGCTTATTGGCGGAATCGTCCAGAGTCCGCTCAAACCATTGACTGTATGCGGTCATGGCCGGGTTCTGGGCGTTGATAATAACGTATCTGGCCAGGGCGCATATGCGCTCGCAGCGCATGGGATTGCGCTTGTAGGGCATTGCCGAGGAGCCGATTTGGTTTTCCTCAAAAGGTTCCTCCAGCTCCTTTAAATGGGCCAGCAGGCGCATGTCGTTTGCAAATTTTCCCGCGCTTTGAGCCACGCCGGAAAGCGCTGTCAAAACGCAAGTATCCACCTTCCGGGGATAAGTCTGCCCGGTGACGGGGTATACCCCCTCAAAGCCCATTTCGGCGGCTATCATTTCCTCCATACGCTTTACCTTTTCGTGGTCGCCGTTAAACAGCTCCATGAAACTGGCCTGAGTTCCCGTTGTACCCTTGGAGCCCAGAAGACGCAGCTTGGATATGCGGCAGTCAACCTCATCCAGATCCATAAGAAAATCCTGCATCCACAGGGTCGCCCTTTTTCCCACGGTTGTAAGCTGGGCGGGCTGGAAATGGGTAAAGCCCAGAGTTGGCAGGGACTTATATTTTTCCGCAAATTTTGCGAGGCGGTCTATTACGTTCACAAGTCCAGCACGGATAAGCTCAAGCCCCTGACGCATAAGGATTATATCTGTATTGTCGCCTACATAGCAGCTGGTGGCTCCAAGATGGATTATGGGCATGGCCTTGGGGCAAACCCTGCCATACGCGTGGACATGGGCCATTACGTCATGGCGCAGCTTTTTTTCCATCTCGGCGGCGTGTTCGTAATCTATATCGTAAACATGCGCCTCCATCTCCGCGATCTGCTCGTCGGTAATGGGAAGGCCCAGTTCCCTTTCCGCTCTGGCCAGGGCAATCCAAAGCTTGCGCCAGGTGGAAAATTTGTTGTCAGGCGAAAAGATATAAAGCATTTCCCGGCTGGCATAGCGGGAAGCCAGAGGGCTTTCGTAGATGTCCTTCAATTATTTATTCCCCCTTGAGGAACTTTTCCAGCCTATCCAGGCCTTCCCTTATGTTTTCCATAGAGGTGGCATAGGTCCAGCGCACAAAGCCGGGAGCACCAAAGCCAGAGCAGGGTACCACTGCCACAAGCCCTTTTTCAAGGAAAGTAACGGCGAAGTCATCATCATTATTTATCACTCTTCCTCCCAGGGTCCTGCCGATAAGCTTTTCAATATTCATCATCACATAAAAGGCGCCGTCGGGCGTGATGCAGCTCACATCCGGTATGCTGTTGATACGCTTGACGATATAGTTGCGCCTTACCTCGAAGGTTTTGCGCATCGCCTCTATGCCGTCCTGGGGACCTATAAGGGCCTCCACAGCCGCCCACTGGTTCATTGTGCCTGGAGCTCCGGTGGAGTGGCTCAGATAGTTTGCCATCACCAAGGAAATTTCATTATTTGCAGCGGCATAGCCAATGCGCCAGCCGGTCATGGAGTAGGATTTGGACACTCCGTTTATGAGTATGGTGCGCTCTTTGATGTCCTCGCCAAGGGCTGCAAAGCTCACAAATTCCTTATCATCATACACAAGGCCGTAATATATTTCATCGGAGATAACATAGAGGTCATGTTTAAGGCATATCTCTGCCAGGGCCTCCAGTTCCTTCCGGGAATAGAGCATGCCTGTGGGGTTGGAGGGGTTATTTAGTATAAATACTTTAGTTTTATCTGTAACAGCAGCTTCAAACTGCTCGGCAGTTATTTTAAAATTCTGCTCCTCCCCTGCTGATACAATGACGGGAACGCCGCCCGCCATGCGTACCATCTCGTAATAACTCACCCAATAGGGCGCAGGGATAATAACTTCCTCCCCTGGCTCCAAAAGGGTCATCAGGGCAATAAAAATACAGTGCTTAGCGCCGCTTGCCACTGTAATCTGGGTATAGTCATAGTCCAGGCCGCAGTCCGTTTTCAGCCTCGCGGCAACTGCTTCACGCAGAGGAATGATGCCCGCGGCGGGGGTATATTTTGTAAATCCTTTGTCAAGGGCGGTAATACAGGCTTCCTTAATGTTGTCAGGTGTGTCAAAATCCGGTTCGCCGGTTCCAAAACCCACGACGTCAAGTCCGTCTGCCTTCATTTGCTTTGCCAGGGAATCAACTGCTAATGTGGTTGATGCTCTCACAGACTTGGCAACTCTTGATATTCTTTTCAAATGCAGCACCTCTTTTTTGCATGTTTGGTTTAATTATATTCTTAATTTATGGAAAAGGCAATACGGTTTTGCCTGTTATGAGCAATATTTGAATTTATCATAAAATTAAACTGCAAAATCAAAAGATAATTGAAGACAATTATCAGGATTGTCTGATTAAAGGACAGCCATAATAAAGGAAGGCATCGCCTTCCTTTATTATGGCGCCTAAAGCTTGCTTTTTCCCTACAACCGATTTTAAAGTAATGGAAACTTATGAAATAACGGGTTACAGGATTATGCAAATAAGTCCTCCGGAGCCTTCGTTTATGATGCGCTGAAGCGTCTCCTGAAGTTTGAATTGCGCATCCTCCGGCATGCGCCTTATTTTGGCGGTAAGCCCTTCCCCTGCGATGTCGTACAGGGATTTGCCGAAAATATTGGACTCCCAAATCCGGCTTACATCGCCCTCAAAACCCTGCAGCAGGAAGTTTATTATCTCCTCGGAGGCTTTTTCGCCGCCCAAAGCAGGAGAAACCACTGTTTCTATATTGGCCTTTATCATATGGATGGAGGGCGCGCTGGCCTTGAGGCGCACACTGTATCGGCCGCTCTGCTTGATTATCTCCGGCTCCTCCAGATGTAGTTCGTCCACCGTAGGCAGAACGATACCATAGCCCTTTGTGCGCACATCCTCCAGGGCCTGGCTCACTCTGTCATATTCCCTCTTTACTACGCTCATTTCGGTAAGCAGCGCCATAAGATCTCCGTCGTCCTTGATATCAAAGCCGGACTCCTCGCTGATGGTCTTATAGTACATCTCCCGAGGCAGTTCGATAATGACCATGGCATCGCCGGTGCCCAGGGACAGCTCTCTTATACGGGCCTCACTTATGTTTTCATCCTGATCCAGTTTGTCGACTACAGTGAAAACATCCCTAATTCTACCCATGTCACTGGCGGCATCCAGTATGGATGAGAACAGGCCCGTTTTTATGCTGTGCTGCAGGGGCAGTGCGTCCACCCAGGAGGGCAGATATATGCCCAGCTCGATTATGGGGAATTCGTAAAGAACGGTCTTCATGATTTCCGTAAGGGTGGCCTCGTCCAGCTCAAGACAGTTTGCTGCCACGCAGCTTACGCCGTATTTTTGGGAAAGCTCCTCACGCAGGGAGGTGGCTTCCGCTGTGCCGGGGTCCGCGCAGTTGAGAATAATTATGAAAGGCTTTCCGATTGCCTTTAGCTCATTGACTACCCTCTCCTCCGGCTCAACATAATCCTCCCGCGGGATTCCGCAAATGCTGCCGTCCGTGGTTACCACAAGTCCGATGGTAGAATGCTCCGTTATGACCTTATACGTTCCTTGTTCGGCAGCCTCCGACATTGGAATCTCGTGGTCAAACCAGGGAGTAGTTACCATCCGCTCTTCCTCGCCTTCAAATTGGCCCACGGCGCTTTTTACCATGTACCCAACGCAGTCAATCAGCCTGACGGAGAAGCTGACGCCGCTGTCGAGGACAATATCTACAGCCTCCTCGGGTACAAATTTCGGCTCCGCGGTCATTATGGTACGGCCCGAGCCGCTTTGAGGGAGCTCATCACGTGCGCGTTCTTTCATGTAGCTGTTTTCGATGTTGGGGATGACCAAGGTCTCCATAAAACGTTTGATGAAGGTGGACTTACCCGTCCTCACCGGACCGACTACGCCCAAATATATATCCCCGTCGGTGCGGAGTGCGATGTCCTCATAAATTTTGCTGCCTGCCACGCCTATTCCCCCTTAGGTTGATTGAGATGTTTATTGATATTAGATATGTATGGGGATAAGCTCTGGAATATGCTCAAAAGTGTACTATACAGTGTACGATACAGCACACTATTCAATCATAATTTAAAGAGGGCCGGGACGGAAAAGTCCCCACCCTCTTTAGACAATTCAAGCGGCGTTGTGCTATAAAAGCATTATTCCCGCTTCCTGACAGGCTGAAATTGTTTTTTCGTCCCAGACACTGGCCTGAACTTCACCGATATGGGCCTTGCGAAGAATAAGCATGGACAGCCTGGACTGGCCGATTCCGCCCCCAATGGTGAGAGGCAATTTACCCTCCATAAGCATACGATGGTACATAAGCTCACGTCTGTCATCACAGCCTGAAGCGGTAAGCTGGCGGTCCAGAGCTTCGGGGTCCACCCGAATTCCCATTGATGAGATTTCCATGGCGCAGCCCAGCATATCGTACCAGAACAGAATGTCGCCGTTTAGGCTCCAATCATCGTAGTCCGGAGAGCGCAGGTCATGGGGCTTGCCGGAGCGTAGCTTATCGCCAATTCCCATGATAAAGGCAGTTTTGTGCTCTTTCAGATAGGCATTTTCCCTTTCCTTGCTGCTAAGGTGGGGGTACATATCTTCAAGCTCCTGAGCAGTGATAAAGGACACTTCCCGGGAGAGCTTCCCCGTATGGGCCAGCTGGGGATAAAGGGCGTGGATGGTGTCCTGGGTATCGCAAATGGCGCCCACGATGTCCAGCACCGTACTTTTCAGGTAATCCGCATTCCGCTGTTGCCTTTCGATGACCTTCTCCCAATCCCACTGGTCCACATAGATGGAGTGAAGGTTATCCAGCTCATCCTCATCACGGCGGATTGCGTTCATATCCGTATATATCCCTTTTCCGGGATAAAAATTATACCTGTACAGGGCAACCCTTTTCCATTTGGCCAAAGACTGGACCACCTGCGCGCTGGCGCCCGCTATCGGTATGTCAAAACTCACGGGGCGCTCACGGCCGGTGAGGTTGTCGTTTATGCCGGTATGTTCTTCCACAAAGAGGGGCGCCGAAACGCGGTAAAGGTTAAGAGCTGCGGCAAGGTTGTCCTCAAACAAACGCTTTAGAAGGCCAATGGCCTTTTGGGTGTCATAAACGGAGAGTATGCTTTTGTATCCTTCGGGAATGAATGTTTCCATAAATATTTTTCCTTCTATTTTTATTGTTTGTTATGTTTGGTCATTGAGGAGGTAATCAATAATATGATTATAGACCCCCTCAGCGTCCTTTCTGAAGGTTGCTTCAATTTTTTTTGCCTGTTCCTCCCCTGCTGCAAGCAGGCGCATTGAAATAATTTCACCCATTCCGTCGGCCAGACACAATTCGACGGCACAGCCGCCCTCAGGCAGGGGTTCGTGGGAGGTTTTTATCATGGAGTTTCGCCTCATGACTGCGGCCACGGACAGGGCCGCGCGCTCGGCCTTGGACCTGACGGAATAGGGCAGGCTGCTTTCAATGGCGCTTCCATTGCGAATCCCCTTTTCCGTAATGCGGTATTTGTTATCGGCTTCGGCAACGTGACCTGTTTCAATTAGCTCGTTGAGGCATTCCACGTAGTCAAAATAGCTGATCCCGTCATCACAGAGGGTCAGGTCAGCTAAGGTGGAACCGCTTACAGCTTCCGGCAGGCGCTGCAGGATAAATAGGATGAGAATTTTGATGTCGAGTTTTTCACGAATAAATCCGAACCTGCTCATACAACACCTCAAGCAGCATTAAAACTAAATTACGATATTATAAAACTTTTCCGGCATATAGTCAAATGATTCTTTTTATAATGTGTATATCATAATCAAAAATCTTCACATTATTAATATCAGCGCATACACTGTAATGAACATTGATTCAAACTTTCATCTAGGAGGTAGAAAAATGGCAGACAGGGTTTTGCCCGGTCCGTTGAATGATACGGCAAGCTTAAGAGAAGCCGTATGCATACATACGAGGAAGATATTCGACAGCTGCCGTGACAAAGACTGTATAGAAGATCTGCGGGTATATCCTACAATCGGCTCCCAGCAATACATAAGCGGCGCTATTAGTGTGCGTCCACGCAGCGCAGAGCTTTTATGCGTTAAAGTAGATGTAGATGAGGTAACCTTTAACCGTGGATACTATACCGTGGATGTAAGGTATTTTTACAAGATAAAAGGCATAGTCTTCCCCTGCGGAGGGGAAATCTGCGGCCTTGCGGTGTTTGACAAAAGAGTAATGCTGTTTGGAAGTGAAGGCAATGCCAAGGTATTTACTTCAGAAGACAACTGCCTGCACTGCGATAAGATCAACCAGCCAATTGCGGTGGTTGAGGCAGTTGACCCGATCTTGCTGAGCCTTAAACTTATTGACGCAGGCTGCTGCGATAATCTGGACAACGAGCTGATAGAGGTTCCGGAAAACATAATTTCCATGCTCGGCGACGGCATTGTTTTGGGCCATACAGGACGAGTGCTGCTGGCAACACTGGGACAGTTCAGCATAATCAGACTGGAGAGAGACACTCAACTTGTGATACCGGTTTACAATTATTGCCTGCCTGACAAGGAATGCGTTGGAGGCGCGGAAGACGATCCCTGCACACTGTTTGGCCGGATACGCTTCCCCGTAGAGGAGTTTTTCCCGCCCGATAAGATAGAAACCGATGATGAATACAAGGCATTGCTGGAAACTCTAAACCAAGAGTAGTGAACAGAATAAGACCACGGCACGATCCATGGATCGTGCCGGTGTTTTTTATTCAACAGTTACTGACTTTGCAAGATTCCTCGGTTTGTCGATGTCGCAGCCTCTGTACAGCGCCATATAGTAAGCAAACAGTTGCAGGGGGAGCACGGCCAGAGAGGGCAGCAAAACTTCGTGGGTGTCCGGGATGGTTATGATATGGTCGCTAGCATGCTCCACATTGCCCACCATGTTTTCCGTTGTAAGAGTAATGACCCGGGCGCC
>DUOX01000020.1 GCA_012838665.1 Clostridiales bacterium
ACTAAGGGCAAGGGCGGCGCCGGCAATAGGAATAGCAGTTTTAATCCTTTTATTCACAGCCAGGAATACCTCCTTTTCTGTCATTTTACACTATAAGACAATTAGCGTCAATTTATTGTTGAATAATCTGTTAAATTCATTTAGAATTAATTTGTATGACAGGAACAGTAAGAAATGTGAGGTAGCGCCATGAAGCTTAATACCGTGCGTACAATCTTTGTCGGCTTTGCTTTTTTCCTGATATGCACCTTCTGGCAGGTGTATGACAATATCATCCCCAAAATTCTAACGGACAAATTCGGTATGGCCCAGAGCTTTTCCGGCGTCGTTATGGCCCTGGATAATGTTCTGGCTTTATTTTTGCTGCCCCTTTTCGGCGCCATATCGGACAGGCACAAAAGCAGGTTGGGGAGGCGGACGCCCTTTATCATTTTCGGCACCATCCTTGCAGCCATATTTTTAGTTGTGCTCTCTTTTGCCGACAACATGCAGCTAAAGAACCTGCAGGAGGTGGACGTCCAAAATCCCACAGCCCTGGAAACCCTATATGACGCAGACCTTACCGTCAACACTCCGGACGGCAGGACCGTTGTCATCCGGGAGGCCTTCAGCCGCAGCGAATTTACCTCCATCACAATGACGGTAACCGACGGTACAACCGGCGCTGAGGTCACTAATCCCGACTACACCAATTATGTCGTTCCCGCAAGGCAGGCCTACGCCTGGCAGCAGACGGTGAAAAACCCCCTCCCCCTTATAGCATTCATGGCCATACTCCTTATACTGCTCTTGTCCATGGCCACCTTCCGCAGCCCTGCGGTGGCACTGATGCCCGATGTGACCATTAAGCCCCTTCGCTCCAAGGCCAACTCTATTATCAATCTTATGGGCGCCGCCGGCGGTATAATAGTACTTATTCTGGGCATGGTCTTTAAAACCGGCCACCCCAAAAATGCCCTTATGAGCTATACCGGTTTTTTCGCCATGGCTTCGGGTATAATGCTGGTCTCCCTGCTGATTTTCCTGTGGAAGGTCAAGGAGCCTCAGTTTGTTGCCGAAATGCGGGAGGAGAGCAGAAAATACGATATTGATGGCAAAGACGATGAGGCAGAGCTGAGCGGCAATAAAAAACTCAGCCGCGAAGAGAGAACCTCGCTGCTTTTGATACTGGCTTCAGTTGTGCTCTGGTTTATGGGCTATAACGCCGTCACCAGCAAGTATTCCGTTTATGCGGGAAAGGTTCTGAACCTGGATTACAACACCACCCTGACCATAGCCACGAGCGCCGCCATCCTGGCCTATATCCCCGTGGGCATTGTAGCTTCAAAAATAGGAAGGAAAAAGACCATTCTTGGAGGTATTATCATCCTGGGCTGCTCCTTCTTTGCCGCCTCCTTTATGAGGGCGGGCAGTTCCCCCCTAGTCATGAACATACTCTTTGCCACTGCAGGCATAGGCTGGGCCACAATCAACGTGAACAGCTACCCCATGGTGGTGGAACTGTCCAGAGGCAGCGACGTGGGCAAATATACGGGGTTTTACTATACCGCCAGCATGGCCGCCCAGACGGTGACCCCCATTTTAAGCGGCGTATTTCTGGACATCAAGATGACCACCCTGTTCCCTTACGGCTCAGTTTTTGTGCTCCTGGCCTTTGTTACAATGCTCTTTGTAAAGCACGGGGACAACAGGCCGACAAAGGCGGTCAAGAGCTCATAAGCCCCAATAAGCTTAAAGGCAGGAAAAGCAAAAGCGTATCCTGCCTTTTTATGTACCTGTGTTTTTAATCACCGGCGGCTATATATTCGTCAAACATCTCTTGGGTAACGCCCCTGTTTTCTATAAGCTTTGAATAGAACTCGCCGCTGCGTTTTATGCTGCGCTCCTGAGTGCCGGGGTCCACGGAAACAAGCCCGTAACGGGCGCTGCTCCCCTCCGTCCATTCAAAGCCGTCCATAAAACTCCGGTAATAATAGCGCTCCAACGGCAGGGAGCAGCGGGAAATCTCATTCAAGTGTTCGTAAATGAACCTGATTCTGATACCATCGTCGTTAGTAAACACGCCGTTTTCCGTAATATATATGGGCAGCGGGCATATGTCATTTAACATCTGGGCGCATTTGACAATCCCCTGTGGATAGGGCTCCCAGGTCTGGTCATGTTTTGCCGCCCCCTTCCGGGAGTGACTTTCAATCTGGCCGTAGTAGCTGAGCCCATGAAAATCGCAGTAACGGCGCTGCCTGGCTCTGGCATAATTTTTCAGGGGCTTGGTAAACTTCCCCATCGCCATGGCCTCCGTAATTGCGCTCTGAAACAGTTTTTCGCTTCGAAGCACAGAAGGCAGATACAGGGGATTTATAGTGTTTTTGCCTTCAGAGGCCCGGAATTGTATGGCAAAGCCCACCCTGGTATCGGAAAAACCCAGCCCCCTGCGGAGGTTGTGAATCAGCCTGTAACTTCGGATATGGGCGGCGGCCATGACGGACAGAACCTGGCCTGCATCCTTCAGGCTCTTTTTCCCCGGAGGCCAGTTGCCGAAATAATACCCCTCGGCAGCGTATACGTTGGGCTCGTTTATAGTGATATATTCACTGACCAGGTGCCCCAGCTCCCGCACCATCTTTTCCACATAGCCTAGAAAGAATTTAATGTTGTCCGGGTTTTCCCAGCCTCCCTTTTCCTCGAACCACATGGGATTTGTAAAATGGTGAAGGGTCACAAGGGGCTGTATGCCCAAGCCCAGCAGGAGCATGACCTCCTCCTTTATATGGCGGATGGCCTCCTGGTCGAATTCCCCTTCCCTGGGCTCCACTCTGGCCCACTGGACGCTAAAGCGGCAGGTATGAACCCCCAGGGAGCGCATAAGCAGCGCGTCCTCATACCAGCGCTCCCAATGACCGGCGGCCACGGCGGGAGAGCTGCCGTCTTTGATGTTGCCCTTCCTGCACCAGTCGGTCCAGGTGTGGTCAAGTTCCCCACCCTCCACCTGGGTTGCGGAACTTGATACACCCAGCAGCATATTCGGTCTGAGTTCAAAAGCACCCATATCCATTCCACCTGTTTCCAAGAGTCTTTTTGCTGTCGCACATTTAAGCCGGCAAACTGATAAGCTATTATAATAATGAGCTATGTATGACCGGAGCGCCATTACCTTCGGGCAGTGGCACTCTCGGATTACTTTTTTATTTTATTTCTTCCTTGCCAAAACCTTTTCTATGCCGGCTATAACGCCCTGGGCGTCAAGCCCGTATTTTTTCAGGAGCTGGCTGTAAGGGCCGCTTTCCGTAAAGGTGTCCTGAATCCCCACAAACTCGGTTACGGCGGAAGCGCCGCCCCAGGCCAGGACTTCGGAAACGGCGCCGCCAAGGCCGCCGTAAATATTGTGCTCCTCGGCGCAGACTATGGCGCCCGTCTCCTGGGCGCATTTCAAAATGAGCTCACTGTCTATGGGCTTGATGGAATACATGTCCACCACCCGGACGGAAATACCCCTCTCAGCCAGGATTTCAGCAGCCTCAATGGCCTTGTGAACCAGAAGCCCGCAGGCGATTACCGTCACATCGCTGCCCTCCCGTACTATTGCGCCCCTGCCGCACTCGAATTTAGTGCCGGGCGCGTAAAGGTCGGGATATACGTCCCTGGACAGCCGCAGGTACACCGGGCCCTGGTGTTCCACGGCGAACTGGGTCACCCAACGGGTGGATTCGGCGTCGGAGGGCGCCAGTACCGTCATGTTGGGAAGGCTCCGCATGATTGCAATGTCCTCGGTGGCGTGGTGGGACGAGCCGTCGAAGGCGGCGGACGTGCCGCAATAGGCCCCGCCCAGTTTTACGTTCAGGTTGCCGTAGCATATTTGAGCCCTGATGGCCAGCAGGCCCAGGGTGCTGAGAAAGGCGGTAAAAGTGTTTACAAAGGGAATCTTCCCCGTTGTGGCCAGGCCTGATGCGGTGGCCACCATGTTAGCTTCCGCTATGCCCATGTTGAAGAAGCGCTCCGGGTGGGCTTTCCCGAAAATGGCGCTCTTGGTAGAGCCGGAAAGGTCGGCGTCCAGCACTACAATATCGGAGTTTTTCTCTCCCAACTCCGCAAGTACGGTGCCGTATACTTCTCTGATTGCTTTTGCCATGGCCTTACACCTCCAGTTCCTTAAGAGCCGCAGCCAGATCTTCGTCGGGTATGGCCTTGCCGTGCCAGGCCGCCTTGCCCTCCATAAAGGACACGCCCCTGCCCTTAACCGTATGGGCAATAATTACGCTGGGCCCTTCCTTATAAGCCTCCGCGGCATCAAAGGCCTCGGACAGCTCCTCAAGGCTGTGGCCATCGCATTCGATAACGTTCCAGTTGAAGGCGGCCCATTTGGCGGGCAAATCCCCCAGGGGCATAATCTCGTCCGTTGTTCCGTCAAGCTGGACGCGGTTGTAGTCCACAACGGCGGTAAGATTTGAGAGCTTAAATTTGGGAGCGGACATTACGGCCTCCCATGCAGTTCCCTCATTCAGCTCTCCGTCCCCCAGAATGGCATATACCCTTGCCGAGCTGCCGCTGAGCTTCAGGCCCATGGCCATCCCCTGGGCAGCGCTCAAGCCTATACCCAAAGGCCCTGTGGACATCTCGACACCGGGGGTGTGAATGGATGGGTGGCCCTGGAGCAGGCTGTCAATGCGCCGCAGGGTATCCATGGAATCCGCGGGCAAAAAGCCCTTCTCAATAAGGTTTTTGTACAGCATAGGGGCCGCATGACCCTTGCACAGCACCAGCCTGTCCCTATCTGGGTCATCGGGATTTTTGCCATCAATGTTCATCCGCTCCTGGTACAGAAGGGTCAGTATCTCGCAGACGGAAAGAGAACCGCCCGGATGCCCCGACTGTATGCCATGGATGGCTTTTAATACGTCAATTCGAAATTTACGGCAGAGTTCCCGAAGTTCTGCCGCACGTTCGGGTGTAAGTGACATATTCTTTCCTCCGTAACTAATGAGATTTCCCGAATCTGTTCATACAGATATGTTATTTATCATAATATGGGGAGCCTAGTCAAGAAAATCTCCAGATTTCTTTCAAATACTTAGTACCAATGCGCCCTTATCTGTTCCTGTAATCCAACATCATGCTGGTAAAGAGAGCCTTAGTTGTGGGCGGCGTATAGCTGATGGCGTTGGCTCCCGCTTCCACGGTGCGGAGAATGCTCTCCCTGGTGGGTCCCCCTGTGGCAATAATGGGAAGATCCGGATATCTCTTTCTTATTATCTGCACAACCCGGGGCGTATCTTCGGCAGCGGACACATTAAGTATGCTGGCTCCGGCTTCCAGGCGCTTGTCTATGTCCGCGTTTTCGTTCAGCACCGTAACCACTATGGGTATGTCAACAACCTGGGCCACCGCTTCTATGTCCTCATTTGTTATGGGCGCGTTTACCACAAGTCCCATGGCTCCCTGAGCCTCGGCGTCCTGGGCAAGGGCAACAACCCGGGAACCCTGAGTGGTACCTCCTCCCACTCCGCAGAACACGGGTATTGAAGAGGCCTGGATTATGGCATCGGAAATCACCTGCTGAGGGGTGAACGGATATACAGCAAGCACAGCGTCTGCATTGCAGTTGCGTATAATTGCAATGTCCGTTGTAAACACAAGGGACTTTATTCTCCTACCCCAGATTACTATACCGCTGGCTTTCCAAATTTCATCAGGCATGGAAACAATATGACGGCGCAGCTTGCTGTTAATCCTGGGGATTTTTTTGGGTTCACTAAAGCGAAAACTCATGCTTGCGCCTCCTCATGGTTTGTTTCCCTTATTATACATTATATTTGTTGTGAAATCACGTAAAATATACTAAAAGCTTAAAAAAAGTGTTATATTCAAATTCGGCGCAATAATCGATTATTTTATTAGGTTGATTTTCCATATATTTGGGTTTATACTTATAAAGGCTAAAAAACGGTTTTAATGTCTTAAATTATATAAAGCTAGAAGGGACGCTCGGATGAATATAAAAGAAAACATAAATCTAAGCATGCTCTGCGATTTCTATGAGCTTACTATGGGTAACGGGTATTTCAACTGCGGACTGAAAGACCGAATTACTTATTTCGACCTCTCTTTTCGTACTGTGCCCGACAGCGGCGGCTTTGCCATTGCTGCAGGTCTGGAACAGGTAATCGACTATATACAGAATCTCCACTTCAGCGAAAGCGATATTGACTATTTAAGAAGCCGGAAAATGTTTTCCGAAGATTTTCTGGATTATCTAAAGAACTTCCGCTTCACCGGCGACATATTTGCAGTGCCGGAGGGCACGCCAGTATTCCCCAGGGAACCACTGCTCATAGTGAGAGCTCCTGCCATAGAAGCTCAGCTTCTGGAAACCTTTCTGCTGCTTACCATAAATCACCAGAGCCTAATTGCCACCAAGGCTAACCGCATTGTGCGGGCCGCACAGGGCCGGGCGGTGATGGAATTCGGCTCCCGCCGGGCCCAGGGTGCAGACGGGGCAATTTACGGCGCCAGGGCCGCATTCGTCGGCGGCTGCGTCGGCACGGCCTGCACCGTATCCGACCAGCTTTTCGGCGTTACGGCAGGAGGCACCATGGCCCACTCCTGGGTGCAGATGTTCGACTCCCAATATGAGGCTTTCAAAACCTACTGCGAGATTTATCCCGAAAACGCCGTTCTGCTGGTGGATACCTACAACACCCTTAAAAGCGGCGTCCCAGATGCCATCAGGGCCTTTAACGAGGTTCTCCGGCCAATGGGCATAACGCATTGCGGAATCCGCCTGGACTCGGGAGATATGGCCTATCTGACCAGGGAGGCCCGAAAAATGCTGGACAGTGCCGGCTGGCAAACCTGTAAGATATATATCTCCAGTTCTCTGGACGAGCACATTATACGGGATCTCCTTCTCCAGGGGGCATGTGTGGACGTCTTCGGCGTGGGCGAGCGGCTGATAACGGCCAAGAGCGAGCCAGTTTTTGGCGGCGTCTATAAGTTGGCCGCCGTCGAGGACAGAAGCGGCAACATCATTCCGAAAATCAAGATAAGCGAAAACATTATAAAGATTACCAACCCGCACTTTAAAAAGGTGTACAGGCTTTATGAAAATGATACTGGCAAGGCAATTGCCGACTATATCTGCGTCCATGATGAAGTCGTTGACGATTCCAAGGAACTCACCATCTTCGACCCCGACGCAACCTGGAAGCAAAAAACCGTGCGGAACTTTACCGCCAAGGAGCTTCTGGTCCCCATCTTTAAAAACGGCGAACTGGTATACGACAAACCGCCTCTTCCGGAGATAAGAGAATACTGTTTGGAGCAGGTGGATACCCTGTGGGACGAGGTCAAGCGCTTTGACAACCCCCATAACTACTATGTAGACCTCTCTCCAAAGCTCTGGAACATAAAATACGAATTGCTAAAGAAGGGCGGAAAAAACTAACTACGCGTCATGCTTTCTTCTCTTCGCCGGGAAAACCGCATAGAAAAAATTCAGGGCGACACCCTGAATTTTTTCTGCGGGCTGTAATTTAAAATGCAAATTAATACAATTATTTAAACCTTGATTTGAAATTCAACTTAAGTTATAATTAGCGGAGCTCATGGCAATGCTCCGGAACCGTCCGCTTTGGCCTAACAGGCTATTGGGAATAAGAAAACACAAATACGGAGAGGTGTCCGAGTGGTCGAAGGTGGTAGTCTCGAAAACTACTGCACCCAAAAGGTGCCGGGGGTTCGAATCCCCCCCTCTCCGCCAAACCTGCATCAGATACAAGGAAGGCTGGCTCACATGAGCCAGCCTTCCTTGTGTTATATGAGATAAAAAAGATTGTATTTGAAAAAACGGTGTCAAGTATAGTTTCGATAATTTTCGCCAAACATAAATTAGATATGAAACAATGAAATAGTGCTGCCCGCCAATTTGTCGGCGGCAAATTTGACGATATTCGGGAGGTGTTTATATGGTTTCACGTAAAACAGTCATTACCTTCGGTATGGTGGCAATCCCGATTTCACTGTACACGGCGACCCAGGACAATGATATTCACTTTAATCAGCTTCATAAGGAGGACAACAGCAGAATCCGATATAAGAAAACATGCTCTCATTGCGGCAAGGAGCTGGCTTCGGAGGATATAGTGAGGGGCTTTGAATATGACGACGGCAAGTATGTAGTTATAACCAATGAAGAAATTGAAAAAATCAAGACGGAAAAGGAAAAGTCCATTCAAATCCTGCATTTTGCGCAGTTGAACCAAATCTCCCCCGTTTATTACGATAAGACATATCAGGCAGTGCCCCAGACAGGCGGTGAAAAGGCCTTTGAACTGCTTCGTGCCGCCCTGATGGAGGAACAGAAAATAGCCATAGGCAAAACCGTGATGGGGACGAGAGATACGCTTATGGCCATTATCCCCAGGGAGGACGGCATTCTAATTTCCACAATGTTCTACGCCGACGAGGTCAGGGAGCTTCAAAAGCCGTATAGCAAACCGGACGTTTCCGACCAGGAGCTGAACATGGCGAAAGTTCTCATAAATTCCATGGACACGCCCTTTGACCCCTCAAAATACAAGGACGAATATCAGGCAAAGCTCAGAGAGCTGATTGAGAGCAAAATATCCGGCAGAGAAATCGTGGCCGCCGAGCCCGAAAGCCCCGGCAAGGTCATAGACCTGATGGAGGCCCTCAGGGCAAGCGTCGAGAAGGCCAGACAGGATAAGGAAACAGCGTAAATATGGCTGACAAACTGGACGAATATAAACGAAAAAGAAACTTTGAAAAGACCATGGAGCCGGAAGGATATGCGGCGGAATCCAAAGAAGGCCTGGTATTTGTTGTCCAACACCATATCGCGCGCAAAGACCACTACGATTTTCGCCTGGAGTGGAGCGGTGCCCTTCTCAGCTGGGCCGTGCCCAAGGGTCCCTCTTATAATACCCGTGACAAAAGGCTTGCCATACGGGTTGAAGACCACCCTTTGGAATACAGAAATTTTGAGGGGACCATTCCCAAGGGGGAATACGGCGGCGGCACCGTCATGATTTGGGACGAAGGCTTCTGGGAGCCTTTCGGCGATGTGGATAACGGTCTCCGGGACGGGGTGCTGAAATTTGTGCTGAAAGGCCGTCGGCTCAAGGGCAAATGGACATTAATCCGTCTCAAGGGAAAAGAGGGCGAAACGAAGGAGAACTGGCTTCTAATCAAGGAAAGGGACGAATATGCCGGTACTTCGGATGAAATCTCAAAATACACTACCAGCATAAGGACCGGACGAACAATGACGGAAATAGAAAAAGGTGCCGACGGGAAAATCGTAAGAAACCCCTTTGGCTCCACCAGTGTTCAGCTTGCAAAGCTGACAAGCGCCATCCCAAAGGACGGTGACTGGCTGTATGAGCTGAAGTATGACGGCTACAGGATTATTGCTTATGTGGAAGCGGGGGCTGTACGGCTTGTTACGCGAAACGGCAACGACTATACGGACAGGTTCCGCAGCGTGGCCGCCTCCCTTATTGGCTGGACGGATGGCAGAGCCATGGTCCTGGACGGGGAAATGGCGATCACTGACGCGTCGGGAAAAACGGATTTCCAGGCGCTGCAAAACTATATAAAAAACCCAGCAGGGCAGAATCTGACCTATATCGTTTTCGACCTGCTGGCTCTGGACGGCAAAGACCTGCGACAGCAGCCCCTTATTCAAAGGAAGAATGCGCTGGAGGCTCTTATGAAGAACGCCCCGGACAACCTGTGGTACAGCCGCCATGTAAGGGGAAGCGGAGAAGAAAGCTTTGCGGCGGCCTGCCAGATGGGAATGGAAGGAATCGTGGGAAAGAAAGCGGATTCCGTTTACAGCGGCACCAGAAACGGCGACTGGATCAAAATCAAGTGCGACAAAAGACAGGAATTCGTGTTGGGCGGCTATACCCTGACGGATAAAAAAACAAGCGGTATAAGCTCCCTCCTTCTGGGCATGTATGAAGGTGACGATCTTGTCTATGCCGGCCGGGCGGGAACCGGGCTCAGCGAAGCAGATCAAAAAGAACTGGAGAAAAAATTCAGGGATATAATAAGGACCGGCCCTCCCTTTAAAAACCCGCCAAAGCCCAGGTCAAATGAAAGGCTTTTCTGGCTTGAGCCTGAAACGGTTGCGGAAATCAGGTTTGCCGAATGGACTAAAGACAATCTCTTAAGGCAGGCCAGCTTTAAAGGAGTTCGCACGGATAAAAATCCAAGGGATGTTAAAATAGAGCGGGCGGATAAGGAAAAGCACGGCGACGCAAGTCCGGAAGATATGGAGGAAAAGCCGGTGGAAGCCAAAAATGACCTGATAATAGCGGGAATCAGGATCACACACCCGGACAAAGTCCTATTTGACGACCCGCCAATTACCAAAGAAGACGTAGCCCGATATTACGAAAAAGTTTCCGGGCGCATGCTTCCTTATGTTTCCCGCAGGGTTTTAAGCGTCGTCCGCTGTCCCAAGGGACCGTCTCAGACTTGCTTTTTCAAAAAGCACCCCGGTAATGACATCAAGGGAATCGTCAAAATTCCCGTCGCGAATAAAGACGGGGATACGGAAGAATACTTCTACATTGAAGACTTGACAGGCCTGATTTCGGAAGCGCAGATGGGAACCCTGGAATTCCACGCCTGGGGAAGCCGGGTAGACGATATTGAGAAGCCCGATATGATGGTATTTGACCTGGACCCCGCCGAAGGGCTGGGCCTTGACAGGGTTCGCCTGGGAGCCAAAGACCTTAAAAGCATATTGGAGGAGCTGTCTCTAATCTCTTACCTGAAAACCAGCGGCGGCAAGGGATACCATGTGGTGGTCCCGTTAAAGCCGGCGGCATCATGGGATACCTTTTACGATTTTGCCAGGCGCGTAGCCGAAGTAATGGAACAGAAGTGGCCGGACCGCTACACCAGCAATATCAGGAAGGTAAAGAGAACAGATAAGATTTTCATCGACTGGATACGCAACGCCAGAGGCGCGACGAGTATCGCTCCCTATTCCATAAGAGCGAGAAAAGGCGCCAAGGTGTCCATGCCCATTGCCTGGGATGAGATTGACACCATCGCGCCGGACGGCGTTGGCATGGCGGAAGCCGTGACAAGAATCGGCGGGGATGACCCTTGGAAAAATTTTTTTGATATTGAGCAGTATTTAAAATAAGTAAAAAGAGATAATAAGAACAAATTAAATTAATGTTTGGAGATAAATATGGGCATTATAGGATGGATTATTATTGGAGCTTTGGCCGGTTGGATTGCAAGCATGATAACAGGCAACAACAAAAAAATGGGCGCCGGAGCCAATATTCTGGCAGGCATTGTAGGTAGCTTTATCGGCGGTATTGTCATGAATATTCTCGGAGGTTCCGGCGTTACGGGCTTTAATCTCTGGAGCCTGTTTGTCGCGACGATTGGAGCAATAATCCTGCTGTGGATTGTTAATGCTGTCAAGCGTAAAGGGCAGGAAAAACAGGAAAACTGACTTGTCTAAAAAATGACTGCAATAAAATAATAGCTTCATACTTTTGACATGGGAAGTCTGCCGGCTATTACTGTCCGGCAGGCTTTGTCAATCTATTTTGACGGTAAACCGCCGGCGTATAACCGCATGTAAAAAATGCAGCTTATCGTTAATAAACATGGGTTTGTTGCGCAGGATTTGATCTTTGGGTTATTTAAATAATGGACAGGAATAAATACATGGCTACAGCAAGGTTGCATATTTCAGCATAACAGGGTATTTATATTTTTTTTAGAGTGACATAAACTCCACAAGAGTCTTTAGAATTGCTCCTGTGGGTTTTTTCTTTTTTACATAGAAAGTAGTTGCCATAAAAATTTAACAAATATAAATGCAATATATACTTGACGCCATGCAACATATTGTGTTGAAAGGAGGCATTTTATGAAAAACAAGAGAATGAAAATTGCCCGAATGGAAGCTGATATGAAACAGGAGGACTTGGCAAAAGCCGTGGGCGTTACCCGACAAACTATCAGTCTGATAGAATCAGGGGAATATAACCCCACGTGGAGTTTAAAGCATTATACGATTCAATAAAACCCTCCGACTAGCGCACGGCGCCGCGGTAATATGAGCCCGGAGGAGACAGAGAACCGCCGGTGCTTCGAGCTAAAAAATACGCCTGTCAATTGACAGGCGTATTATCAGTTCGGCCCCGGGACGGATTTTCTTTCCCTTTGAAAAGATGATGCCCAAAGGAGCGTTCAACGCTTGCGCGCATTATATCCAATATCACATCCGTACATTTTTCATATGATGATATTGGGGTAATATGGGAATTAATCAGCCAGTAAGCTATCGCCCCAGAATACTTATAAGGGTGAAATGTAGTGTTTCATGGTTTTTCAAACAATGGTCTGACCTGTAGCCAATTGCAAATATCAAATACAATTCGACGCTTATGGATTGAGCACGTGCTATGGACCAGGTTTTTTATTGTGAGCACGGCTTTCGACCTGCCCGATCTCCAGGCAGTCACTCAAAGGCTCCTGCAAAACCCTGACGATTTCGCCAAAGAGCTCAGGCCACTGTATGGCAGGCAGACCGCCGCACAGTTTAAGCAGCTTTTTACCGACCACCTCCTTATTGCAGCCGAGTTGGTAAATGCGGCAAAGGCGGGCGACTCTGCAAAAGTGGAGAGCCAGCGCAGGAGATGGTACGCCAATGCAGAAGAAATAGCAGGCTTTCTTGCCTCAATCAACCCTTTCTGGAATAAGCGCACGTGGAGAAGCATGTTATTCGAACATCTGCGCATGACAGAAAACGAGGCGGTTTTTGTCTTATCCGGCCAATACGAAGAAAGCATAAGGGAATATGACTCTATCCAGGCCCAGGCGCTGCAGATGGCCGACGTAATGACTGGCGGCATTATACGCCAATTCCGTATCAAATAAAAAGCTTTATCCCGGCATACAGCGCTGAAACAGTAAAATGGCTGTTTCAGCGCTTCTTTTGTTGTAAAATATTCATAAAAAACAATTTGCTTATTGTGCTATTTATTGCGTATTGCAAAAAGTTTTCCTGTCATATACAATATAAATACAGTTTTGCAAAAAAGACAATTCTGCAACGGGAGGGAATTGATTGATACGGAGGTTCTTCTGGCTGGTGCTGAGTTTGGCGCTGCTGGCCGGTTGCGCCCAAAATGAGCCTGCACCCTCTCCATCAGGATTGGACGAAAACGGGAACTGGATCTTTGACGATGTGGTAACAGTGGGCCGGGTAGTGCCCATCACCGGGCCTCTGGCCTCTTTTGGGGCCGGAACGCCCTATGTGGAGCAGTCCGCCATAGACGCCATAAACGAACAGGGCGGCGTAATCCTGGACGGGAAGCGCTGCCGGCTGGAATTGGTTTATGTGGATTCCCGTTCCAATGTCCAGCGGGCGGCGGCCGCCGCCCGGGACCTCATCCGTTCCGGTATAGATATTATGATAGTGTCCAATACTGCCGACACCGTGTGTCCCGTGTCCGCGGCCTGTGAAAGAGCCGGCATCGCCTGTATATCGGTGGACGCCCCCGCCTCCGCCTGGATTATCGGCGGGCCATATCAGAATTCCTGGCACACATTTTTTGACAACGAGCGCGAGATGCTGTGTTTCCTTGAGGCATGGGAAAGTATCGACAGTAACAAGACCATCGGCCTTCTCACCGCCAATGACAGCGAAGGAGTGGAAATTTCCACTTTCATTAACCACTTCGCATCCGCAAAGGGATATACCATTGTGGATCCCGGCAACTACCAGATAGGTATGGACAGCTATTCCGAATTTGTGGAAACCTTCGCCCGGGCTGACTGCGATATTATCGTGGGCGTTATGAACCCCGAGGACTTCTCCGTATTCTGGAGAGAGTGCACGGCCAGCGGCTACAGGCCCAAAATGTGCACCGTGGCCAAGGCCTGCCTGTTTTCTTCCGACGTGGAGAACTTGGGTGAAATAGCCCACGGCCTGATTACCGAAGTGTGGTGGACGGAAGCCTTCCCCTATGTCTCCTCCATTACCGGCTGGAGCTGTCCCCAACTGGCGGAGGATTACCGGGCCAATTATGATTCGAATGTTTCAGTGGTTCCCCCCACTGTAGGCTATAAACACGCCAACGTGGAGATATTGTACGATATTCTCCAACGGGCGGGCTCCCTTAAGCTGGATGCCATTAACAAAGCCGCCGTGGAGACGAATCTGGACACCATAGTGGGCTACGTGGCCTTCAACAGCGACCATGTGTCTATCATGCCCTGCGTGACGGGACAATGGATTATGAACCCGGACGGTTCCTTCAGGCAGGAAATCGTCGGCAACTACCTAATACCCGAAGTTGAAGATACGGCAGACATCATCCTGCTCCCCGAAGCTTAGCGTAGAAAGGAAGTGAGCCATGAAAGCATTGATAATAGAGGATGATAAAATTCTTTCCAACAATATATGTGAAAGCCTTAGGCACAAATTTGAAATGACCCAGGCCTTTGACGGGGAGGAAGGGTTGTCCCGCCTGCTCCGGGGAGATTATGATGTGGTCATCCTGGATGTTATGATGCCAAAGCTCAACGGCTTTGAGGTGCTGGATCAAATACGTGAAGCTGGCTGCACTACTCCCGTGCTGATGCTCACTGCTTTAGGCCAGGCCTCCGACCAGGTGCGCGGCTTGCGAGCCGGAGCAGACGACTACCTTTCAAAACCCTTTGATTTGGACGTGCTCCAGGCTCGTTTGGATGCTCTGGTACGCCGTGCCCGCCGGGATGAGACCAATCAGGATAATATATACATTTTTCTGGACCTCTCCATGTGTACCAATACGCGCACTGCCCGCAT
>DUOX01000021.1 GCA_012838665.1 Clostridiales bacterium
CCCAACCAGTATATACCAGTTTGCGTTTTGCTGAACAGGGAACCTATTAAACCACAAGTAGAATGGATAGCCAGAATCTTCCTTGTCATTATAATATGTCCTGGACATTTTAACTTGAATAGTGTTGGCCTTGTTGCACCCATTGTCATAGCGATATAGCAATAAGTCAATACCTTTTTCCTGTGCCGAAGCAGGAATAAAAACAGAAGTACCTTTTATTTTCTTTGATAGATAATCTGCGACTGCAAACTCTCCATACTGCATTGTAAAAATTGGTTGCAAATTTCATCACCTCATCTATATGGACTGTAAGAGTTCTATAAACTCTGCTCTTACATTTTAATAGATGTGATGTAATAATTCAATGCAGAAATTGATATTACACGGGAACAATTTGATATTGCAAATCAGGGTTATATAAAGACCAGGGCGGAGCTTGGAGGAGCTCCGAACACTGAAGCAGGTGAGAGCTATAATGCTGATCTGATTTATACTTTCAACAATGAAAAGATAAACGACTACTACAGCCGGGATTTAGCTAAGGCTAAGGCGGCGGACAAGTGGCTCAAAGAATGGCTTAAAACAAACAAGCCGTATAATTCGTATTCGGAATATCTGAAGGCTATGGGGAACTAAGTAAAAGGCCCGCTGCGGAGAAGGCAGCGGGTTTTTCCTTTGGGTCGGTTTGGCGGAGTATCGGCTATGCTTTAGTATACACGCCGCCGTGATAGCAATAATAGGCTTTTGCATTAAGGGACAGAAGCTTGTTAAGAGAGCTTTCGGCTTCGGTCATGTCAAGCGTGAACTGCGGGTTTGCAATCACGGGTCTGCCGTCCTCCAAGACAAAAGCGTCCCCGGTAATCACAATCGAATCCTTCTCCACAAAAAGCGAAATGTGCCCGGGGGTGTGACCCGGCGTGGCGATGACACGGCAACCGCCGCACCAGGGCATTTTGTCGCCGTCGCTAAAAAATTCGTCTACAAAAACCGGCTCGACACGACTCAGCATATCACAAAACGCCCTGCCGAAATCCTGCTGTTCAGGCGGGAGCGTTTTTTGCATCTCCTCGGCCTGCTTTAGTCTGAGGGGCTTCTCCTGTGCGGAAATATAGGGCGCTTCTGCTTTTGAAGCGTATATCCTTATGCCGGGATTTGCCCTTTTGACAGCGGCCGCTGCGCCCATGTGGTCGTGGTCGTGATGCGTCAGCACCAGCCCGGTAAGCTGCTTTACTGTAAGACCGTGCTGTGCCAGCTCCTTTTCGAGCGCAGGAAGTGAGCCGATAAAGCCGCAGTCCACAAGCACGGTGTTTTCTTCATCCCATAAAATCGTGGGGTAAACAGTGTCCACCGTGTTGCCAAACTGCGCTGATATAGTAAGTCTAAGTATTTTGTGCTCCATTTTTTTCTCCTGTGAGTTTCAGCTTGTCATAGCCAAAAATCAATGTTGAATTGCAGTAGACATAATCAATCAGTGATATATATTATTGTCCGTAGCTGATGCCGTTGGATTTTATGTGCCTTGCGTCGTTTGCCGGTTCGATATATGGCCAGACAAGCTCGCCCTTTTCGTTGCCGAAGGAGAGAATCGTAACGGCGGTCAAGTCGGGGCAAAGCCTTGTGCAAAGATAGGCAAAGGGCAGGTTGAGCAGGTGAGCCAGTGC
>DUOX01000022.1 GCA_012838665.1 Clostridiales bacterium
CTGAAACTGGCGATGAGGTAATTAAAATAGGCGTTCTTATGCCATTATCCGGCGCAACGGCATCTCCCGGCGCATATCAGCTGGAAGGTATTCAAATGGTAGTTGACTACGTCAATGAAAACGGCGGAATCAAGTCAATGAACGGCGCCAAAATTGAACTCGTTGTTTCCGATACGGCAGGTAACGTGGAAACCGGTATGACTGAAATTGAGCGGCTCATCACGGTGGAAAACGTCAGCGCCCTCATCGGTCCCTATAACAGCACAGTAGGCGCGGCAACAGCTCCTATTGCTATCCAGTATGGCATACCTTACGTAATCACCAACGCTATCGCGGATAACATTATGCAGAACGGCGCCAACAAGTACGTCTACCGCTCCAACTACGGCGCAAATGACATGACTCCGTTCCGCAAGATGGTGGTCGACTATCTCGGCGGTTTATCCGAAAACGGAAAGTTTTCAAAGATTGCTATAATTTACGATGCAGGCGACTGGGGTACATCGGAAAACGCCAGCTTCCAAGAAGTTGCTAAAGCAATTGACGCTGAAGTAGTCGTAAGTGAAGCTATCACCACCAACTCCTCAGACCTGAGCTCCGTTGTCAACAAAATTAAGAACTCCGGCGCGGAAGTTATTTTCGCGGGAATATTCCTGAACGATGCTATCCTGTTTACAAAGCAGATGAGAGAATACAACTGCAACATTCAAATTGTTGGCAGCGGAACTGGATTCTCCGACAGCAAATGGCTTGAGGCATTGGGCGAAGCCGGTAACGGAGTAATGGGAACTTCCGACTTTAACCCCTCATTTGGTGTTCGCAATCCCGATGCAGCCGAACTGTATGACGCATATCTGAAAGAACATGACAATGTTCCTATGCCTCTTGAGACATCAAACGGCTGGTGTGGCATGGGCACACTGGTTGAGGCTCTTGAAGCCGCCGGTTCTGCTGACCGCGAGGCAATTGCAGACGCCCTGTATAACCTGGATCTCGAAAGTGATTCGCTTCCCCTGTGGTTCTCAATGTTCGAGGGCATAAAGTTCAACACGGAAGGCGACGAACTGCAACGCTACAACCAGAATATCAGGCTTGGCGAAACTGCAGGTCAGATTCTTAAGCAAGTTATAAATGGTAAATGGGAACTTGTATGGCCCACTGACCATGCAACTGCACAAGCAACTTTCGGTATGTAAATATACTTAAGCACTTCGGGTTAGCGCCGAAGCAACATAAAATGGGATGCCGGTTACTTCACATGATTAGGGATACCTGTTCAGCTGAAAGAACCGGCATTCTTAAATTTTGGCGATTAGGAGAGGTCTATCTATGCTAGTACTTCAGGCGATCTTGGATGGGATACTTCTCGGTGGTGTATATTCAACACTGGCACTAGGATTGAGCATTGCCTATGGTGTAATGCATATTATTAACTGGTCGACAGGACAGACGCTTGTAGCTGGTCTTTACATTGCATATATCCTTGTTACAAAACATAACATGGATCCCTATGTAACCATTTTGTTTACATTCACAATTCTCGGAGCATTCGGCTTTTTAATGCAGAAGACAATGATAAACCGTATAATAGAACGCAGCGGATACCGCGCCGGGCCGAATGTTCTGCTTTTTACCGCTGGTTACGGTTATGTTGTTACCAGCATACTTGAAATGATATTTGGCACGCTTTCCGTCAGCGCTACAACCCGCTATACGGGTAAATCCTTGGCAATCGGACCGTTGTACGCCCCCGTGCCAAAGCTCATATCCTGTATTATTGCTGTAGTGGCTACCGCAATCGTATATTTCTTCATGCACAAGAGCGAGCTTGGACGTGCAATCCGCGCAACGTCTCAAGACCGTAATACAACCCGGCTTATGGGCATAAACTCAAAGCTTATGTACTGTATTGGTTTTGCCATTAGTTTCGCCCTACTGGGTTTGACCGCCTCCCTGCTGGTTCCGTACTATCCCATTACGCCGTATATAGGAACATCATTTTCCTTTAAGGCGCTAATCATTGTTGTGATTGGTGGCGTAGGCAATGTAAAAGGGGCCATATATGGGGGCATGTTTATAGGGCTTGTCGAAAAGATTCTGGGTTCTCTGGTTTCCGACTCTTTTGCGCAAGTAATGGTGTTCTGCCTGTTTATTATTGTACTGCTCGTCAAGCCGGAAGGACTTATGAGTAAGCGCACCTCAAAGGCTTGAAGGGGGTAAGGTGATGAAAACGTTAAAAAAATTTATACCTATGGCCATATTGATTGTTGTGGGCCTTTTTGTACCAACGGTGCTGAAATCGCAGTTTTATATGCAGTCTGCAATATATGTCGTAATTTATATGTATTGGGCAAGTTCATGGAATATCCTCGGAGGCTACACCGGCCTTTTCGCATTGGGTAACGGCGTGTACATAGGCGTAGGAGCATATGTTACTGCAGTTTTGTTTGTATATTGCGGAATAACTCCATGGATTGGCATGATAATCGCGGGACTTGTCGCCGGCCTGCTTTCAGTTTTAATAGGATATCCTGTCTTTAAACTAAAGGGCATGTATTATTCGCTGGCAAGCATAGCCTTAATGAGCGTCTTTGAGCTTATATTTAACAACGAGATGGAGATTTTTGGAGTATATACCGGCGGCCCCAACGGGCTTCGCTTTCCGGTTACGGGCAGAGCGCTGGATATGCAGCTTTCCAGCAAAACCAGCTATTATTACCTTGTTCTGGCCCTGCTTGTAATTGTATTGCTTTTCTCCGATTATATACAAAATTCAAAAACGGGTTTTTATTTCAGAAGTATCCGCGCAAACCAAGATGCCGCCGCATCCCTGGGCGTAAATGTTTTGAAATATAAGCTTACGGCTCACTTTATTTCCGCGTTTTTCACTGCCGTCGGCGGCGCGGTATACGTTACCACATTCCTGTATGTGAATGCCAAGCAGGTTTTTGGAATGGACTTGTCTTTCTCAATGGTGCTGTTTTGCATATTAGGAGGCGCAAATACCCTGTGGGGTCCTGTTATAGGGGCGCTTTTAATGGTTCCTATACAGCAGGCGCTGCGTGTTGCTGCCGGTGTGGAGCTGGCGGCGCTTTCATCCCTGATTTACGGACTGGCACTCTGTCTGGTCATGTTATTCATGCCTGACGGTTTGCTGGGGGCAATAAAGAAGCTAATCGCTAAACGAAAAACTGCCACGGTAGCGCCGTTGGCGGCGGCAGTAACGGATGCGGGACAAGGAGGCGCTGAAGATGAGTGACAATGTCATACTGGAAGTGCAGAATGTCACAAAACGCTTCGGCGGACTCGTGGCTGTAAACGATGTATCCTTTAAGCTGCATAATGTAGAAATCCTTGGTCTTATCGGCAGCAATGGCGCTGGCAAAACCACATTATTCAATATGATTGCGGGGGCTTATCCCCCGACTGAAGGAAAGATAATTTTTAAAGGACGGGAAATTCAGGGAATGCGCTCCGATAATGTCTGTCATCTGGGTATAGGCAGAACATATCAGATTTGCCAGCCTTTCGGTGCCATGACGGTTCGCCACAACGTTATGGTAGGCGCGTTTTCCAGGTACAAAAAGCGCTCCGAGGCTGCTGAGAAGGCGAATGAAGTTCTTGAAAAAGTTGGGCTGTATTACCGTGCGGATGCCCTGGGCAGCGAGCTGACACTTCCTGAGCTTAAGCGCATGGAGGTTGCACGGGCCCTGGCCACAGAACCGGAAGTCCTTCTCCTTGATGAGGTCATTGCCGGACTAAACCCGACGGAGGTAGACATATTCGTCGACCTTATAAGGGAGGTCAAGGAGCGTGAAAAACTGACAATCATCATTATTGAGCATGTTATGCGCGCAATAATGAACCTTTCAGACAGAATAGTCGTGCTAAATCAAGGCATAAAGATTTCTGAAGGGCTTCCGGCGGAAGTGGCTGCCGACCCGCTTGTTATTGAATCTTATTTGGGGGGAGGCCAATAAAGATGCTAAAGCTCAATAATCTACATGTGAATTACGGCAGCTTTGAGGCCCTTAATGGAGTGTCCCTCGAGGTTAATAAGGGAGAAATCGTCGTTCTCCTCGGGAGCAACGGCGCGGGTAAAACTACGACTATAAACACCATCTCAGGCCTTCTGAAGCCGAAGAAAGGAAGCATAATCTTTAATGGCCAGGATATAACAAGTATGCCCGCATACAAACGTGCCAGACTGGGTCTTGTGCAGGTTCCGGAGGGGCGCAAGCTTTTCCCTGAGATGTCGGTTTACGAAAACCTTCTGGTTGGCTCATATGTTAAGGTGGCCCGCACAAAGCGCAAGGAAAACCTTGAACTTTGCTTTGAAATCTTCCCTAAAATGTACGAGCGCAGAAACCAGCTGACCGGTAGCCTTTCGGGCGGAGAACGCCAGATGTGTGCGGTTTGCCGCGCGCTGATGCAGTGCCCGGTACTTCTGATGCTGGATGAGCCGTCACTGGGCCTTGCGCCGATAATAGTATACTCAGTGTTTGAATCCATACAGAGAATTAACAAGATGGGCGTCACAGTCCTGCTGGTTGAGCAGAATGTACACGAGTCTTTGCGGATTGCCGACCGCGGCTATGTTATTGAGACAGGACAAAACGTTATTTCGGGTACGGCTTCCGAACTCCGGGGAAACGAAGAGCTTCAGCGCGCTTATCTTGGCATATAATTACTTTTAAAAGCAGCCATATCATCGAAACCGATGATATGGCTGCTTTTGTTTGGACTTGCATAAGCAATGATATTCGCCACGCGAAACACTCACTTTTTTATCGGATGCCTGATAATTGTCTTCAGCTTTTCAGGGGCGACTTTTCTTACATCGCTGAGATAAATCTCGTGGTGAAATCTCTCGTCCGTGATATCCAGCTCATATCCCCGGTCCGCCATGTATTCGTGCATCAGAGCCACGGTTGCCGGTTCATCGTCGTAGGGGCCAACGTGCAGACACGAACGCATAGGCCTTCATGATAAGTGAAAAATTCAGCCTTTGAGAAGTCGGTTTTCTTTTTTCAGCCGCTTCGGCAACCGCCCAATCAAAATCTTCCTTTGTCACAAAATCCGGCAGCCTGATAACGGAGATAAAATTAAAACTCTCCTTATCAGTATAGTCGACTCCAAGTATGCCCTCCTGCCACCAGAATCCCTCCAGGGGAGGAACCACAAAGTCAAAATACCCTTCAATCTGACGGCCGGAGTTTTTGTTCCCTTCAGCCTGACTACACGTAATGTTAATTGCTTCAGTCTCCATTCATATTTCTTTATATACTACTTTTACATAAAAATGAATACACAACTTTAAATAATTACAGGGGCTGCGCCTAACAGCCCCTGTTTTTCATGTGAAACATTTTCCTATAAGCCCAGAGAAACAATGCCTTTGTCGATCCTAGATATGCATCTGTTGAGTTTATTCTTTAAATGAATATCCTCAGGACAGGCGTTTCGCACCTGCCTTAATAAATCCGTGGTACGGCGGCAAACGTTTACAAAGTCACCTTCGGGAATTTCCGCTATTCTTATAATGTCGTTCCAATCCTCATTTTCGGTCCATGCCGCAACTGCCCCGCACAAGTTATTGGAAAACCAGCCGTTAGAATCGAGGCCAACCTCTCCTTCCGCCATGCTGATGTATAAAAGCTTGGAATATATCTGGTTTAAATCAAAACTGAATTTATATGATTCTTCCAGAGGGTTATTTTCGTTGGCTATTCCCGCAAGCACTCCGTTTACAACGGCGTCGCTGTTTTCGTGGAAAAAGCCATCAAACATCAGCTCGGTAACCAAAAGCTCCTGAACATGTATCTTCGAGCAAAAAATTCCTCTCGGCAACAGCTCCCGGTCATGCCCGATATATCCGAACTTTTTCAGGACTTGAGTCATTTGCCTGTACCGGGTTTTGAACCTTTGCTCCGGACCGTTCTCCAGGGCATGCGCCAGACCGCGCTCTTTTCTGGAAATGGTTTTATCAAGCTGCTTAATCTTTTTATATCTTTCGTTGCAGGCAAGCCGCTGTTCTTTGGAGCATTTATAATACGAGCTAATCAGCGGTTTCAGATATTCCATTTCCCTTTCAATGTCAGCCTTATCCTCTTTCCCGCCGGCCAGTCTGGCCTTTAAGGCCTTATACCTCTGAAGGTTGCGCTCGTAAATAACCGGACAGGCATTTATATCTTTGACATCGCAGTCCGGATCTTTTTCCCATGCCTGATGGACATCTCTTTTTTTCTTCAACTGTTTTAATTCCTGACGTTGTTTGTCGAGGGTTACTATATGCTGGAAATTCGAAAAGCTTTTTCTGAAAAACTCCTCTATCTCCTCGTCAGAGTATCTGTTTACCAGATTAACCAGAGTGTTATAGGTTATCTGAAACTTGCTGACGATGGGCTCCGCCTTCATCTGATATATATCGGGGAAATCCCCGCTTTCTATGGACTTGTAATCCACTAAAACAAAAACAAGCCCGAAATCGTCTATTCCTCTCCTGCCGGCCCGCCCTGCCATCTGCAGATACTCGGACCCGCTCAGATTCCTAAAAGATTTGCCGTCAAATTTGTGCAGAGAATCGAAACATACCGTTTTCACAGGGAAGTTTATTCCAACAGCAAAGGTTTCTGTTGCATATAAAATCTTGCAGAGCTTTCTTTCAAACAGCTCCTCCATGAATTGCTTTATTATGGGCAGCAGCCCTGCATGGTGGTATCCAATGCCCTTCACGAGAGTAGATTTGAGAGGAGCCCAGGATGAGGACTTTTTAATGTCGGGATAGAATTTTTCGTAGTTTTTAATCATTTGCCTGACGGTTGCTTTTTCCTCATCTGAAAGGACGTCAGCCTTGCCGGCCAGCTCCTTTGCTTTTATCTCGCATTGTTTTCTGGAGAATGTGAAATATAGCAGCGGCAAAATATCCTGCTCCATTGCGTATTGGGCAAAATCTAGATGAGTATTTTTATAGCTGCCGTATTCCGTCTTCCGCCTATGGTAATTTCTCATGACCCCGCGATAATTCTGGGGGCCAAGCTTCCTGTCAAAGTAATAGTGCTGCTGTTTTACGATTCGGTCCGGGTAATAAACCATTTCGATTTCTTCATCGTGGATTTCTTTTATCCAGCCGCATAAATCCTTTATGTTCGGAATGGTTGCCGATAGCCCTAAAATCCGGGCTTCCTCATTCTTAAAAATTATGATTTCTTCCCATACGGTTCCACGCTCTTCATCTCCCAGATAGTGAATCTCATCAAGAATGATTGTCTCTATATCGGCAATCTTTTCCCGGTCCTCATGCATCATGTTCCTGAGAACTTCGGTGGTGGCAACAATTATGTCTGCGTCCTGATTTATTACCCTGTCCCCTGTTATCAGGCCTACGTTTTCTTCACCGTATATCTTCTTAAACTGATTGTATTTCTGATTGGACAGGGCTTTTATGGGAGCGGTATAAATGACCCGTCTCCCGGCATCAAAGCACTGGTTCACGGCAAAATCCGCTACAAGCGTTTTCCCGTTGCCCGTATGGGTTGATAAAATAACGTTTTTATTGTTTTGTATCCCTTTGATGGCGTCTATCTGAAAATCGGACAATTCCAAGCCTTTGTAAACAATAACGTCCATACAAACCCGGCAATCGTGATAATCAATCACGACCCTGCCTCTCCTCTCGGATGTTCTTTTTCTTTAATTTTAGCAGAATTAACTCCTTTAATCCATCAACTAGTTTAATAATAACCCATCTTCTGTTATTTCCCAAGACGCAAAGCTCAATATCTCAAAACATGTTTTATGTCACTCAACAATTGTCGGTGACGGGCTCATTTATTACCATATCCCCTTCTTTGTAAATGAGGTCAAGGGTGGGGTAAATATTCTCCCCGTATACAATTTTGGTAACCGCATCCCGCCTTCTTTGGTGGCTAAAGTCAGTCTGTAAGCATCCGCGTCTCCAACCTCTACAAGGACCTCCGAACTTGTTTCCATGTCCTTGAATACCTTGCTGCCTCCATAGTAGGCGGTCACGGAATATACTCCGACCGGCAGGCTTTTAATGGTCAGGGATGTATTGGAATAGTATTTCTCCGTGTCGCCCAGATACTTTGTGGAATCGGATGTTACCAGTTTTACCGTTTCGCTGTATTCATAGTCGGTTCCCCTAACCGTAAACGTAACGTACCCGGTAGGCGCCGCGATATGATTCTGCATGTTGGAATACAGTTCAATGCTTGTGGTAAGACCGGTGTATACCTCACCGCCTTCGGTCGTTATATGTTCCGAGGCCGTAAACATGCTGTAGGTGGCGGGGCGTTTGGAATAGCTGGTGGTAAAGGAATCCGAATATGCCGATATGTAGTAGTTTTGTGCCGCGGCTTCATCATAATAAATGACATTGATGCGGCAGCGGTAGGTCCCCTTATCCCCCGTTCCCGCGTTGGAAATGGTCAGGAACGGGGATGTCCTGCCCGCCAAATCTACCCAACTGCCGTTTTCAAGCTTCTGCCAGCAATGGCTGATTCCTCTGTAATTCTCCGCCGACTCGACAATCACGGTAGCCGTACTGGCGGAGTCCGGGAAAATTGGAAGCTGTCCGTTATCGTTCAGTCCAGCAAGTTTAATAGACGGATAACCTACATCGGTTTTCGTGCGACAGCTCATTGGTTCACTGTAAATGCTCTCACTAGGTTCCGTAGCGCGCAGCGTTTGTATCTGATAAACGTATTCGGTGTAAGGGCTTAACCTAGAGCCGTCGTTATCGTCGGTATAGGAGAAATAATATCTTCCGCTTTCGCTGTCATATTCCCCGCTGGTAATACCATGGCAATTACGAGTACGAAGCTGACCAATTTCCTCTTCATGAATCTTCCTCCAAACTTTTGAGCAATCAAAGTACATACTTGCATGGTTTTCAAATGTTCAAATACTTGGTTTTTGCCTATTAGCCTATTGTCATGAGCGTGTTCGGGAAAAAATAGCCCCCCGCAGGAAAGAGGGCACGATGCACCCAACCGCCGCCACATAGACGCCCTGCCCCACCGGGATATACCCGAAAACCCATTCAATAGACCATGATGTGTGTAAGATTTACGATGAAGCTTTGATGGCAGCGGATAAAGGATTGCTTTGGCAGCTCCTTCTCCACTTCGTCGAGCTTCCAGTAAGTTCGCAGAACGGTGCCGTCAACGAGATGGAAGAAAATGAGCTTGTCACGGCTTTCGATATACAGGATGCGGCGGATATCCACGCTGTACGCAGTAATAACTCCTTCTAGAACTTGTAAAGCATATCTTTATCGTTTTTGATTTTTTTCTACCCGCCTCGACGCGGCCGGCACTTATCAAGAGCCGCGGTGAAAAGCACCAGCTTTAAGCCACTTCTGCAAAGGAAACGGAACAAATCATTTTTCGTCTTGTCCCGTTTGCCCTTCCTTATTCCATTTGCGCGTATATCCACTCCCTGGCTTTGTTTTTCAGTACATCTGATTCCAGCATCTTCAGATCTTCCCCAAAAAACCGCTTAATTATTTCAATCGTGGTATTCTGCCGCTCTGCCATGGCCGCGGCCTCCGCCTCCAGTTCTTCCCGGGTTGCGGTAAAGCCGTGTTTTGTTATCAGATCTTTGAGTACAAGCTCGGATTTCACTTCGAACACAGCCGCCTGCAGCAGCTCATTTTTCTGTTTTTCCAGCTCTATTGCAGGAAAGGGATAATTTCTTCCGCCGGCCATGGCCTCATAGCGCATCCGGTGCATTATGTCCTGCCGGATAAGGCGCAATTCCTGCTCCACTCTGTCCTGGGGAACAGCTATGTCATATTGGTCGACAAACTTTCTGAGTTTTTCCTCTTTTTCCGTCATGTTGCTTTTTCCTCCGCCTTTTTCTTTCCCGTGATTCCAGCCTGCGTAGTCAACAGCGTGGCACACACAGACAGGGCGCTTTCCAAGGCAAGCCGCGTGACCTTTACTGGGTTTATAATTCCTTCGGCAAGCATATCCGTGAGGCGCTCTTTTTCCACATCGTATCCCATTTGTGGCGGGGCTCCCAGCACTTTTTCCACAATCAAGCCTCCGTCGAGCCCTGCGTTGGCAGCAATCTGCCGGGCCGGAGCTTTCAGTGCGGTTATAACGGCATTGGCTCCGGTCTTTTCATCCCCCGGCAGATTCACTGCCGCTGTTTCTACCGCCGGTATAACACGCAGCAAAGCCGTTCCCCCGCCAGGAACAACCCCTTCCTCAAAGGCTGCGCGGGCGGCGTTTACAGCATCTTCAATTCGCGTTTTTCGCTCTCGCAGTTCCGTCTCGGTCTTGCCTCCAACATTGATGCGCGCAACGCCGGAGACAAAGGTTGCAAGCCGCTCCTTATATCGCTCTTTGTTGAAATCATAATCCGAATTTTCAATCAGCTTTCGGATTTCGTTTATCCTGAACTGTACAGCATTAGGGTCCCCGCCCGGCCCTATAATGGCAGTACGCTGTCTGGTAATGGAGATGCGCTGCGCCCTTCCGAACATATCCCGTGTTACATCACGGACATTCACGCAAAGCTCTTTCGACACATAGGCGCCTCCGGTCTGGACGGCCAAGTCCTCCATGCGCCATCTACGGCCCTCCCCATACAGAGGGGCCACAACGCATACTACATTCATATCTCCCTGCTGTTTGTTTTTGGCAATGAGGCCCAACGCCTCGCCCTCAACCCCGTCTGAGATAATGAGCGCATCATGACCATCCTCGGCGCAGGCAATCAAAAAGGGCAGGATATCCTGTGGGTTAGTAATTTTACCATCGCAAAGCAGAATGTATGGATCATACAGTTCCGCAACGCTTTGCATTTTGTCCGTTGCCATAAAGGGTGCGATAAAACCACGTTCAAATACGATTCCCTCCATGACATCTACGGTGGTCTCGACCTTTTGGGAATCCTCAACCGTTACATAGCCCTCAGGACCCAAATTGAAAAGCGCCTCGCCTATCATATCGCCAAGATGCCTGTCCCCGCAGGAAATGGTTGCCACCTGAGAGAGCATTTCCTTTGTCCGAGCTGGTTTTGTAATGGCTTTCAGTTCATGTATTGCCGCCTGCCCGGCTATTTCGACACCCCTTTTGAGCTGAATCGGATCCGCTCCAGCGGCTACATTCCGAAAGACCTCATGCAAAAGACTTTGTGCCAGAACCGTGGCGGTCGTCGTGCCGTCCCCGGCTTCATGATTGGTTTTTCCGGCAACCTCTTTCATTAGCTTTGCCCCCATGTTTTCAACCGGGTCGGGAAGAATAATGCTTTCGGCAACGGTCACGCCGTCGTTGGTAACGAGCACGTGCGCCCCACTGACAGCCCTATCGGAATATTCGGCCTCACGGGTATTCTGTTTCTGATACATAGCAACATTTCTGCCCTTAGGCCCCAGCGTCACCTTGACGGTATCCGCCAGTTTGTCAATCCCGCAGAGCAGTTTTACACGGACGGTCTCATCATATGTTATAGTCATGTTTTTCCTCCTTGGGGTTAAGGGTCCAAATGTAATATAACCCGCGGACATCCCGTTGCAAATACTTAATAATGATTGTTTTTTAGTTCCGGGATGTACTTAATTTTAAGTTTTTTTGTTTATCCGAAGGTATGTTGGGAAAAAGTACTGAAAATTCAGTATTTTTAATTCCAATCAGGGTGTTTAAGATGGTATATGGGGCAAACCCTAAAATAATACGGGAGGTATGTGTTTATGGCAGAAGTCGAAAAGCAAAACATCCATATGTCAACAGTTTATAAGCAGAGAAAAAACCTGAACTATCTTCAGCAGATGAAAGACAGGGGCGAGAAAATCGTGCAGATGTGCCCGGCAGAGCTTGGCCCCATTTTTGCTCTGGCTGCCGAAATGGTAGGCTGCGATATCTGCCGTATCCCCTCCATGCTGTCTCTGAGGAGCGGCAACTCTTACGAAGAGTCCATCATGACCGGCTCTCTCACCATCAAGAAGTTCCGTGAGTACACAAACATCATCCACCTCAACTTCTATATGCCCACCGCCACTTATGCGGACAAGTATCTTGCTGTCCGCTGGGGTTCGGAGTGGGTATTCTACGGCGCCGACTCCATGCTTCCCATGGGCGTAACCAATGAAGTGCTAAAGTTCATGTCCGATAACTATGTTCCGACCTTCGGCCATATCGGGGCCATCTCCGGCTGGCAGACCAATGCCACCGGTTATAAGAAAGTAGGCAAGACCGCAGAGGATGCTTTCCGTATCTTCAAGTGGGGCTATGAGTATCAGGAGAACGGCATGGGCGGCATGACTATCGAGCTTACCCCCATAGAGGTCTCTCAGGCAATCGCCGAGAAGCTGCGAGTGCCCGTTGTATCCATTGCCGCCGGCGCTCCCTGCGACGGCTGCGAAATGGTGGACATGGATACCTTTGGTATGATGCCCAAGCCGGCTTCTCATGCCAAGACCTATGCAGAGCTTCTGCCCTTCCTGTGCGAAGCCTACGCAGAATGGGCCAACGATGTGCGCGAGGGTATTTATCCCGAGGATAAGCACGGCTATCACATGGATCCCGAGGAGCTTGACAAATTCCAGGAAATGATGGCCAAGTTCTGATGGCTTCTTCCCAAAATACCCGGGTCAACCAACCTGGGTATTTTCATAAGGCTTTACGGTTGAGCATCTTTACCAGCAACTCCTGCTGGGAGGACACGCCAAGCTTTTTGTAAATATTCGCAATGTGTTTGTATGTAGTGGTTAAGGCAATGTATAAAACGGAGCTTATGTTTTGAACGGTCATCCCTTGGCAGAGAAGATTCGTAATCTCAATCTCCCGCTTGGTGAGATTGTACTCTTTCCACCGCGACTGAAGGAAAGTCCCGTCACTGTCCATGCCCTGATAGAAAAAATTGCGGTGCATGTTGTTGAGTATCGGGAGAGCCAGATTGAGACGGTTTTTTTCGATTTCCGAAAAAGGAACATCCCGTATCCTGTCCAGCGAAAACACCACCCGGTAGGCTCCGTTCAAATCAAAAAATGCAAAGCCCCATGAGTATTTCAGCTCTCGCGCTTCGATGTAATTGGTAATAAAATCGCACCTTGGAAAACGGCTCCAGTCAATTTGCCTGCTAAATTGGAAATCGGAACGCTCGTTTAAATCCTGGTATATGTTTACTTCTTGCGGAAAGTCGCTGTCTTTTAGAAAATAGTTCAGGTACATATCCAGCCATTTTTTGTCGATATTTACCGTGTAATGGCCGGACACTTTGCCGTTTACATCCAAGAAAAGCACCACGGCCTGATCATATGAACACACCCTGTCCATTTTCTCCAGGAGCCGTATGGCAAAGCTGCGGGGCGAGTTGGCCTGACTACACTCCAGTATCAGATTGTAAGCGTCAATATAACAGGAAGGATCTACATTTTTGAGTTTAGGAAAAGCGTAGGTTATTTCTGACATAACAAGGCTCCCCCTTCATTCAATATGTTAGATTTCCTCAATACTTAATTTTAAGTATTTTTACCTGCTCCTCAAGTTCCCCCAGGTCGGTCTGCCCAAGGAAGCAATCGAAGACATTATTTCCAAAATCGATGCTCTGGACGCGTAATTTCTAACACTTTTCTCGAATTGTGCTAAAGCCATTAGAATTTCCATGAAGAAAAGTATTTAAACGCAAGTTTGAATTATTATAACATATTTTGTAATTAATGGTATCCAAACCCAAAATAATCCACAGCGGGAAAGCGCTGCTGTTATGCTTAAACAGTGGCGCTTCGGCGCGGAAATATAAAAACCCCTATGATAGCTTTTTATTACTATCATAGGGGTAAACTCTTCATCCGCGATATCCTTCAAGACCTCGATTGCCCTTAGCATTTAATAAATTTAATTTCTAAACGCCGCAAATATATCTGGTAAATCTATAATCATTATATCACTTTGCTTAATTTTACAATATGTTATTACGATTTCCGCTTAAAAAAGGGGGATATACCATAAAACAGTTATAACTAGTTAATGACAGGCTCCGATTAACCGCAAAAATGGTATTACGACATTGTTTTTGATATAATAAAGGTGAGTTTATTATAGTAATTTTTTAAAACACCGCCTGCCCGGGCAATATTATTTGCTGAGAAACGAGGTGTAAAGGAAATGGATTATCAGGAGCTTGAAACATTTTTTCGTTCGTTGGACCGTTCATTTTTTGTTGATAACGGCTTGAAGGAATATGCTGCTCTGGATGAGCCTTTGCCCATAGGCTTCGGGCAAACAATCTCGCAGCCCAGCCTTGTGCTGAAAATGACACGGCTTCTGGCGCCGGAAAAGGACAGCAGGGTCCTGGAGATTGGAACGGGTTCAGGTTTTCAGACAGCTATTCTTGCAAAAATGTCAGCGCAAGTTTTTACAGTGGAAAGAATCGGCATATTAATGGAATTAGCCAGAAAGAGGCTGGCGGCGTTAAATTTTTCGAATATCTATTATAAAGTTGGGGATGGAAGCATAGGATGGCGGGAATATGCCCCCTATGACAGGATAATGGTAACTGCAGCGGCGGGTGTTTTGCCGGACGAACTGGTCAGCCAATTGGCCCCCGGCGGCAGAATGGTTATTCCGATTGGCCCGCCAGATTTGCAGGAACTTAAGCTTATTACGAAGACGGGCGACGGCGATATATACATCAAAACAGCGGAAATGGTCAGGTTTGTAGAACTTAAAGGGCAGTATGGCTGGATATAATGACAGGTGTTTTTGCGGATATTCCGTTCTTTAATATTTTCTTTTGTGTAAATGAGAAGGTTATCCGGCCCCCCGGAAAAACGAAATGGAGCTTGCTGTTTAGCCCTCCGAAAGCGTCCATACAAACTGTACGCAGTATTGACATTATTAACCTAAATATTATAATTTCATTTAGGATTTACTGCTGCATGGCAAATACTGCGCAATTACGTCTTTTCTTTGCCATATATAAAGCTTTATCAGTGTTACTTATAAATTCATCAATAGATGATTCATCTGATGGGATTGTTGTATTAACCCCTGCAATTAGTTTTATACAATAATCACCAGCCTGGTGGCCATAATTATCATTGTATTCTTTGAAGAAATCAATATTCACCATTATTAATGATAAGGGTATTGAATGCCGTTTGCACCTGCTCCACTCATCTTTAATTGCAGTTTCGAAACTTGATCGGAACCTCCATCCGTCAAAAGTGTATGCAAAGACTCCTGTGATTCATTTCATTCCTCACAAGAACTAAATAACATCCCTGCCCTACTGAGTTTTATTGGCGTGCATTGTATTACATGTACGACGGGGTCAGCTCGATAGTTGTTGTTTAATTCCACATTGGAAGTCTCATTTCCAGTAATTATAAATGCCCGCCGTGAACAAAATCGTCCGTAATAATATATAATATGCGTCCTAACACTCGGGACCAGTTAAATTACGGCAACAATATATTTCATCTTTATAGCTCCCGGCAAAAGCCTATGTAATCTCCTGCCGTGAATCATGTTATAGCATATCAAAATGTCATAAGGCGCTGCTTTTATAGGCTGCGCCCGTGCTTTTAGCAATAAAACTGAGATTTATACAGCTTTGGTTCCAGTTCGCTTACAATTGCCGAGCCTATAATCAGCACGGCTCCGATAACGCCCCATACAGTCATCGTTTCCCCAAGGATGAGCGCGGACATAATCATCGCCACTACGGGGTCAATGTAACTGAGGGTTGAAATGGTCTGAGCCTTCAGCCCGCTCATGCTTCCAAAGTAAAGGGCATATACAACGCCGGTATGAATGATCCCCACAACAAGAAGAAGTAGGACGAGATTTACATTGAAAACGACGTCCTTAAAGCCTCCTGTGACTAGCAGATACGGGATTAGAGCGACAGCCGAAGAGACTAACTGAATAATGGTTTTCTGATAGGCGTCCACATCAGAGATTTTCTTGTTAAGGATGATAACCAGCGAGTAAAAGCAGGCGGCTCCAAGACCAAACAGGACTCCCTTAAAGTCGTTTGCCTGTCTTGCCTCCTCGCCGATAACTCCGGAAACAAATACCATACCGGCCAGGGCAACCAATGCGCATATTACTTTCTTTACGGTCAGTTTTTCTTTAAAAACCAGGGGAGAAAGCAGCAGGATAATTGTCGGCTGCATGTAATAGCAGAGGGTGGCCTTTGCGATTGTCGTATAGTTATAAGCCTCAAAAAGAAGAATCCAGTTTATACCCAGAAACGCGCCGTTTACAATCAATCCAACAAGCTTTTTAGGTTCTATGCTTTGCCAGCGCCCTGTTCTTCGCAGCTTAATAAAAATAAAAAGAGAAACGGAACCTATCAGTCCACGAAAAAAAGCAAGCAGAGCTGAAGATAATGGTATATACCTTCTGAAAATGCCGATTGTACCAACAATGATTAAAGCTGAAATCAGCATGAAATGCGATTTTTTAGTATCTTTATCATTCTTTTTATTTGCATCCATTCAGTGAACTTCCTCCCGGAAATTATGGTCTATGTTTGTATTGTAGCAGAATTCTGCTGTTTGCGCTATTCCGGAATTCGCGCTGCTGTTAGAGAAACAATGAGATAATCCATACTGCTTGGCATCTTAAATGTACTGCCTAACAATCGTATATAGCAAAAAGTCCGGCATAGCCGGACTTTTTGCTTTGCTCTCGCAGAGGGCGGTAAAAGCACCCCTGTACGGAACGTATACTTAGTCGATCAGTCAAAAAGCAGGATTGGTTTTATTGTCTTTCCCGAATGTGAGTCATCGAAGCCTCTTTGAATATCTTCAAACGGGTAGAACTCAACCAGTTTGTTGATCGGAAGCTGTCCGCTTTGTAATACTCAACCAGTCTTTCCGCAGGTTAGGGCGACCCTGTCTCCGGGCTTGAGGGATTCAACGGTGGAACCGACCTGTTCGACAATTCCCACTCCTTCATGACCGAAAACCATAGGATACTTGATCCACGGAACAAATCCATGTATGCCCGCAGCATCCGTATGGCAAATGCTCGACGCAACAATTTTTACTAGGACTTCTGTAGCCTTGGGCTCCGCTAACTGCACCTTTTCTATCGCGAGGCTACCCTTTTCTTTTGTTATCGCGGCTCTTATTTCCATGAAAAACCCTCCTTTGGACAAGAACTAATGGGTCCTTAATTCACATTACCCTTTCCTGGCTCTTTTGTCTTTTCGGTCTCAGCAACGCCCCAAAAGACATAGATGATTCCGATAATGGCAAAAACTAAGCAGCCGAAAAGAAATACGTTCTTTGTTATATCGCTTCCGAACAGGCCGGCGCCCCATCTTGCGATGATCGGACAGAAGTAAGAGCCCAGATTCTGCCCGCAGGTTGTAAGTGCAATGGCCAGCGGAATGGCATTCGGCTTCACGGACATTGCCGTCGCGCTCATAACAAAGGCTATTACGATGGATATGCAGCCTCCATAAATGAAAGAACCCACATAAGCCATGGCGACTCCCTTCGCAAAAGCAATTAAAAGGAAGGCAATTATTCCAAGCAGGCAGCCAGCCGTCAGCGTAAAATTCTTAATAACGCTGTTCAGCCTGCCGTAAATAAGCCCGGTCACGAAACCACCTATAGCAAAGAGCAATGTTGCGTTTCCGGACTCCGCGGCGCCTCCTATTCCGTGCTCCTGCATAAAAATCGCAACAAACTGCGCCAATATCATTCCGGCCAGGAAGAAAACCGTAAGTGTGAGCGCCCAGCCGATCGCGGAGCCTGTAAGCTTAACCTTTTCACTTGAAGCTTTTCCGCCGGTATTGCGCATCGGCTTATCCATCGGAAGGCATATCAGGACAACAATAAGCGAAAGGGCAACCAGAATGTGTACCCAGAAAGTAGCCTCCCAACTGCTTTTTGCGAGGTATCCGCTCGCAAACATCATTACAGCGGCGCCAATCATCTGTGCCGAGGTCTGAATACCCATGACCTTCTGCCGCTCAGCCCCCTCAAAATGCATTCCGACGAGCGCGGAAGAGAGTGTCTGTGCTAGTCCCACGCCGACTCCGAAAATGACGCGAAACACCAGTATTGCTGTAAAAGAAGTTAAAAAGGCAGGAACTATGCCGCCGACAAGAAAACATAATATGCCTACTATTACTAAAAAACTCATTAGAGTTATTAGATGGTTATAAAGGTTAAACAGGAAAAGCGCCAAAATCCCAACTAGCAATAAGATGATAATATATTTGAATTTGGTCTGTTTGTGTTTCTTATAGATTCTATGAAGGTTAAATAGCCAAAGCAGTAATAGCAGATTCCAACCCATAAGTGGGACCAATACCGCAAATATATATTCCCACATGGACATGTCCAGGAAAATCGAAATGGCAATAAGCTTAGCGATCATATATTGGCGGAGTCTAACTGTTAGAAAAAAGTGTTAGAAATCGGCGTATTTGAGGTCTATTCACAAAAAAGCAAAAACCCTGAACCTATTGAAGATTCAGGATTTTTAACTGGTGGAGATAATCGGGATCGAACCGATGACCTCTTGAATGCCATTCAAGCGCTCTCCCAACTGAGCTATACCCCCACAATATTTTTTATTTTTCGACTGTAAAGGGTATTTTAACAGAAACATGGGTACTTGTCAACATCAATTTTTTGAACGGGTTAGAGCGCTATACATATTCAATAACCGGCAC
>DUOX01000023.1 GCA_012838665.1 Clostridiales bacterium
ACACAACTGGCACAGCAACAGGACGAGCTCAGTGAACTCCGCAGAAGGATCGCTGACCTGGAAGAGGAAAATTACATATTAAAAAAAGCGTCGGATCAGAAGTAAAAACAGCGGATTTCTACAACCTACATGTATAAGTCATAATGCCTTCTTCGGTGCATGTGGCATTTTTTAACAACGCCCTGGTCATATTCGTGCTCGCAGCCACATGAAGACAATAATGAACAGGAGACGACAAAATGATTACCGCCGATATTCTTCGTATAGTTCTCATATCACTTATCCCTTTCTATCTATTTTATAGCCCTATATATAATATAAAAGAAAAAAGTGGTTATGAAAGATTTTATCACAAATAAAAGATTAACTCAAAGTATGCCCAAAACAGAGCCGTTGTGTCTGCTTTCGCAGTCACTTCGGCTCTGTCCTTTAGTCCGTTTGGCCACAGGCCAATCGCTGTTTGATGATATTTTTAAGATAACCATTTTTATGCCCTCTTGTAATGATGCTTTATACTACCAGCGGCATATCTCTGAATTGCTGGCTGTACAGTTTCGCGTACATGCTCCTAGCCTGCATAAGCTCCTCGTGATTGCCCTCCTCGATGATTTCGCCGCCGGATATGACAGCGATTCTGTCGGCATTTCTGATGGTAGACAAGCGGTGTGCGACCACGATAGTGGTGCGACCTTTGCAAAGCTCGTCAAGGGCCTGCTGAATCATCATTTCAGTGGCGGTATCAAGAGCGCTGGTGGCCTCGTCAAGAATCAAAATGGGAGGATTCTTTAAAAATACGCGGGCTATGCAAAGCCTCTGCTTCTGTCCTCCGGAAAGTTTTACGCCTCTTTCACCAATGACGGTGTCATAGCCTTCGTCGAGAGTCATTATAAAATCGTGGATGTTTGCCCTCTTCGCCGCTTCGATAACTTCCTCATCGGTGGCGTCTAGCCTTCCGTAGAGAATATTATCCTTGACGCTGGCGTTAAACAGGAAATTGTCCTGCTGCACTATGCCTATGTTTTTCCTGAGAGAGGACATGGCTATGTCTTGAATCCTCATTCCATCAATCAGGATTTCACCCGAGCGGATGTCATAGAATTTAGGAATAAGGTGGCATATGGTGGTTTTTCCTCCGCCGCTGGGGCCGACCAGAGCAAAGGTTTCTCCCTTATTGATTCTGAGATTGACGTGTTTCAGCACGTCCGGGTCGTCATCGTAGCCGTATGAAACATTCCTAAACTCAATATTTCCTTCTAGCCTTTCCACATCTTTGGCGCCGGCATCATCCTTTTCGGGCTCGGTATCCAAAATCTCAAGAAAGCGCTCAAACCCGGTGACGCCGCTTTGATACTGCTCCATGAAGCGGATTAAGCTGTTTATGGGACCTATAAACAGGTTTATTGAAACTATGAAAGCAGAATAGTCGGCAAAATTAATTCTTCCGGCATACATAAAAAGACCGCCGGCTATTAAAACAACCACATTGAACACATCGGTAATAAAGGTTGTCAGCGCGTGGTATTCGCCCATTGCCTTGTAGGCGTCGCGCCTGGCTTCCTTAAACAGGGTGTTTCCGGCCTCAAATTTCTCCGACTCCTTTTCGGAGTTGGTAAATGCCTTTGTAACGCGAATTCCGGATATACTGCTTTGCAGGGCTCCGTTAATCTCCGCCACCGCCCTGCGGCCTTCCCTGTATGCAGAATTCATTCTCTTCCGTGCAATTAGTGACGTGGCAATCAGCAGAGGCACACAGACAAAAATAATCAGGGAGAGCCAGATGTTGATAGTTGACAGATAGACAAAAGAAACAATAATGGAGATTGTAGTAATTATAAGGTTTTCCGGTCCATGATGGGCCAGCTCGCTTATATCGAAGAGATCGTCTGTCAGCCTGGACATGATCTTTCCTGTTTCATTATTATCAAAAAAGCTAAACGGCAGCTTTTGAAGGTGATTAAACAGGTCGCTTCGCATCTGCGCCTGTATATGGACACCCATAATATGTCCCTTATACTGTATAAAGTAGTTAAGTAACATTCTGATTATATATAGGGACAGCAGAACCAGGCCGAAGATAACTATCATTTTATATCTTCTGTTAGGTATAATACTATTAAGCATGGTTCTGGTAATCATTGGATATACGACTGTTATTAGTGAAACCATCAGGGATGCGAGCATATCCAATGAAAATAAAACTTTATGCGGTTTATAGTATTTCGCAAATCGTTTAAGCATAGTTCCCTCCTCGTTAATTGTTTGTTGGGGGAAGACCTTCCCAGTTTTCAAGAAGTTTACTCATAATTGCCCTGAGTTCTTGTTTCTGCTTTTGGTCAAGCGGCTCAAACAGGCTTCTTGCCATCTCGCTTTGCTGCTCTTCAAAAAGCTCTGCCTGCGCCTTACCCTTATCTGTCAGGGATAATTCAAAATTGCGCTTATCGTCACTTGCCCGGCGTTTTTCAATATAGCCATTGGCTTCCACCTTCGAGACTACTTCGCTGAGGCTTCCCGCTTTAATTCTCATCTTTTTCATTAATTCTTTCTGGCTCATGGGGCCGTTTTTATATAATAAGAAAAGAATTTTATTCTGAGATTGTTTTATAATGCTCCGATGACGTATAAAATGTCCGCAATGACGCATTAACCTTAAAAGCTCCAGGTTTTCGTCCACATCGTCACCTCCTTAACTGGTAGCGGTAATTTAGGTACCTTAGCAATTTTAGCATAACGCGAATGATAAGTCAAGGTACCTAACAAATTTTTTCATTGTCGGAAAATGTTTATAATATCCGGCGTGTTTAAGGCTTTCGCCCGTTAATTCCGCATTGGGCGCACAAAATTTACAATTCATTCAAGAAAAAATTACAGACAGGGGATAAAGTAATAAATACTATCACATAAGTTGTGGATTTTAAGTCATATGCGCCGTTGACAGGGATTTTTCGATTCGGCTGCCAGAGATAACAGACAACAGCGAAGGAATGTCATCTTTCAGGAACTGCCTATTCCGCGGAACCCGTGTGTATTCCGGTTGTTGTTGATGTAATCCCGCCGGCAGTGTTATCCGAAAATACCGGAGATCAGGCACAGGGTCAATTTGTTGTGCTATTAGCCGCAAAGCACTAAAACATGGAGGAATTATGAGAGTTCAAACAAAACGCATGGCCGCATGCGCCATGACGACCGCGCTATGCGTTGTTTTAATGTGGCTTGGCTTTGTTTTGCAAATAGGAATGTATGCGGCTCCTATAGTTTCAGGCCTTTTCCTAATTCCTGTCGGGAAACGGTACGGATATAAATACCAGCTTGCAGTTTGGATAGCATCGGGATTGCTTAGTCTGATTCTGGTCCCGGACATAGAACAGAATTTATTATATATAGGGTTGTTCGGATGGTATCCCACGTTAAGAAACTATTTGCAAAAACTGCCCAGGTTATTGAGAACCGTAATAAAACTTCTCATTTTCAACGTGATTGTTGTTCTGATAGAAGCTCTGGTTATAACCGTATTGGCGCCGGAAGCCCTGCCCTTGTGGATGATTATACTGCTCCTGGTTTTAGCCAGTATTACTTTTCTTCTCTATGATTACCTGCTGCCGAGAATCGAAGCTCTGCTGAGCAGGGTCGCGGAATTTTATTAACAGTATGAGATGTCAATAAGCGTTTACCGGTGGTTTTTCAACCAATTTAATAATAAACTTTATGTGAAAACATATATAATAATTAAATGTAGCGCCTTTTCGGCTATCCTTCAGGCGCCGGAACTTTTGCATTGTTTTTCCTTATAAAACACGGATGAGGGATGACACTTATGGAGCAAAAGAAAACTTCAATAATGTATAAAATTATTAGATTTTTTATCTTGCTATTCTACCCGAGGCCCCAGGTGGAAGGGATAGAAAACCTGCCGGAGGAACCGACTATTATTGTGGGCAACCATGCCCAGATACATGGTCCTATTGCCTGTGAACTGTACTTTCCCGGCGAACACTACATCTGGTGCGCGGGGGAAATGATGCATTTGAAAGATGTTCCGGCTTATGCCTATCGGGATTTCTGGTCCGGCAAGCCCAAATATATCCGCTGGTTTTATAAGCTGGTGTCTTACATAATCGCGCCTCTTTCCGTATGCGTCTTTGGTAACGCCAATACCATTGCTGTTTACAGGGACAGAAGGATAATCACGACCTTTAAAGAAACCGCCAATGCCCTTGCCAATGGTGCCAACGTAATCATTTTCCCGGAGTGCTACGAGCCTTACAATCATATCGTTCACAATTTTCAGGAAGGCTTTGTGGATATAGCAAGAATTTACTATAAGAAAACGGGAAAAGAAGTCTCCTTCGTGCCTTTGTACATGGCTCCCAATCTGAGGAAAATGGTAATCGGCAAGCCTATACGCTATTGCGTGGAGGCGGATAAGCAGGAAGAACGCACGCGGATTTGCGGCTACCTTATGGATGAAATTACGAAAATTGCCTGCAATCTGCCTAAACACACCGTAATCCCGTATCCCAATGTTCCCAAGAAGGAATATCCCAGCAATATTCCCGGCGAGGTAAAAAGGAAAAAGCGCACCCCTGTTGTAGACTACCGCAAGCTTAGGCCGTCGAATTTGAATACTCCGGAATTTTCTCATCTAAAGCTGCTGCTTGGCTGGGTGGGATATTTCGTGATGTATGTACTGACCGAGAATTTAATCCCCGTGGAGCGCTGTTACCCGGTCCACTGCTGGCTGGATGATGTGATTCCCTTCTGCGAATGGTTTGTAATTCCCTATGTGCTCTGGTATGTACTGATAGTAGTATCTCTCCTTTATTTTCTTCTGTACAATGTAGAAAACTTCAAGAACCTTCAAAAGTACATTATCATCACGCAAGTTGTTGCCATGGCAGTTTACATTATCTTTCCCAACCGGCAGGACCTTCGTCCCGCCGTGTTTCCCAGGGATAATATTCTGACGCAGCTGATTGGATTTATATACAGTGTCGATACCAATACCGGGGTATGCCCCTCCCTTCATGTTGCCTATTCCATCGGAATAGCCTCCACATGGCTGAGAGAGAAAAGCGTCTCCGGCTGGTGGCGCGGGTTTGTTGTCGTTCTGGCGGCAATAATTAGCATGTCCGTGGCGTTTGTAAAGCAACATTCAGTTGTGGATATCATCGCCGCCATTCCTCTGTGTCTGCTTGCGGAATGGATTGTATTCGGAAAGCCCCGGAAACACAGGGAATTGGGCGCCGAGACATAGATATGCGGCTTTTAAAGAGCGGGTTGTCATGAATGCAGGAAACGGTATTTCAGCCTGTGGCGTATACAGGCCATTCAGAAGAAAACCTGATGTCGGAAGCAACGGGTTCTTTATAGTCCGAGGTTGCCTGTTCAATCCGGACAATTTTTCCGTGAAACAAGAACAGAGCATATTCGAAAACCCTGTTTGCAGATTTTCGAATATGCTCTGCTTTTATTTACTTAAGGCTCCGTTTGATACCCCGGTTTTAGTATAGAGACGCTGTTAATTGATATTTATATCATAACCGTGCTCATTAAAAAACTCCACGAAAGCATCATACATGGATTGGGTGGTTTGTGTGCTTTCATAACTAATGACATAGATATCCTCCGTAGTGTCAAAAACCAAGCATTTTTTTGATTTCTCCGCAATACAAAGGGTATATTCGCCCCACTGCCGGTTATGCCGCTTGCCGTAATGGATGCCGCGTTTTGAGCCGCCGGAAATGATTTCCCCTTCCTCCGGCATATCCTGAATAGTCATGGATTTAATAGAGTCGTAAGATATTTCACAGGAAAAAACATCAGATACCTCAACCCTGAACTTATCCGGCTGAACATCAACGATAGAGGTTTTTGTAAAACCGAATAAGGACCAGATAGCAATTATAATAATTAGAAAAACAGGGTATTTAAACTTTTCAAATTTATTCATTTTCCGCTCCAACTACAGTTTTTTAATTTGTGTTGAAAATAATGACAATTATGGTAGTATGCTTATAGCTAAATATACTACAAGCTGGATGGCTTTCGCAATACCGATTTGCAAAACGCGGGGGATATTTTAAATGAAGGCTGTAATTTTTGATCTTGACGGGGTATTGTGCACAACCGATAAATATCACTATTATGCTTGGAAGAATATTGCCGATGGGCTCGGGATATATTTTGACGAAGAGATTAACAACAGACTCCGGGGCGTGTCCCGTATGGAATCCTTAAACATTATCCTTGAATGCGGAAAACTTGAGGTTTCCGAGGAGGAAAAGCTGGAGCTGGCGAAAAGGAAAAACAAGATTTACCGCAGGCTGCTTGAAAATTTAACTCCTCGAGACATCAGTGAAGGCGCTGTGGAAACGATAGATAAGCTTCGAGCGGCAGGGTTAAAACTGGCCGTTGGCTCATCCAGTAAAAATACGCCTTTCATACTGGAGCGTCTGGGGCTGGCCAATTATTTTGACGCAATCTCCGATGGGAACAATATCAGCCGCTCCAAGCCGTACCCGGAGGTTTTTCTAAAGGCTGCGCAAATGCTGGGGCTGGAGTCCGGCGAATGTCTGGTGGTTGAGGATGCGTTGTCGGGTGTTGTGGCTGCCCATGAAGCTGGCATGCTATGCGCCTGCGTGGGAGACGCTGCAAAGGCAGGCGCAGGCGATTACAATATGAGGAGCATATCGGAGCTTCTTGACATTGTGTTAAAACGGGGTGAGTAATATGGATCTTTGCGCCAAGCCCTTTTACCTGCCTCGGGAACAAGTCCGATGGGTAGAGGAGAACCTTGCCCAAATGAGTGTGCGCGATAAGGCTGGCCAGCTGTTTTGCCTTTTGGGTACTGCTTACAGCTTTGAAGAACTCAAAAAGCTGGTCAGGGACTATAACATAGGCGGCATACTCTTTAGACCGGCGCCCACCCGGGATATTTGCAGCTGGTTTGCCGCCCTCGATGAAGAGGCCAGAATTCCGCTGTTAAAGGCCGCGAACCTGGAGGAAGGCGGTTCGGGAGCGGCCACCGATGCCACATTTTTCGGCTGGCCTATGATGGTATCCGCAACCGGCGATGTCATTGATATGCGGCGTTTTTCCGAGGTCTGCGCCAGAGAGGGGAGCCAGTGTGGAGTTAACTGGACTTTTTCGCCCGTTTGTGATTTGGACCTGAATTTCAATAACCCCATTACAAACGTAAGAAGCTGCGGTTCCGACGCCGCATGGGTAAAGGAGCTTTGCTCCGTATATGTGAAAACCCTGCAGGGCTTCGGCATGGCGGCCTGCGCAAAGCACTTCCCCGGGGACGGGGTAGACTATCGCGACCAGCATCTGCATCCTACATACAACTCCCTTTCGGCCAAAGAATGGTACGACAGCTACGGCACGATTTACAAAAGACTTATAGATGACGGACTGTTAAGCATAATGGCGGGTCATATTGTACAGCCCCATGTCGAGATGGAGCTTGAGCCGGAAAAGACCTTTGCCGACTGTCTTCCAGCTTCTCTGAATAAAACACTGCTGAACGGCGTGCTCCGTGGGGAATTTGGATTTAACGGAGTAATAACCACCGATGCGACCATTATGGCCGGCTTTACCCAGGCCATGGAGAGAAAGAAGGCCATCCCCGCCGCCATTGCGGCAGGCTGTGACATGCTGGTGTTTTCAACCGATATTTATGAAGACTACGATTATATGCTGTCCGGCATAGAAAGCGGCATTTTAAGCATTGAGCGCCTTGACGAAGCCGTGGGCAGAATACTTGCCCTGAAAGCAAAAGTATGCTTTTCGGAAAGAGTTGAAAATGCCCTTAACGCATTGAAATGGCGTGACGAATGCGCAGATAAAAGCGTTACGCTGGTTAAAAATATCGGAAACGCAATCCCTATTAGTAAGGAAAAATACGATAAGATAAAAATTATTACCCTTGGAAACGATAATACCCCTGAGGGCAGCATGACCGGCTTTGTGGAAAAGCTGCTACATGAAGAAGGGTTTGTCACCGAGCGTTTCCGCATTGATAACGAGGACCTTCATGGCACAAGGAATATTGGCAGAACCCTGACTTTATATCTTGCCAATTTGGAACATGCCTCGAACCTGACCGCCGTTCGCATTTTCTGGGCAAAGAAACACGCGCTTGACTCGCCACGCTATGTCCGGGAAGAGGACAGCATATTTGTGTCTTTTGCAAATCCTTATCATCTTCAGGACGTTCCCAGAATAAAAACTTATATTAATGCCTATTCCTGCAATAAATCTACCATAAAAGCGGTTGTGGATAAGCTTTTGGGCAAAAGCCCGTTCAGGGGCAAATCCCCTGTTGACGCTTTTTGCGGACTGCCCGATACAAGATTATAGGATTAAAAAACTGCCTTTAAATTCGCGAATGATTTAAAGGCAGTTTTATTTTATCAAAAACCCAAGCCCCGGCGACACGGGGAAAAGATAAGAAAAAGCAAACGGCGGGTACGGAGACCCGCCGCTTTATAGCTTTATATTTATACGGATAAGGTACACTTCGATGAAAGCTTGGAATAAAACCCCGAAAGCTAATCTTCGGACAGGAGCCCCCTGAGGAAGATCTCCGTAGCCGTATCTACTACTTCATCAATATTAAATACGTCTTTATTAACGCCTACCACGTTGTGCAGAATCGAGAAAGAGAGCAGGGAACCGACGTAGACTTTGGAAGCAAGCAGAAGATCTACTTTATACTGTTTATCATCGCCGAGGAACCTTTTCAGGCATTGCGCTACTTGCTGGGCTACATAACCAAAACCGTTTTTATTATACATTTCGGCAAGCTCCGGAAAACTGCGCTAATCGCACAGAATTGTTCTCGTAAAGGAAACGCGTTCCGGCTGCATTTTCATATAGGATTTTCCTATATGATTTATTGAAGATTCCAAGGTCTGGTGCTCGCCGCTGCCTTTCGTTACGTCAAGGTAAAAAGAAGTCTCCATAATTACTGCGGAAAACAAGGATTCCTTATTTTTAAAATACTGATACAATACAGATTTTGAATACCCGGCTCTCCTGGCAATTTCCTCCACAGTAGCACACTGAAAACCTTTTTCACCAAATACAGCGAGAGCATGTTTTATGATGTGGCTGCGTTTTCGGTCCATTTCGGGACGCAGCAATTCGGCGCTATCAATTTCTTCTATAGCTTCAAATAAATCTCTTTTTCCGGAAAAAACTTATAGATTGTTGCGGTAGCAACACCCGCTTCCCGATGCGATCTCAGACATTCGGGTCTCTACATAGCCTTTTTTGGGGAACAGAGAAGCGGCTGCTTCTAAAACGCGTTGTCGCACATCGCTGTTTTTATTATTCTTTTTATTATTCAATTTTGCCTTCTAATCTTTACGCCATGAAAAACGCATTTAATTGTCCCCATGAATCTTCTGGTCAGCACCATGGTGGGACGTGATGTTGAGAACACTTTCCCCGAGCGCAAGTTGAAGGAGCGCGGCGAAGAGGTTCTGCGTGTGGAAAACCTTACCGGCGACGGTTTCAGGAATATAAGCTTTACCCTGCATAGGGGAGAAATACTGGGTCTGGCCGGCCTCGTAGGTGCGGGAAGAACGGAGGTCTGCAAAGCTGTTTTTGGCGAGCATCCTCTTAAATCCGGAAAAATCTTTTTTGAAAACAAAGAAGTAAGGATCAAGAATTCCAAAGCGGCTATAGAACTCGGCATTGCCTATGCGACTGAGGACCGCAAATATGATGGCCTGATGCTGGGGCGGTCAATACGTGAGAACTCAAGTCTTGCAAATCTGAAAAGATTTACTAATAAGTTCGGCCTTCTGAATAAAAAGGAAGAATGCAGAACGGTGGATGAAATGTCCAAGAGCCTTTCGCTTAAAACTCCCGGCATCGAACAGCTCGCGAAAAACCTTTCCGGAGGCAATCAGCAGAAGGTATGCCTTATTAAGTGGCTTTTAACGGATCCAAAGGTCATTATTATTGAGATGCTTCGCCGCGCTCAAAAAATATCTATCTGCTGACTGGTCATAGGCGTCTCACCCGCATAACTTTTTTGCTATTATATGCCAATATTTATTAAATGCCTCGGGGTAGTTATAACAATACATTTGACAGGCTGATTATTGAATATAAACAAAAATTCAAAAACCACGAATAATAATATATGAAAAGATGTTAGCTTATGATAAAATAACATTCTAACAAATATTAGAGTTTTGAATATATACGGAAGCGGTGACGTTTTTGACTAACAAAATCCAGCCAAAATACTGCCAACGCTCGATTCAAGTAACAGAAAAAAACTCCATAGCGCCGGAAAGATTAAAATACGGGTTTTTATTATGTTTTGCGGCAGTTCTAGGGATTTCCGCATTTTTCTTTAACAGCCCGGAGGAAATCCTAGAGGGCAGCAAAATTATTATATCCTCGTCAGCAAATCTGCTGACAGACTATTTCCAGCTGGCCAATATTGGAGCAACACTTATAAATGCTTCCCTGATGTCCTTTTTAACCATTGGCATCATGGTCTTCGCGCGGGTACCTATAACGGGAACCCTTATTGCTGCCACATTCACTGTGGCGGGTTTCTCCATGTTCGGGAAAAACCTGTACAACTCTATTCCGATAATGCTTGGGGTTATTTTATACAGCAGGATTAGCCGGGTGCCTTTTAAAAACAATCTGTCGCCGGCCTTTTTTGGAACCGCCCTTGCCCCCCTCGTCAGCGAAATTACATTCAATCTGGATTTGCCCCTGTATACAGGCATACCTCTGGGTGTCCTTGCCGGCATTGTCGTTGGACTGATTATTCCCCCTATGGCATGTCATTTTGTTAAGTTTCACCAGGGCTGCAATCTGTACAATATTGGATTTACAACCGGGATAATAGGCACTTCCTTTATTGCGCTGTTTAGGACCTTTGCGGTAAAAATAGAGGTGATTTCTCTGGTTTCCGGCGGAAACAACCATAGATTTGTTTTCCTGCTGTACGGCGGATTCCTGGCAATGTTTCTTGTCGGGTTGCAGTGCAACAAATGGAGTTTTAAAGGTTTTGTCGAGCTATTAAGAGAATCGGGCAGGGGGGCGCCTGACTTTATATCAATTGCCGGTTTTGGACTAACGCTTATAAACATGGCTTTTTTGGGGATAATCACCACTACATATGTCCTTGTGACAGGCGGGGAGATTAACGGCCCTACAATCGGGGGAATTTTAACGGTTGTTGGTTTTGGCGCCTGCGGCAAGCATATCAAAAATGTGCCTCCGGTTATGTTGGGGGTATACATTATGGGCAGGCTGAACATATACGATCACAGTGCAACACCTGCGCAACTGGCAGCCCTGTTCGGGACTACGCTGGCCCCCATAAGCGGACGCTACGGCCCCGTGGCGGGTGTTATTGCGGGAGCCTTACATATGGCGCTGGTTACAAACATCACCGATTTGCATGCGGGAATGAACCTTTACCACAACGGCTTTTCGGGAGGCCTTGTGGCCGGAGTCCTGGTTCCGATTTTTAACCACGTCAAAGCCCTGAGAGAGGCGGCGGCAAGTAAGAAAAAGGTTGCACAAGAGTAGTCTTACAATTAAATATTCCCGTAAAGGCAAAAGAGAGCGGGCCGACCCGGTAGATGAGTCGGCCCGCTCCTATATTAAATTGGGTTAGGGGGGGTCTATAATGTCCAGTCGTGTTCTGACATAATATTGTCCAGCACATCCAGTATTCGTATTAATGCCTGAATATCGCTTTCGTCCAGGCGGTCAAGGAGCAGTTGGATGTTTTCCCTTTGCCGGGATAGCTTTTCCAGAAAAAGTTTCCTGCCCTTGTCGCTGAGAGTTACATAGATATTTCGTCTGTTTTCCGGCGAGATGGAACGCCTAATAAGGCCTTGATCTTCCATTTCGTTAAGAATTGCCGTTACCCTGGGGGTTGATACGTCCATTTTATGGCCAAGCTCGCTGGGTTGAACTTTATCACCGTTATAATACAGGTAAGCAAGTATAAATCCATGGCCTTTGCCCCCGTGCTTCATACCCCTGCCATGTCTTGGGCTTTCATAACGGCGGTGCATTTTCAGATGATTGACTTTTTTTAAAATATCCTCAATAAGATGGCTGTATTCCATCATGCTGTTTCCTTTCAAAATGCAAATTAATCGTTTTACAGGCTATATTTTATCATTAGTTCTTCCAGCGTATCAATAGAAATCGGCGTAGGAACGGAAAAATGATTGTTATTTTCTATTGCTTCTGCCAGATTGCGATACTCATCCGCCTGGGGAATGTCGGGCAGAGCCTCAATAACCGTTTTCCGCTGCAGCTCCGCACGCTGAACATCGTTATCGCGGGGCAGGAAATATATCAGCCGGGTATTCAGGGCTTTTGCGAATTCCTCAACAAGCTGGCGCTCATTGTCCACCATGCGGGAGTTGCAAATGAGGCCGCCCAGCTTTGTTTTGCCCGATTCGGCATAACGCTGTATTCCCTTACAGATGTTGTTTGCTGCATAAAGGCTCATCATTTCGCCGGAACATACTATATAAATTTCCTCCGCCTTGCCCTCCCGTATGGGCATTGCAAAACCGCCGCAGACCACATCGCCCAGTACGTCATAAAGCACATAGTCTAGGTCAGGGGTGTAGGCATCCAGCTTTTCAAGCATGTTGATGGCCGTAATAATTCCCCTGCCGGCGCAGCCTACTCCGGGCTCGGGACCTCCGGCCTCCACGGCTTTAATGCCTCTGAAGCCCGCGGACAAGAAGTCGCTGAGGCTTACATCTTCCTCTTCGCGTTCACGCAGCACATCCAAGACGGTGGTTCTGGGAATTCCGCCTAATATAAGCCTGGTGGAGTCTGCCTTTGGGTCGCAGCCTATTATCATCAGCTTCCTGCCCTTTTCCGCAAGGGCGGCGGCCAGATTCTGGGTTGTGGTTGATTTTCCGATTCCGCCTTTTCCGTATATTGCAATTTGTCTCAACTTATACCAGCCTTTCTAAAGGTGTTTTGTAACCATGCGTCCAGTTTGCTACCAACAAGAGAGACGTTTTCAATTCTTTGCGAAGGGGCTTGATTTGCATTGTTAGGCAGGGGAATCCAGGGTACGTCCCGCTTGCTCAGGAACTGATAGTCGGGGTCTGCCAGCACAAGCTTCAAGCCGGGGAAATTAACCTGCTCTGCCAAATCATCCTCACCGATTATCTTGCGGTCTCCCTCCTGCATAAGACATTTATCCATTTCAAACAGGCTGCAGACCCGGACGGACTTATATCCGGATTGCAGCAGCCATGAGCGGATAGCCTCCGCCTGAAGCTGCTCGCATATTACCAGAGCCTCCGGTTCGCCGGAGGATTTGGGCATCTCAAGAGCCTGTTTGTTTTTCAAACTGTCAAGAATACGGCTGCATTGTTTTTCGCCAAAGGGAGCCGCCGTAACATACGGTATGTTAAACTGGCTTTCCATCCACTTTGCCAACCGCAGACCGGCTATGTTAAGCACCAGGTTGACGGACGCGCTGGCGGCCCGCTCCAGATTTACTGTCTTTTCCCTGACGCCCCAACGGGAGACTATGCTATAGCCGGTTTCCGAAAGCCAATTCTCCAAATCCTCTACGGCGTCCCCGGACCAGTCAATGGAGTTGTATCCCAGTATGTTCACCGAATCGGGAAGGACGGCCGCAGGCTTTTTGATTACCAGTTTTCCTATGGCTTCAAGGGTCAGGCTTATTCCATACAGATAGTCCCGCTGGCCGTCCAGATAAACACTTGCCGCAGGTATGCCGTATTTCTCGGTAATTTGCTGGGCTATGGCATCCAGGTCCGTGCCTATCATAGAGGAAACGGGTGCGGTGCTGACGATTACAAAACTGGGATTGTAAAGATCCACATTACCGGCAAAGGCCTGAAGCATTTTTTCTTCGGTGCCGTGTATTACATCCTCTTCCTTGATATCTGATTCTACTACACGCACATCGGAGAATTTGCCGCCACGGCCGCCGCAGCCCCCGTCCCCGTGATGACGGCCGCCGGAGGCGAAGGAATGTTTAGAGGCATATCCGCCGCCAAAGCCGCGGCCGCCCCTGTGGTCGTCTTGCTCCCAGCCGGGTTTTTCACCGGCTCGCTTAGGCATCTTGTCTAAAGGTTTGTATTTTGAGCAGTCGTCAATAAGTCCCAAGCCCTCGGTGTTGCTCATTACAGCCTGAAACCCCAATGTATCCGCAAGGCAGGGAGGGACTGTCTTCCATAATCTTTTCATCTCCTAACCTCCGCTCCATGATGTATATCGCAAAGGTGGCAGTGCTCGTGAACAATCAGGTTGATATCATGGGTTGCCAGTTCGTCCCTGATAAGGTCAAAATCCGTGGACAGCAACGCGCACTGGCAACCGTATATTAGAACAAAATTCTTTGCGTTTCGCCCCCGGGCAAGCTCGATTATGGCGTCACTTATTTGATTGATATATTTTCCCGTTGAAAAATCCGTTGCAGACGGGCATAAAACCGCCATCCTCTTTTCTCTCATGAGCTTGCCCATTTCAAAGCCCCTATGGCGCGTGCAGGCCAATGAGCCAACATATATAAGCTGGGCATTATCCGCCAACTCGAGCAGAGGCTCAAGATGAAATCCGCCCCTAGGCTTTGACGGCATATAATTATCGTTATCATGGTATCTTGGAACCACTAGATGAATCCCCCTTTGGGTTAATAATTAACAAATGTGAATTATTAACTGTAGTATAAGCTCTCTTTTGAGTTTTGTCAATAGCCTTTAATTTTTGTAAATTTTTCAATTTTCGTTGGACATTCGCAGGCTTGACAAGACTTCAGTTGTGCCGCATACTTAATGCGAATGATGGAGAGAGCAAGGTAGAACTCAATATTAAGACTGCGGCGGCCGGCAAAATTTGATTTAGATAATCGGGAGGCCCGAAATGGATAATACGCCCAAGAAAGCATATTTTTTCAGACATACGGAGTGCGAATATTTCCCCTGCCACGAAACGGATAATCCGGAGGATTTTAATTGCCTATTTTGCTTTTGCCCCCTTTATGCCCTGGGGGATGGCTGCGACGGTAATTTCTTTTACACAGACCAAGGGATTAAAGATTGCAGCAACTGCCTGTTTCCACATATTAGAGACAATTATTTTGACATAATGGATCGCATGGCAGAAGTTGCCGAAATTGCCAAGAAAAAATAGAGTAACCAACGAGGTTATCCCTTGAGGGATGCCCCGTTGGTTTTTTTAATCAAACCGTACAAATATTGACGTAATAAATTTACCTGCGGATATTTGACAAGTTGGAAAAACTGTGTTAACCTGCAAATAGTCAGGTACTTGACCGACTGTGTGGTTTCAGGGATGTACATGGAGTCAATTCCCGACAATAAGTATAGTTTTACAGAAGCCCGCCCGGGGGCCGTAAATCTGAATTAATAACCGCCGCACACAGCAATTTGACAAGAAGTGGGGTGAAATATGGTTGTAAATTACGGCTGCGGTGCGTGCAAATAAATGAGAATAAATTTTAAATACACTATAATTTCAAGGAGGAAATGAAAGATGATTATTGATGTCAATATGCATCATCTCCCGGAAGACTTGTTTGATAATGAAAAAGTGCTTAGGGGCTTTTTGTCAACGGCTCCCCGCGGCTATGGTGAAATTGCCTACATGGGCATGACCGAGAGCGGAAAGCGCCAGATTATTGTGGAAAAGCCCAAGGGACACCAGAACCTTAACTATGTTGAGGGCGACTATTCCCTGGAAATGAAACTGAAAGCCATGGACGAAAACGGCGTTGATATGGCCATTATGCGCGTGCCCGTATGGCAGGAATGGCTGGATTTGGAAACCTGTAAGATAGTCAACGATAATGCGGCTGACATATGCAGGCGCTCCAACGGGCGTATTTTTGCAACCGCCTGCGTTCCCCCTTGGGGCGACAAGGAAAGCATTTATGAGCTTGAGCGCTGCGTTAAGGAACTGGGCATGGTGGGCGTTCAGCTTGCCTGCCATTATGGCCAGCTTTATCTGGATGACGAAGCCTTTGAGCCCTATCTTAAGGTCATCAACGATATGAACATACCTGTTGTTGTGCACCATACTCCCGGCCCCGTGCACTGGCAGTCCCTTTATGAATACACCAACGTACGCCGTGAGCTGGGCCGCATCACAGACCAGGCAACGGCCGTTGCCCGTGAGCTCTTCAGCGGAATGTTTGATAAATTCCCCAACCTGAAATTCATCCACACCATGTTCGGCGGCAACTGGTTTGCAAACTACAACCTCTTGATTCCCAAAATGGGCAAGAAGCAGGAGGCCATGCAGCGTCTGAGCATAAGCGACAGGGAGCGTATCCTGGGCTACCTGAAAAACAACCTCTACTTCGATACAACCCACCCTGCTTCCTGGGGCAAGGAACAAGTGGAATGCGCTATCAAGGTTTGCGGTGCTGACCATATCCTGTTCAGCACTTCCTTCCCCGTATTCTACAACTGGATGTCAGAGGGCGTCGAGTTCATGAAGACTCTCGACATAACCGAGGAAGAACGCGAACTTGTTATGAGCGGCAACGCCATCCGTCTGTTCAATCTGAAGGTCTAAGGGCCTAATAATGAGTCGGAGGAGCTGCGGTCACGGCCGCAGCTCCCTTTGATATGGGCGCAGTTTATTATACATTTCATATGCATAAGTGCATATGTGAGTTATTATCAGGGGATAGTCATATAAATATACCAATCAGGAGAATAAAAATGGATGAAACTAAGTCATTAATTACACAGCAGCTCCGGCAGCTTCAAATACTGATGCACCGCGCTTATCATAATTTCATGAGTGCCGGAAAAACAGCGCATAGTCCGTATATAGGCCAGGGAAGAGTGCTTTATATTCTTAAGAAGAAGCGGGAAATCAGCCAAAAGGAGCTTACCCACCTGCTTGCCATGAGCAAGCAGTCCCTTGCTGAACTTCTGTCAAAGCTGGAGAAAAACGGATACATTGCCAGAAAGCCCTCGGAGAAAGACAAGCGCTCCATAACAATCAACCTGACGGAGGAAGGTTTGAAAGCCGCCGACGAAATGGAAGACAATTCGGTAGACGAATTCCACTGCCAGGTGCTGGATTGTTTAAACAGCCGGGAACTTCTGCAATTCAGTGAATATTTGGGCAGAATTATCAAGAGGCATGAACAGCTTCTCCAAATTGAAAACTCCGGAGAATATCATGGCAAATGACAGACTTATGTTTTGAAAGGCTGGCTGCTACGGTAAACACTTGCCATATTAAAGTGCATGCCGATGCGCGGGCATTTATAAAAATTCTTTTAAGAAATTTTTAAAAAATGCAATAAGAATTTCAAGGCTGGCGGCAAAAAAGGTTCAAAGGTTCTCTTAGTTGTTTTATGTAAAATGCTGATTTTGTCTTATATCGCCGTAAAATGGTCCGTTCTAAAAACAACCATACTAATTCCAAAGATTTTCTACTTGTTATTTTTCATGAGTAATGTTATTTATTAAACAAGCTTTCCAAACATGTTTTTTAGTGATTTCATGGTTTAGCCATGGCTGGGAATCATTAAAATATAAAAATAATAAAATTTCACAATTTGATTATGTCATGGCGGGATTAGTAAAACAAGGAGGGAGCTAAATGACGGAACAGGTTTTTATCCAATGTGCAGTTGGAGGACCGGTTCGTGTTTATGTAAAGGACGGGGTAATCACTCGAATACGGCCTCTGGTACTCGATGATAAAGAAGATGCCCCTTCATGGACTATCAATGCTCGGGGAAGAAGATTCTCACCCCCGCGCAAGACCACTTTGCAAACTTTCACAGTAACAGAACGCCAAAGGATTTATGAAAATCGCATCAAATACCCCATGAAGCGCAAACACTTCGATCCCAATGGCGAGCGTCATCCCGAGCTGAGGGGTAAGGACGAATTTGTCCGTATCTCCTGGGACGAGGCATTGGACATTGTCGCTTCGGAGATTAAGCGAATTAGAGAAGAGTATGGCCAGGCGGCAATTACTGCCATGACTTCTTCTCACCACAACTGGGGATTCCTCCATTACAAGATGGGTCCCATGGCACGTTTCTATAACATTCTGGGCTATAGCCAGTGCCTTGATAATCCCGACAGCTGGGAAGGCTGGCACTGGGGAACATCTCACGTTTGGGGTCATTGGTGGCGCCTGGGTTTCGCAGAGCAGTCAGAACTTCTGCAGGATGCCTTAAAGCACACCGAGCAGATAGTCTACTGGTCAGTTGACCCCAACAGCACTTCTTACATGTACAGCGGTCAGGAAAACCTGATTTGGCGTGTATGGATGAAGGAGCTGGGGATTAAGTTTATAGTTATCGATCCCTACTGCAACTGCACTGCGTCCACTATGGGCGACAAGTGGATAGCCCCCCGCCCGGGTACCGACGCGGCTCTGGCGGAAGCCATTGCTTACGTCTGGTTCCAGGAAGATACATACGATCATTTCTTCGTTGAAAACCGTACATATGGTTTTGATGAGTGGAAGAAGATAATTCTTGGCGAGGAGGACGGCCAGCCCAGGACTCCCCAGTGGGCATCCGAAATCACCGGCATACCCGCGCATACCATTATTGCCCTGGCCAGGGAATGGGCTTCAAAGAAGACCATGCTGGCTGCCGGCAGCATCTTTGGCGCTACCGGCGCATGCAGAACCGCTTACGGAACAGAGTGGCCTCGTCTCTGCATCTACCTCATGTCCATGCAGGGCTTCGGCAAACCCGGCGTTAACTTCTGGGGCGGCTCCGGCGGCGCGGCGCCCATTGACTACCGCTTTAAGTTCCCCGGATATTCTGACAACGGTTGGGATGCCATGGGCCTTGTGGCGGAAAAGTGCTATTTCCCGGATGGCAACCCTGTAACCCAAAAGACTTATCGTATCCTGCTTCCGGAAATTGTTATGAATCCCCCGGTAAAATGGACGGGAGAAGGTTTCTGCGGAAACAACATTGAGCAGCAGTTTAGAGAATTCACCTGCCCGGAAGAGGGCCCCAACGGCGCGCCCATTAAGATGATACATCGTCACGGCGGTTCCTTTATCAGTACCATGACGGAAACCAACCGCTGGGTACGTATGTATCAGCATCCCAACCTTGAGTTTGTCGTTATGCAGGACTGCCACTGGCAGAGTGAGACCATGTTTGGCGATATTATACTGCCTGCGTCGACTAACTTTGAACACACGGATATTTCTGAATGGGGTTCAGCCGGCGGTTACGGCAAGAACGATATGAACGGCAACCACCGTATCATTATCTATCAGCAGAAATGCATTGAGCCTCTATGGGAATCCAAGCCTGACTACGAGATTTACCGTCTGCTGGCGGCTCGCCTGGGCATTGAGGATAAATACACGGAAGGCAACAGCATGGAAGATTGGGAGCGCAAGGTTTTCGAATATTCCGACCTGCCCAAATATACCACCTTTGAAGAATTCAAGAAGAAGGGCTATTTCGTTGTTCCCGCTATGCCTGAGGATGAAGAACCCAGGGTGTCCTTCCGCTGGTTCTACGAAGGCCGCCCCAATGATCTGTACTCAGAGGTTCTCAATCCCAATCATGGCACGGATAGAGCGCATCTCCTGGCTACTCCCAGCGGTAAAGTCGAGTTCGTCTCCCAGACCCTGCAGAAGTATGCTCCGGAAGACGACGAGCGTCTGCCCACAGCTCGTTACATACCCAGCTGGGAAGGCCATGCAACGAAGGAACTGACCGAAAAATTCCCCTTGCAGATGATAAGCCCCCATCCTCGCTTCTCTTATCACACACATTATGATAATAAGAGCTACTGGCTGGATGACATTCCTCAGCACAGGGTTAAAAAGGATGGTTACGCTTACTGGCCTGTACGTATTCATCCCATTGACGCCGAAGAAAGAGGCATAAAAGAAGGCGATCTTGTTAAGCTGTACAACGACAGGGCAACGGTCATCTGCATAGCCCATGTCACTGAGCGCATACGCCCGGGTACTGTGCATTCTTACGAGGCAGCGGCTAAATACGATCCTCTGGAGCCTGGAAAACCCGGAAGCCCTGACCGTGGTGGTCTGGTGAATATGTTAACACCCTCTAGAACCCTTTCGAAGCGTGTACCTGGAGAAGCTAACAACTCATGCTTGGTTGAAATTGCGAAATGGCAGGAATAAAAACAAATACGTAAGAGCATTGGAGGACATTATGGCGGAAAAGATTTTAACAAGTTGTGCGATTGGCGGGCCTGTATTCGTGCACGTTGATGACGGCAGGATTACAAAAATCCGTCCCATAGTTTTTGATGAGAACGATCCTCAACCTTGGACCATCGAGGCCCGGGGAAAGAAGTTTACCCCTCCACGCCAGTTCTCGCTAGGTTCCTACGTCGTAACCCAGAAGTCACGTATCTATTCTGAGAACCGTATTAAGTATCCGATGAAGCGCGTGGACTTTGACCCCAATGGCGAGCGTAACCCCCAGAACCGAGGCAAGTCCGGTTATGCCCGTATAAGCTGGGACGAAGCATTTGATATTCTGGAATCCGAAATCAGACGCATTCATGCGACCTACGGCAAGGCAGCCATTGCCGCATGCACCAGTTCACATGCTGATTTCGGCCTGCTCCAGTACAAGATGGGTCCCTTCGGACGTTTCTGGAACATGCTGGGGTACACACAGATTTTAGATAATCCGGACTCCTGGGAAGGCTGGCATTGGGGCGCCACCCATGCTTGGGGCTACTACTGGAAGCTGGGTATTAGTGACAACTTTGGCATGCTGGAAGAGGCATTGAAGCACACCGAGCTGCTGGTCATGTGGGGCGTTGACCCCAACACCTCCGCCGGTGGCTACAACGGCCAAGACGGCTGCCGCTGGCGCTGGTGGTGCAAGGAACTGGGAATGAAGATGGTCTTCATCGATCCCTGGTGCAACTTCACCGCGGCAACATGGGCAGACAAGTGGATTGCTCCCTATCCCGCCACCGACGCTGCTATGGCCGAAGCCATAGCCTATGTGTGGATTACCGAGGATACATACGATCACTGGTTTGTTGAAAACAAGACCTTAGGATTTGAAGAGTTTAAGAAGCATATACTCGGCGAAGAAGAGGGCGGCTTCCCCCGCACTCCCGAATGGGCTGCAGAGATATGCGGCGTAAACGCCCGCGACATCTATGTCCTGGCCCGTGAGTGGGCATCTAAGAAAACCATGCTTTGCACCGGTTCAATTTACGGTGTGTCCGGCGCCTGCCGCCAGCCCTATGCGACAGAGTGGGCAAGACTTATGGTTTACCTGCTGGCGATGAGAGGACTTGGCGCTGACGGCTGCAACACATGGGGCGGCGCTTCCATGGCACCTCCCATGGACATGGACTTCCGTTTCTTCGGCTATTCCGACAACGGCTGGGACGCCTTCGGTATCGTCGCGGAGGAGACTGCGCAGAACTCCGTGAAGCAAAAGGCCTACCGTCTGCTCCTGCCCGAGTGCATTATGAACGAAAAGACCGAGTGGATAGGCGAAGGTTTCTGCGGAAACTCCCTGGAGCAGCAGCTCACCAGACAGGTATGCCCGCTGCCTCCGGAAGAGGGCGGAGCTCCCATCAAGATGCTTTACCGTCAGGGCGGCTCCTTCATATCCACCATGACGGACACCAACCGCTGGCCGAGAATGTTCCAGCATCCCAACCTCGAGTTCTTTGTCACGGCCGATATCCACTGGCAGAGCGAAACCAAGTTTGCCGATCTGATTCTGCCTATCTGCAGCGGCTTTGAGAAGAAAGATATTTGCGAGCTGGGCGCTCCGGGCGGTTACGGTGCAAATGACATGGGCGCCAACTACCGTGTCATCATCTACATGAACAAGTGCATTGAGCCTCTGTGGGAATCCAAGTCCGACTACGACATTTACTGCGAGCTTGCAAAACGCTTGGGCTTCTATGATCGCTACACAGAGGGCAACACCATTGAGGACTGGATTAGGAAGGTCTACAACAAGTCTTCCATGCCCGAATACATGTCATTTGAGGAATTCAAGGAGAAGGGTTACTTCGTTGTACCGCCTCCGCCGCCGGGCACAAAGGCAGCTGTCTCCAATAAGTGGTACTATGAAGACCGCGAGTGCGACGTGCCTGACCACAAGAACCCCCTGAAGGGCACAGAGCGTGCCAAGATGATGGGCACGCCCAGCGGTAAGATCGAGTTCGTCTCCACCTTCCTGCAAGAGCACTTCCCCGATGACAAGGAGCGTCCCGTAATGGGTCAGTTCTTACCTCCTTGGGAAGGCAAGGGCTCGCCTCTGGAGGAGAAGTATCCCCTGGTTCTCATGACTCCGCACATGCGCTTCTCTTATCACACCCACTTCGACAATAAATCCCCGTGGTTGGATGAAATTCCGGCCCACCGTGTCGTTAAGGATGGTTACGCATACTGGATTGTCCGTTTGCATAAAGTTGACGCCGAAGCCCGCGGAATCAAAAACGGCGACCTAGTAAAGCTCTACAATGACCGCGGCGCAGTTCTGTGCGTTGCCCATGTCACCGAGCGTATGAAGCCGGGTGTGCTAATGTCATACCAGGCCGGCGCAAAGTACGACCCGCTGGAGCCTGGCAAGCCTGGAAGTATCGACCGCGGCGGCTGCGTGAACCTGCTTTCACCGGCCCGCATGGTTTCCAAGAATGCACCTGGTATGGTATCCAACTCGATCAACGTTGAAATCGAGCGGTGGGAGGTTTAATTAAATGAGTAAAAAGTATGGTATTGTAATAGATGTGGCCAAGTGCACCGGATGTTACGCCTGTTTCTTGGCTTGTAAGGATGAAAACTGCGGAGAGGCGCACCCCGGTTATACCGAGGCACAGCCCATGACCGGCCAGTACTGGCTCAACATTACCGAGGTAGAGCGCGGCACATTCCCCAAGGTTAAGATTAGCCACATTCCAAAGCTTTGCAACCATTGCGATAATCCCGGCTGCATGCAGATGGCAGAAAACGGCGCAGTTTACAAGAGAGACGACGGAATTGTCATAATTGACCCCGAAAAGGCTGTCGGCCAAAAGCAGATAGTCAATACCTGCCCGTACCGCGTAATCTTTTGGAACGAGGAGAAGCAGCTCCCCCAGAAATGCGACCTGTGCGCCCATTTCCTGGATCAAGGCTTTGAAAAGCCCCGCTGCGTAGAAATGTGTCCTACCGGCGCCCTCGTTTTCGGGGATTTGAACGATCCCAACAGCGAAATTTCCAAGCTAGTGGCCGAAAAGAAACCCTATCCCCTGCGCCCCGAATTTGAATTGGGTGACAATGTCCTTTACCTGAACGTCCCGAAGAAATTTATAACCGGTACAGTTATTTATAAAGATACTGACCAGTGCGCCAAGGATGTGAAGGTTACCTTGAAGGGCAACGGCGTTGAGCAAAGCCTTGAAACAGACGTATTCGGCGACTTCTGGTTCGAGGGTCTGGAGAGTAAAACGGATTACACCGTTGAAATCGAGGCAGAGGGATACAAGAAGGTCTGCCTGCAGGCCAGAACCATGAAAGACGTCGACCTCGGCGAAATTTTCCTTGAGAAATAACCATCCGGGAAAGAAACATAAATCGACCAAACGGAAAGCGCCCAAAAATCGAAATGGATGCCCTTCGGGGCATACCATTTCGAAAGCGGAGGAGTAACAAATGTCCAGGTATGCAATAGCTATTGATGTTAACAAATGTGTAGGATGCTATAACTGTTTCCTCACATGCCGCGACGAGTTCGCCGGCAATAATTACCCTGGTTATTCAGCTCCGCAGCCTATGAGCGGCGGAAACTGGATAACAATAAAAGAAATTGAGCGCGGATCATTCCCACATGTCAAAGTAAATTATGTGCCGCTGACCTGCAGTCACTGTGATTCGGCCAACTGCGTGAAGCTGGACCAGACAGGGGCAGTCTATCGTCGTCCCGATGGCATCGTTATGATTGATCCCGAAAAGGCTAAGGGCAATAAGGCAATCGTCAACACTTGCCCCTATCGCCGTATCGAATGGAACGAGGAGCTTCAGCTTCCACAGAAATGTACAATGTGTGCACACCTTCTGGACAAGGGTGAGCGTGAGCCCCGTTGCGTAGAGACCTGCCCCAGCGGCGCTCTTGTCTTCGGTGACTTGGACGATCCCGAAAGCGAAATCTCCAAGTTGTATGCTTCAGGCAATTATGCTCCCCTTAACCCTGATTACGACATGGGTGAAAAGGTTCTCTACAAGGATGTTCCCAAGAAGTTTGTAGCCGGAACAGTTATTTACAGCGACATAGACGAAGTAGCTTCCGGCGCAAAAGTGACACTCACAGGACCCGACGGCGAAATGACAACCGTTGCCAACGGATTTGGCGACTTTGAATTTGAAGGTTTGCCTGATAATGTTACATACACTGTGCAGATTGAAGCTCCAGGCTATCAAAAAGTAACACTTACCGCAAAAACTTCAAAGGATGTTTATCTCGGAGAAATTATGCTATTCAAATAGGCTTAGAGTAGTTTGCAAAAATCCGGGAATTTTGGGCTTACAGTTGATGCAGACATTCCTGCTGACTGATTATAACAAGCGGCGCAAAACGGCCGACGGAATACCTACTATCTGTTTTGTTCCGCTTGTTAATCGGTAAGCAGCAAAAGTCCGGGGTGAATGAAGGTGTCAGCTTGGCTATAAGGAGTTAAAGTCATAGCAAACCATAGTATCCCAGCGTTAATTACAAAATAACTTAATGAAAGGAAGGGACAAACTATGAAAAAGACATTTGCACTGATTCTTGTTCTACTGTTGCTTTTCTCCTTAGCTGCATGCGGTGGCAAAGATCCTGAAACGAAAACTACCCCAACACCTCCACCAGCTACTCCCACTTCCGCACCCGACGAGCAAGAGCCATCCGAGGAGACGGAAGAGCCTCTTGGCGAAGTCATCAAAATAGGTCATATTGTTGACTTGACCGGTGTCGAGTCAATGACGGGTGAGGAAGCCAGATTATCCCTCGAATTTGCTGTCGAATGGATAGGCGGCAAGATTGGCAACCGTCCTGTGGAGATTATTGTAGGCGACTCCCAGAGCCAACCCTCAGTGGCTGTTGACGTGGCCAAGAAGATGGTTGAGCAGGACGGTGTCGTCGCAATCTTCGGCCCCACCCAGATCGGCCATAAGTCTGCGGTTGCAGATTACATTGCTAACGCAGGAATTCCTCTGATTTTCTACAACCCCACCCCGGCAAGACTTCTGGGCGGCAACGAATGGGTTATCGGCGCAGCCGGCGCTACCCCGCAAATGCCCACTGTTATGGCTACCTATCTCTATAACGAATTGGGTTACAGAAAGGTCCACACCCTCGCACAGGATAACACAGGCGGACGTTCTTTCATAGATCCCTTCGCCGAGACTTTCCAGGCTCTGGGCGGAACCATTGACCAGCAGGTCTGGGCTCCCGTTGCCACACCTGACTTTGGACCTTATCTCGTTAACCTGGGCGAAGCAGATGCTTTGGTAGCCTGGATGTCCGGTAGTGACGCAATAGCCCTGTGGACTGCATGGTACGAAATGGGCATTAACGAGAAGATGCCCATGGTTACCCCCATGCATGGCGGCTTTACCGACTACTACATTTGTGACGCCCTTGCCAATACCAAGCCTGAGGTTGCCGAAGCTATGCTGGGCGCCCTTGCTCCCATTACCTACGCTGTGACCTCCGAGACCCCTGAGAACCAGGATTTTGTTGACGCTTGGATTGAGAAGTTTGGTTACCTGCCCAAGGGCGGCAACCTGCCCGGTGGCTGTTCACAGGCAATCCTGCTCTTTAAAACCGCAGTTGAAGCCACAGGTCTCGACACCTCTCCTGAAAAACTGCGCGAGGCTATCCTTGCGGCCGATATTAAAGGACCTGAGGGCCATACCTACTTTGCTGAAGACTCACATGCATCAACCAGAGACGTGTACATCGTCAAACTTGTTAAGTTGGAGGACGGTTCCTACAACTACGAGATGCTGAAAGAATACAACGATGTACCGCCCAGCGGTCTGAAATAAGGGCGACGGGTATATAAGGCATATATCCTTGTCCATAGATCTTCCATGAGGCAAGGGTGTTGGGCATCCATAGTCTTGGATGCCCAACATCCCCTCTAATGATATCTATTAATTTACTGCGTTAGTGCAGTAAAATGAAATTAGCCACAGGGTTAAGGGGGCAAACTGTCTAATGAGCAATGTTCTTTCAATATTTGTACTCGGAGTTTCATACGGTCTAATCTTATTCTTATTAGCGACCGGTTTAACATTGACCATGGGACTCATGCGTGTTGTAAACATGTCCCATGGTGCAATGTACATGATTGCAGGATACCTCGGCGTAACGGTATTTAAATATACTGGTAGCTGGATATTGGGCATTCTTGCCGGTTTTGCCTTGGCAGCAGTGCTTGGTTTGCTGCTGGAGGTTGGTTTTCTGCGCCGTTTATACAATAAACCAACCAATCAGGTTTTGCTGACCATAGGATTTATCAACATTATTAATAACGTGACGCAGTGGATTTGGGGCGGTTTCCCTCTTAGCACACCGGTTCCAAAGATTTTAAATCACTCAGTAGCGGTTGGAAGCGTAAATATACCCGTATTCCGCTTTTTCATAATTGGCTTTGGAATCGTGATGGCTATTCTGCTGTGGTTGCTTCAGGATAAGACAAAAATTGGCGCCATGGTACGCGCGGGCATGGATAACGGCGAAATTGCCTCAACCTTAGGATTGAACAATAAGGTTCTGTTTACGGCTGTTTTTGTGCTTGGCTCAGCAATTGCCGGTTTCAGCAGCATGATAGGCGGTGTATTGACGGGCCTGCATATGGCCACCAGCTGGGAAGTACTGCTCAACTCGATTATTGTTGTGGTTGTAGGCGGTACAGGTTCCATACAGGGCGCCTTGTTGGGCGGTATAATTATCGGTCTTGTAAACGCTTTCGGAACCGCTTACTTCCCCTCAATAGCGTCCTTTATCATCTACCTTGTTATGATTGTTATCCTTGTTCTTAGGCCCACAGGTCTGTTGGGCAGGAAGATGGATATCAACAGGGCTTCAGATGACGGAATTAAGAAAACAGGAACTGTCAGCAGCAGTACTTTATACCTGGCGGAAAGATTGTCTGCGGCCGGCGGGAAAGCGAAATTTACACTCACAGCATATCGTGGCGTACCCTATTTGTTTGCTGCTATCGTTCTCTTTGTACTTCCTGCCTTTATGGGCACCTATTCGGAAAGCATGATGATCAGGGTTCTCATCTTTGCCCTTTTTGCAATGAGCCTCGATGTGATCATGGGTTACACTGGACTGCGTTCTTTTGGACATGCCGCATACTTCGGCATGGGCGGATATGTGGTGGGACTTCTTGCCAAACACGCTAACATAACCTCCTTTTGGGCAGTGCTTCCCATAACTCTGATTATCTGCGCCATTCTTGCAGCTATTATTGGTTACTTCACTCTCAGAACAACCGGTACCTACTTCCTTATGGTCACTATGGCCTTTGGCCAGCTGCTTTATGTTATAGCTACCAAGTGGTATACCTTCACGGGAGGTACCGATGGATTGACTGGAATTCCGCGTCCCAATCTCGGTTTTGCGATTGAGTGGAATTCAACGAAGCTGTATTACTTTGTTCTCATAATATTCCTTATTTGTTACTACATATTGCACCGCTTCATGAACTCCTCTTGGGGCCGTGCAATGGTTGGTATACGTGAAAATGAAGGACGTATGAGAAGTATTGGTTTCAATACATGGGCTCTTAAATATATGGGAGTTATAGTTGCCGGTGCTTTTGGCGGAATATCAGGACTTCTTTATGCATACGCATACGGAACAATGGTTCCGGGCAACTTTGCGCTTGAGACATCTGCAATGCCTATGCTTATGGTAATTATGGGCGGCGGTGCGACTCTGTGGGGGCCTGCACTGGGAGCCATGGTAATAGTTCTAGTACAAAACTACTCAGGTATCCTTATGCCTGACAGATGGCCTCTGATCCTGGGTATTATGTATGTCCTTTGCGTCATGTTCCTCCGTGGTGGATTCTCCCATTATTTGAGGAAACTCTGGGACAAGGTTGGCAGCCGCGTATTAGGAAAATATGCAAAGGCTGAGCCTGATGCCGTGAAAAATGTAGGGGAGGAGTTAGTGTCATGACCATCTTGAAAGTTGAAAACCTGACCAAGAGTTTTGGCGGACTTCAGGTCCTGACCGGAGTAACATTTGACGTCAAAAAAGGAGAGAAGCTGGCTCTCATCGGTCCCAACGGTGCAGGTAAAAGTACGCTTCTCAACGCGATTGGCGGTCAAGGTCTTGCCAAAAGCGGCAATATAGAATTTAACGGTAAAACGATTACTTACCTAAGTCCCAATAAGCGACTGAAGCTTGGTCTGGGCCGTTCATACCAGGCTAATAACCTGTTCTGGCAGCTGTCAATTCTGGAAAATGTCCTTCTTGCTCTTCACGGTTCAGACAAATCACATTTCCAAATGTTCAGGGTGCTGGAAAAACGTAAGGATTTGCGGGCTGAAGCGGAAAGATTGCTGAGTCTGGTTAACTTGTGGGAAAAGCGGCATGAGTATCCGCCGATCCTGTCATACGGCGAACAGCGTCTTCTGGAACTTCTGCTGGCGTTCACATCCAAACCCGACCTGGTGTTGCTGGATGAGCCTAGCGCAGGATTGCCGACCGCACAGGTGGGCGAGTTTACGGAAACTCTGCGTGAGCTGGCTAAGGACACCACCCTGTTGTTCTGTGCTCATGATATGGATCTGGTTTTCAATCTGTCCGACAATATCATGGTGCTTTATTATGGTACGATTATGGCCAAAGGCACACCTCAGGAAATAGCGGCAAACCCCAAGGTTAGGGAGATTTATCTCGGCAGCGAGGCCGTAAGCAATATTTAACATTATTTAACATGGCGACATGCTATAATTTTACATAGTTTAAATGTAAGTCGGGACCCTGCGGTCTCTGGCTTTCCAGGGAAGGTATATAGGCAAAGAACAAAGATAAGAGCAAAGGGTTAATTCTATGAAAGTACTTTTGATAGACATAAATAAGTGTAACGGATGCTATAACTGCCAGATTGCCTGTAAAGATGAGCATGTGGGCAACGACTGGTCTCCTATAGCTAAACCGCAGCCTGACACGGGGCACTTCTGGATGAAGGTAACGGATATTGTGCAAGGCAGTGTACCCAAGGTGCGTGTGCGCTACATGCATGATATATGTCAGCACTGCGATGACGCTCCGTGCATAAAGGCATGCAAGTCAAATGCTGTCTACAAGCGGGAAGATGGCATAGTTATTATTGACCCGAACAAATGTACGGGAAATCGTAACTGTGTTGATGCTTGTCCATATAAGACTATTTACTTTAACTTCGACCTTAACATAGCTCAGAAGTGCACTATGTGCGCTCACCTTCTGGATGAAGGGTGGAAAGAGCCCCGTTGTGTGGATGCCTGTCCTACCGGCGCTCTTAGATTTGGCGAAGAAGAGGAATTGAAAGAATTAATTGCGGATGCCGAAATACTGTTTCCCGAATATGGTGCGCGTCCAAGGGTTTACTATAAAGGCTTGCCTAATAAGTACTTTGTTGCCGGCTCGGTATATGACCCGGATGATGATGAAGTTTTAGAGGGGGCCACCATAACTCTGACTAATCAACAGACTGGCGCAACTTCCACCATAGTTACGGATTTGTTTGGGGATTTCTGGTTTGAAAGGCAGGAACCCGGCGTCTATCAGCTTAAGATGGAGATTGACGGATATATCCCCTTGATTATAAATGACATTGAGGTAACTAAAGATATTAACGTGGGGGATTTTGAGCTGCGAAAAGGACGTTGACCTGTTAGCTTGTCGCCTATCTTTAATTCCACAACTCGGAAATTAATTTGAGAGCGAGGGACAGCAATTGTTAAAACTGGACAAAATCAATACATATTATTTTACCAGGCATGTTCTTTGGGATCTTTCTATGGAAGTTCCCAAGGGCAGCGTAGTGGCTATGCTGGGCAGGAATGGCATGGGCAAGACCACCATTATGCGTTCAATTCTAGGGCTAACCCCACCCCGCGATGGTGCAATCTATTTTGAGGGGGAGCAGATTAACGGTCTGGAGCCCCATAAGATATCTCACAAGGGCATTGCATATGTGCCTCAGGGAAGAGGAATTTTCGCTTCTCTAACCGTCAAGGAAAACCTGACTGTGGGCGCCAGAGGTCAGAATGCCCCAAATGCATGGACTCTGGAACGTGTCTATGAGCTTTTCCCCATATTAAAAGAGAGGGAAAACTTCCACGCCAACTTGCTTAGCGGCGGCGAGCAGCAGATGCTGGCCATAGGCAGGGCGCTAATGACCAACCCCAAACTGCTTATCATGGATGAGCCCTCGGAGGGAATAGCCCCGCTGGTTATTAAGCAGATAGGTGAAGTAATCTGCCAGTTGAAAGATAATTTTACGGTATTTCTGGCGGAGCAAAACTTCAATATGGCCTTATCTGTGGCAGACTATATATATATAATAAGCAACGGAACAATTGTTCATCAGTGTACTCCTGATGAGCTGCGTTGTGATGAAGAAACAAAACAAAAATGGCTAGGCGTATCGTAAGCGAGTTTGCTTATTAATGCCTAAGCGGCCCTTATGTGGCGAAGCTTTTGCGCAAAACTGAAAACTATTAGCAATTCCTTTGCAATAACGCCTGTAGAGCCGTAGAGAAAGGCTTGGTGAGCTTATATTGAGTAATTCTTTGCAGAAGAAAGGAAACACTGTACAAACCGGAACGGATAAAAAGACAGAAAAAACCGTAGTAAAAGGGTTGTCTTTTTTGGGAGTTAATATTGACTCCAACATGGTCAGTGTAGACGTTAAGGACAATAAGATTATTAGGATTCGGCCTTTCCACTACGACTGGAAATACGACGTTGAGCCTTGGAGTATTGAAGCAAGAGGAAAGACTTTTAAAGCCGGCACAAAGGCGTTAATTCCGCCGTTTACTCTTGCTTACAAGAATCGAGTCAATTCACCCAACAGGGTATTGTATCCCTTAAAACGTGTGGATTGGGACCCCAACGGTGAACGCAATCCACAAAATCGCGGCATAAGCAAGTATGAGCGAATTAGCTGGGATGAGGCTACAGATATAATCGCTGCCGAGATTAGGCGGATTATAGATAAATATGGGCCTACCGCTATATTGACTCAAGCAGATGGGCATGCCGAAACCAAAGTAGTGCATGCCCCTCACGGCTGCTGCTGCAGGCTGCTGGACCTTTTAGGGGGATTTACCATGCAGTCCCGCAACCCGGACAGCTGGGAAGGCTGGTACTGGGGAGCCAAGCACGTCTGGGGCAATGAGCCTTTGGGCAAGGCTGCCTATCAATCCAACATCGTGCCGGACATGGCTGAACATACACAGATGATGCTCTATCCCGGCTGTGATCCGGAGACAACCACATGGGGCTGGGGAGGGCAAACAGTCAGCCAGCTTTGCTATTGGTTCAGCGAGCTGGGCATAAAACAGGTTTACATCTGCCCCGACCTTAACTACGGGGCGGCTGTCCATGCGGATAAATGGATTCCCATTCTGCCCAATACCGACGCGGCTTTGTATCTGGGTATAGCTTATTACTGGATAGAAAAAGGCACTTATGACAAAGAGTATGTGGATACCCACGTTGTAGGCTTTGATAAGTTTAAAGCTTACGTTATGGGTGATGAGGACGGCATTCCCAAAACCCCCAAGTGGGCCAGCGAAAAGACCGGAATACCAAGCCGAATAATCAAGGCTTTGGCCAGGGCCTGGGCTTCCATGCCGACCTCAACCGCTCACGCCAACGGCGGCGGCCTGATAAGAGGGCCTTACGCCACGGAAAATGCCCGCCTTGAAGTATGTCTTCTCGGTATGCAGGGGCTGGGCAAGCCGGGCCGCCACATGTGGTCCACTATTGAGTGGGGAATGATGGGAGACGAGACGCCTCCCCATAAATTTGGCAAATCCATACCGATACCGCGCCGTAAAAGGTACCCGAACCTGGATCCGGCAAGCAGGGGACCCTCTTTGATAAACCCCGAGTGTCCTCAGATAATCCCCAAGGACAAGTTCCATCAGGCAATTCTTGAACACAGCGCAGAGAATCCCATGACCTGGTACGGCACCGTGCATTGCAGGGAGCTGACGGAAAACCAGTTTGTCAAGTATCAATATCCTGAGCCCGGCTGCTCCGAAATTCATATGATTTGGACCGACTCTCCGTCCCTTATGACCTGCTGGAATGACTCCAACTACATAGCAAAAGCGTTCCAAAGCCCAAAAATTGAGTTCATTCTGGCGCAGCACCCGTGGCTGGAAAACGACTGCCTGTTTGCGGACATAATTCTTCCGGTTGCCACCAAGTTCGAGCTGGATGACATCGGCGTGGACAACCTTACCGCAGAATTCGGCGCTGTATTCCTGGATCCCAAGTGTGTAGAGCCCAAGGGCGAGTCTTTAAGCGATTACGAGGTAGTCTGCGCTATTGCCGAGAAGCTTGGCCTTCTGGAGGAGCTAACCCAGGGTAAAACCGTTGAAGATTGGATTAAAGTTGGTTTTGATGCCTCTGGTATTGAGGATGTTATTAGCTGGGATGAGTTCCAGGAGAAGGGGCACTATGTAATTGGCCACGATCCTGACTGGTACAAGTATGAAGTCGCACTGCGCAGTTTTGCCGAAGACCCCGAGAATAACCCGCTTACGACCCCTACGGGCAAGTTGGAGTTTTATTCACAACGGCTGGCGGAGCACTTCCCGGACGATGAAGAACGCCCACCGATACCCAAATGGGTAGAAAAGGGCGAAAGCCATGATGAACGCCTGAGCGGGGACAGAGCCAAGAAATATCCGTATCTTGTGGTTTCCAACCACCCCCGCTGGAGAGTTCACTCCCAGCATGACGATATGCAATGGCTTCGTGAGATTGTAACATGCAAGATGATCGGTCCCGACGGATATGCCTATCAAACGATATGGATAAACCCCAAGGATGCGGAAAAGCACGGGATACGCAATGGTGATGTAGTTGAGGCCTTCAATGAGCGGGGCAGCGTCCTTGTAGGTGCGTATGTAACCGAACGCATCATGCCCGGCGTTGTTTCCATAGACCACGGGGCGAGATATGACCCCATTGTCCCCGGCTGTCTTGATAGAGGAGGAGCCATCAACACCATTACCCCCCGAAACACCACATCTAAGAACGCTACCGGAATGGTATCCCAGGGTTTCCTGGTGGATATTAAACGTGCGGATTTGGACGCTCTCCGCCGGGAGTATCCGGAAGCGTTTTCCAGGCCCTACGACAGGGGTTCCGGACTTATGAGGGAACGGGTAATTAAAGACTAAAACGGGGTCAACCCGAGATGCCGTTATGAAGCCCGGCTAAACACAAGCGGCATGGCCCTCGCATTAAATTTGTGAATAATTTTTACTTAACTTTTATAAGTTGAGCAATTTTTAAAGGAGGAAAAAATATGGCTATTCAAGTTGGCATTCCAGAGGCAGCAATGCGTGTTCTTACCGATCTGGTGGACAATTGCTGCGGAGTGGACGAGTATGCAGGGGCATTCAACCCCAAACTGAAAGAGCCCCTTATCGGACCTGGTAAGGAAGTCCTTATCATTGCCCATAAGGACGGCCTCTACGGCGGCGAAAACCTGATTGACGAAGAGGCAGTTGCCTGGTTGTCTTCCGTAATTACATCACGCGGCGCCCGCTGCTCAATTCTCTGGGTTGACGATCCTCAGAAGCCCCACGAGTGGCGTTATCCCCCGGTAGTTAAGGGCGCCATTGCCGGCGCTGACCTGATTATCAACACATCCTTCCAGATGGCTGTGGAAGAGATCGCCGAGTTCCGCCATCACATTGAAGAAGCTGACACATGGATGGTCCGTCTGTTCCCCGTAACAAAGGAACTGCTCATGACCGAATGGGCTCAGACTCCTTATGAGCTTACCAAGATTATGCGTCACGCTGCTTCTAAGGCTTTCCAGGGCAAAGAGGGCGACGAGTTCAAGTTCGTTATGACCGATCCCAACGGCACCCACCTTGAAGGTTTCACGACTCAGCCTAAGCCGCGCCCCGGCATCCCCGGACACGGTTATGCTTCCTGGCGTAGAGACGCAAGTCACTATCTGCCCTTCCCCGAGTGGGTACATCCTCCCATCAACTGCAAAAACGTCAACGGCGTATTTGTATTCAATTCCATGCTGAGCTGGTGGTCACCTGTTATCGGCATCGATCCCGAGTGGGAAACCCCCATTAAGATTGAAGTTGAAAACTGCAAGATGGTTGACATCACCGGTGGTTATGAGGCCAGAAAGCTCAAGAGGTTCCTGGAAGTCATGGTGGAAAAAGTTGGCGAAGGCATCTACAACTTTGATACCTTCCACTTTGGTATCCACCCCAACGCACATGTTTCCAAGTATCAGTGCCCGCATGATCTTTACAGACGCATTATTGACCATATGCATACTTCCAACGTCCACTGGCATATCGGCTCTGCCCCTGCCAACCCCAACTACAACTTCTATCCCCATGTAACCGGCGACATACAGAATGCCACACTTACCGTCAACGACAGGCAGGTCTATGACAATGGCTGGCTCTGCTGCCAGGATGATCCTGAGGTTAGAGCTGTAGCGGCTAAGTATCCCGATCGTCCCGGTATCCCCGAGAGAGTCTAAGCATAGAACAGGAGAATAGACATGAGTAGATTAATTGCCTATGTCGGACGCAGCCATGTTGCTGGTTTTAAGGGCGGCGGTATTGATGTTTTTGAAATAAGCAACGACGGAACAAAAATTACTCCCCTGGGAAATGGAAGCAAGGATGAGCCGAAGTACGCAGGATATCTTGCTTATGGTCCCAAAGCCGGCGTTCTCTACGCAGTCGACGAAAGAAAGGACGATGGACGCGGACCGGTTATGCCTGCTGCTACCATCATGTCCTTCAAGGTTGATCCCGAGACTGCGGGACTAAGCCTTATCAACAAGCAGCCTGCCATTGGCGCCAATCCTGCTTCCGTCTGCGTCAGCCCTGATGAGAAGTATCTGTTTACTGCAAACCATGGTAAATTTGATGTTGTTATCAAGGCAGTTGAGACCTCCGACGGAAGATGGGTCAACCAATTCGTGTATGACGACTCAACAGTAGTTCAGTACCCCCTGAACGCTGATGGTTCCATAGAGCCGGCATGCGATTGCTTTGTCCTCACCGGCCACGGTAAGGACCCCAACAGTTCTCCCCAGGGAGGCGGACACTCTCAGGCAAGTCCCCATGCACATATTGTTGTGGTTGATCCTTCGGGCAAATTCCTTGCTGTCTGCGAAAAGGCCAGCGAAAAAGTCTATATTTTCCGCCTTGGCGAAGACAGGCTTGTCCTTGCGTCAATTTACCAGTTCCCGCTGGGAACCGGTCCGAGACACTGCGCCTTTGATAATAAGGGACGCATGTTCATGACCTGCGAGTTCTCATCCGAGATTTGGGTCTTTGATCTGGATACCGAGACTGGCGTTCTGAAGTATATTGACAAGCAGTCCACAATCGAACCCAGCTTTAAGGGCCGCAATGAGCTTGCTACCGTTCAGATTCATCCCAATGGCAAGTTCGTATATGTGAACAACCGCGGCGAGGATACGATTGTCTGCTTCCACATCGCAGAGGATGGCAAGCTGACCAAGGCATCTACGATTTCTGTGGGCAAATGCCCTGCGGATCCCAGGGATGCGGTTCGCGATATGCAGCTCGCGAAGGACGGCTCATTCCTGCTGGTGCCTGTACGGCCCGATGATGTGCTTCGTTCATACAAGGTGGATCAGGAAACAGGCGCTCTGACACCCCTTACCGAAGTTCCTGTTGAGAACCCTGTATTCATCTGCCTTGTTGAGCTTTAATCTAATCACTTAATTACAAAATTTGCTCCCGGCCTTAGGCAGGGAGCAAATTTACTCCTTTTATCTCCATATGGAAAAGAAAATACTGTGCAGGCCGCAAGAGCCTGCTCAGTACTATTCGCTACCCGTGAAGAGAACGGTATATAGAGGGTTTAATGCCAACAGATTTTGTAAAAATCCTGCTGAAATGCTTGCTATCCGTATAACCTACGGCGGCGCATATTTGCGAAATGTTCATCGTGCTTTCCCTTAGCAGGCGCTTTGCCTCTTCAATTCGACAATCTGTAAGGTATTCCAAAAAGTTTTTACCCGTCTCCTTTTTAAAGACTGTGCTGAAATAAGAGGCATTAAGATGCACATGCTCTGCTACCCGCTCGAGAGTCAGTACCTGGGTGCAGTTTTTCTCAATGAACGCCTTGGCATCCCTGACGGGACGGGTATACTCGCGCTCTTTTAAACAACGGTCAAATATCTGCTTTGCCTGATTGAGCAGGGAGGAGACCAAATCCTTCAGGCTTGTTGCGCTACTGAGGTTGTCTAAAATATTTTTACAGTCCTGAGCTGATAGGATGTTCTCATCGAAGTTCTTGCAAACATTTGACATTGTTTCCACCGCGGCCCAGCAAATGTCCATGATTACCGCGGGGTCGGTTCTGGAGGAAATGGGACTAAATGCGCTTCTGACGGTTTTTTCAAACTTGTCGAAATCCATGGCCTCTGTACTTGCAATCAGGTCGCTCATAAGGGTCTGAGTCAGGATATCCACGCTTGTAAGCGAGTCAAATTTAAGTTGTTCATAAAAATACTGTTTATTTTGCTCCCGAAGGATACCGCAACGCACGGCGCGCTCCGCAGTCTCCAAAGCCCACTTTAGCTTGCTAACATCATCCTCGGGGAGCCCAAAACCTATGGAGTATTTTGCGCCCTCGCAGTTACGCTTGTGGAGATGCTCCTTTATTATATCTTCCAGCTCCGGCAGGCGTTCGCGGGCTATACCGCCCTTATCGTAATTGAAGACCAGGGTCATCCGGCCCGGCCCCTGCACATAGGGAATCATCTCATGGCAAACAGGGTCAAATCTTGCCCGGACGTTTTCCACCACAGCAGGCAAAAATACGGCTTCCTCCTCACGGGGAAGGCCATTTATTACAGTCACTGCACATTGGAATATTCCTTCCCGGAACACGAAATGGTACTTTTTGTTAAGGGCGTCAATGGAAAAATCCTGCGCTGCGTCTATAGCCGTAAAGATGTCCATAAAAGAGTCTCTCAGCAGGCGCCTTGTCTGCAGGAAATGTTCGTTGATTTCCTGGCCATTCAAGGCGCGGCGACGCTCCATATATTTATTGAGGACGCGCGTAAGCTCGTTTTCGTCTACGGGTTTAATGAGATATTCCTGCACTCCTAGCCGCATGGCGGCCTGGGCAATTTCAAACTCCCCCGTTTCCTCAACAATAACGAAATCACTGGACAAACCGTGTACCTGTGCATGATCAATTATTGCGAGTCCACTCATTTTGGGAAGGTTGTTGTTTGTAATAACTAAGTCAGGCCAGTATCTGAAGATATTCTCCAGGGCAGTAAGGCCATCGCTGTATACTCCGATAAGCTCGTAACCCAATCTTCCCCAATCAACCAGATTTTGCAAGTGGTCTCTGTGCCAGTCGTTTGTCTCAACAACCATAACAGTCAGCATAAGGTACTCCTTCCTTGGAATAGCCAAGTTACCAGTGCGATGTTATATATATCTCCTATTTATATACTTATTTTAGACCATTTATACAATAAATTCAAGATTAATGTTTTTTTACGAAACGTTGTAAAACCTAAAAAATCTCCCCCCTTATCCAAACCGAGCCTACTTGAATGGCTATATATTGAATGCTATTCTAAATTAGGATTAATAAAGAATTTTTGTTATACATTGCCTCGGAAAATCTCGTCACATTGCACCCCGTTTAACGCTATTTCTTGTATGGCGTAATCTCAGAAAATGAAAGGAAGTCATAATGGTGGATTATAGAAAAATGTTCGATTTAAAGGGCAAGCGCGCTGTAGTCATTGGCGGCGGCGGCGGAATCGGCGGTGCAATTGCCGAGGGCTTTGCAGCTGTAGGCGCCAGAGTGGCAATTGTTGGCCGCCGCCTTGAAAAACTTCAAAAACAAGCTGAAAAAATTAAAACCAATATCGGTGCACATGTGGAATGCTTCTCAGCTGACTGCAGCAAAGAGGAATCTGTCGCAAAACTGTATGAGGATGTATGTGCGGTATTTGGCGGAGTGGACATTCTGGTTAACTCCCAGGGCGTTAACAAAAAGTTTTCTGCTCTTGAACATCCTGTAGATGAATGGGACGAAATGTTCGCTGCAAACGTCAGAAGCGTTATGCTGACCTGCAAATACTTCGCGCGCGGCATGAAGGAACGCAAATACGGAAGAATTATCAACGTTAGCTCAATAGGCGCTGTACGCTCAAAACAGAGCGATATCTCGGTTTGCTACAGCTCCACAAAGGGAGCAGTTAATGCATATTCCTTAAACTTGGCGGCAGGGCTGGCCGAGTTTGGCATAACAGTTAACTGCATTGGACCCATCATGACAGAAACCGAGATGATGAAACCCATCTTTGAAAAGAATCCGGAGCTTCTGACGGGAACTATCGCCAGAGTTCCAGCCGGCCGTGTCTGCAAACCCGAAGACTGTGCCGCAATTGCCATTTTCTTTGCCACGGATGCGGCAGAATTCATTACCGGCCAGATTCTATATCCTGACGGCGGTTTATCCATACTTCAGTAATATTGTCTATTGCATTAATTGTATAATACATATAAAACATAACAATAGGAGGATGACTACAGAATGGGCAACAAACCAAAGGCTAGGTATCCTTATGTAAAGATGCCGACACTTGAAGATCTTCAGGAAAAGTACAAGGACTTTTTCATCTTTAAGTTTAAAGATGGCATCCTTGAAATGAGAATGCATTCAGATGGTGGCCCGGTAAAGTGGAGCTACCAGATGCACCATGCACTTGCAGAGGTTTACACGGACATTGGACACGCAAGATGGGTTGAATGCCTGATTATCACCTGCACCGGTGACAAGTGGATTCACGAAAACGACGCGGACTCCTTCAAGGAAATCGAACAGGGCAACGATGATGACGCTCGCTTCAACGTTCAGATTTATGACACTCTGAAGGTCTGTGAAAACTTCCTCAACGACATTGAGATTCCCACAATTGCGGCTATCAACGGCCGTGGCTTCCATTGGGAGATGGCCCTGATGTGCGACATTACCCTCTGCACTCCCGACTTTATCCTTCAGGACGACCACTTCGGTATGGCGAATGGACATGTTCCCGGCGACGGCATGACCATGATACTCCAGAAGGTCTGCGGCCTGAAACGTGGCGCTTATATGTCCCTGATGTGCCAGGGCATTGACGCGGAAGAGTGCCTGCGTATCGGCGCCGTCAATGAGATAGTAGAGCGCGACAAGATTGTAGATCGTGCATGGGAAATCGCCGAGTATATCATGACGCGCAGCCGTTCCTGCCGCCGCATGACTCACTACAACCTGATTCGTGAGTGGAAGGCCCTCTTTGAGCGTGATTTCCGTATCAATGTGTATTCCGAGATGTATTCCTTTAACCTCTCCAAGAGCAATCACGACTTTGACTACATAAAGTACGAGGGCGAGGAATAAGAGAATGAAGCAAGCAGTGATAGTTTCCGCTGTGCGCTTACCTGTAGGCCGGGTAGGGGGTGCCCTATCTGGCTTCAGGCCTGAAAAGCTAGGCGGAATGATAGTTCGCGAAGCAATTAAGCGTGCAGGGATTGAAGACGAGATAATTGACGAGGTTATTTTCTGCTCCTGCGACAATGAAGATTTAAAGGTCGCTGCCCGTGTAGTCGCACTCGAAGCCGGACTGCCTGTCTCAATACCGGCCTATCAAATTCAACGCGGTTGCGCATCATCTCTGACCGCAGTGTGGGACGGGGCAATGATGATTCAAACCGGCTATGCCGAGACAATTGTCTGTGGCGGCTGTGAAAGCACCACAATGGCGCCCTATTTGATGAATAAGCCCACCCGGGCCTACAACGCCGCGCCTCCGGCATGGTGCGAGCCCATTTTCTCCCCGAAGGAGCCCTATGGCAACCTGCCTAACGGACTCACTGCCGAGGAGATTGCCCGCAGGTATAACATCACCCGCGAGCAGTGTGACGCCTTTGCTGTGGAAAGCCATCGCAAGGCGGCAGTTGCGTATGAAAACGGATACTTTGATAGCCAGATCCTGCCTGTGGAAGTACCCCTAAAGGGCGGCAAGATCATGATTTTTAAGCAGGATGAGCCCCTCCGGCCGGATACCAATATGGAGATCCTGTCAAAGCTCAGGCCGGCTTTTGAAAAGAATGGAGTTTGTACCGCTGGAAACAGCTCACCTCTCACGGACGGCGCCTCCTGTGTAATTCTCATGGAGCGTGAAAAGGCCGAGAGAATGGGTCTCGATATTCTGGCAGTCGTTACCGGTTTTGCCGATGCGGGCTGCGAACCCCGCGTAATGGGCGAAGGCCCCATCTATGCCACAAGAAAGCTTCTGGCAAAAACCGGTCTTACCCTTGATGACTTTGACCTTATAGAAATGAATGAAGCTTTTGCGTCTCAGTCGATTCGCTGCTCCGATGTACTCGGCATGGATCCTGCGAAGCTCAACGTCAACGGAGGAGCTATAGCCCTTGGCCATCCCTTTGCAGCCACGGGAACCATCCTTGTAACAAAGCTGGTTTATGAAATGCGCCGCCGTAACGCAAAGCGCGGGCTTGTCACCTTCTGCGTGGGCGGAGGATTAGGCGTTTCCGCCATGTTTGAAAGACCCTAGAAAACTTCCTTATTTCCTTGTATAATAGAAATAGAATGAATCGACACAAATTAAAAAGTTCGCACCCAACTTAAAGCAGACTTTGGCTTAGCTACGGTCGCTTTTTAGAGGTGCGAACTAAGCTATTAATTGAAGGGGGAAAAAGAAATGAAAACTATTATTACAGCTGCCTTAACAGGCGCAGTAACATCCAAATCAAAGGCACCTGCTCTTCCCGTTACGCCGAAGGAAATTGCGGAAGACGGTATTCGCTGCTGGAAAGCCGGCGCTTCCATTCTCCACCTGCATATGCGCGACGAAAATGGCCGCGGAACAATGGATAAGGAGCGTTTTAGGGAAACCGTCAACATACTGCGCAACGAGTGCGACGCCATTTTGAATCTCACCTCCTCCGGCGAGCTGGGAGTTTCCTATGAGCGTCGTATGGAGCACATTATAGAACTTAAGCCTGAAATGGCAACCTTCGACGCCGGCTCCATCAATGCCGGAGATGGTATCTTTGACAACACCATCGAGTTTTTGACCATGCTTGGAAAGTGCCTCATCGAAAACGGCGTAAAGCCCGAAGTTGAGGTTATGGACCTTGGCTTTATCTCCGCTGCCGAGCACTATACCAAAGTTGGCGTTTTAATTCCTCCTGTTCACTATCAGTTTGTTCTTGGTTTCGGCTTCCACGGCGCTCCGGCCACCCCCGAAAATCTTTGCTACATGAAGACCAAGCTGCCCGAAGGCTCCACATGGTCTGCTTTCGGCGTAGGCGCTGCCCATATGCCCATTCTTTACACCACAGTTGCCCTTGGCGGCCACGTTCGTGTAGGCCTTGAGGACAACATTTGGTACAGCAAGGGCGTACTGGCAACCAACGTTATGCTTGTTGAGCGCGCGGGCAGAGTTATCCGTGAGTTTGGCAATGAGGTTGCGACTCCTGCCGAGGCACGTGAAATTCTTGGTCTGAGCAAAAAATAGGGGAGCAGTATATGAATACAGGTAAAATTGCCTTTGTTGGCGCTGGTCTTATTGGCAGTGGACTTGCCCTTAACTGCATTACAAATGGTATTCCTGTTGTTCTGCAGACAAGAAGGCAGGTTGACCTTTGCGCAAGTCGCATTGATTCAGGTCTGGCATTTTTCGTTGAGAACGGCATTATTACCCGTGAAAAGGCTGAGGAGGCAAGAAAGCTTGCAACCATTACCACCTCCATTCAGGAGGCTGTAACCGACGCCATAATGGTCCAGGAGTCAGGGCCTGACAGTATTGAGCTTAAGCATCAGCTTATTGAGCAGATTGAGACATATGCTCCCGCGGACGCGATTATTGCATCCAGTACTTCCAGCCGCTCCATAACTCAGGTTTTTGAAAAAGCCCGGCACCCTGAGCGCTGCATGGGCGGCCACCCCTACAATCCCGCATACCTTATTCCTCTGGTTGAGATAACCAAGGGTGAAAAAACTTCAGATGAGTACGTTGCAAAGGCCAAGGAAATCTATGAAAAAATGGGCAAGGTTCCCGTTGTTCTGAACAAAGAGGTTATTGGCTTTATTGCTAACCGCTACCAGAGCGCCATTCACCGTGAAGCAGTTGACCTTGTTGAAAACGGCGTCTGCTCTGTTGAGGATGCGGACAAGGCCCTTGTTTATAGTGTTGGCCTGCGCTGGAGCGTAGTGGGCCAGTTCCTGACCATGCATCTCGGTGCAGCTCCTGAAGGCCTTGGCGGATTTAATGAGAAGTATCACATTAACCCCGATGCTCCGGACCCGCGCCTCAGCAACATGCCCACATGGACCACTTTCCCCAAGGACTGGGACAAACACGCTGCTGTGGGTTTGGAAGAAGCCATTGCCAATCGTCCGCCTGAGACAGGCAATGACATGGCCTCCATCGAAAAATGGAGAGACAAAATGCTTGTGGAAACCCTTCGCCTGCACGGACTGCTTTAAATAACAGCTTACAGGAGGTAAGATATGTATACTCTCGTTATTAACCCTGGCTCTACATCCACAAAAGTTGCTATTTTTGAAGATGCAAAAGAGTTGCACAAAAAAACAATTACCCACACCAAAGAGGAACTGGCAGGATTTCTTGACATCCCTTCCCAGCTTGATTTCCGCTATAATCTGGTGATGAAGTTTCTGAATGAGGCGAGTTATCCTCCCTCAAAGCTTGACTGCATAATTTCCCGCGGCGGTTCACCCCCTAACGCACGTTCCGGCGCGACGGAGATTAACGAAGCTCTGGTGACAGCTCTTAAGGAAAGGCCAAAGGAGCCCCATCCCGCATGCCTGGGTCCCATTATCGCCTACAAGCTGGCTAAGGAGGCCAACCTCCCGGCCTATATGTACGACCCAATCACCGCCGACGAGCTGAACCCCTACGCCAGGGTTTTTGGCATGAAGGGTATTGAGCACGACAGCATGTGCCACGTCCTCAACACCCGGGCCATGGGCATAGCCGTTGCAAAAGAACTTGGACGTCCCTTTGAGGAGTCGACCTTTATTGTCGCGCACTTTGGCGGCGGCAACTCCATTGCCTGCTGGCACAAAGGCCTCCTTCACGACGTGGTACCAGGCGATGCCGGAACATTCTCCGCCGAGCGCTGCGGCCCCATCCGTGCTGAGCGTCTTATTGAGCTTTGCCAGATTTATGATAAAAAGACTCTTATCGGCTGGTATCACGGCAAGGGCGGCATGGTATCTCTCCTGGGTACAAATGACCTGAGAGAAGTCAGGAAAATGGTTGAAGCCGGCGACGAATACGCCACCCTCGTTCAGGAAGCCATGGCATATCAGCTTGCCAGATCCATAGCATTCCTTTTTCCTACTGTTTTCGGCAAGGTGGACGGAATTATCCTTACCGGCGGCGGCGCATACTGGGATAAGCTGGCAAACGACGTATCCGAACGTCTTGCTTTCCTGAATGTGCCCGTATTTGTCCGCCCCGGCGAAAACGAAATGCAGGCTTTGGCAGAAGGTGCGTTGCGTGTTATGGCCGGCGAGGAAAAAGCTTACATATACGAAGGATAAATTACATAAAGCATCCTGAAGCCCTTGCGGCTGCAGGATGCTCTTTTTATGCCTGCAAGGTTTGTGCCTTCGTAGTATAAAAAGTACCCCTTGATGTAAGTCAGCTTACATCAAGGGGTACTCCCATCAATTATCTGGTTATTCGATTACAAAAAGAACCTGACCGGATTTAACCTTGTCTCCGACGGCAATCTTGATTTCCTTAACGGTTCCGGCCTTGGGGCAGGGGATAGGCTGCTCCATTTTCATTGCCTCGATGGTGCCAAGCACATCCTTTGCGTTTACTGCATCTCCCACAGCCACGTTAATGGCCATGACCTGACCGGGCATTCTTGCTTTTACTTCCATTTTTATTCCTCCTAAATGGCAAATAATTTATAAATGATTATATCCAGATGAAATTATTTAACTACCATGCTTATTGTGGTTATAAATACGCCTGTGGCTATTGCTGAAGTAATAACGCCGGAGATGTTGGCCCCCATGGCTACGGGAAGAATCATTGCGAAGGGGTTTTCCTCCTGCGCGGCATGCTGGGCGAGTTTAGCTGTCGTAGGTACACAGGAGACGCCGGCAATACCAACCGTGGGGTTGAAGTCCTCGCCCTTTCTCTTGTGTATCAGATACATGACCCAGCCGCCCGCAAGTCCGCCTACTGCGGAGATTGCCAGGGCCAGAATGCCAAGGATGAGTATTCTGATAACCTGGGGATCAAGTATGGTCTGCGCTTCGCACAATGCGCCGAGAATTAAGCCCAGCAGCAGCGTAGCCAGATAACTCAGGGATTTTTCCAAAAGCTCGGTGTAGTGGCCCATATTCGCCTCTTTGACTGCCATGCCCAGGAAGAATGATACGAATAGAGGCGCGGCAACGGGCAGCAGCAGGCATAGGAACGCGCAGGCAATGATTATAAATGTAAACTTAGTCTTCTGGGATACCTCGGGCACCTCCACATACATGTCAATACCGCGGTATTTTTTTGGAACAAGAGCCTTTATGATAAAGGGGTATCCGCCATATGTAAGACTCAGGTACAGATAAGCGATAATTGAAATCGGCACGAACAGCTCGGGGGCCATCATCAGGGAGCCAACCAGCACCATGGGGCCGTCGGCGCCGCCGATTGTAGCTATAGCAGCTGCGATGGGGGCATCAAGGCCGAAGAGCTTAACGCCAAGGATAAGGGTTACAAAGGTTCCAAGCTCCGCGAAAAGGGCCACCGCAATTGATGACCAGGGCTTGGCCAAAAGGAAGCTGATTTCACTACGGGCACCGATACCCATGAACACAAGACAGGCTATCAGACCGTTTGAGAAAGTCAGGTTATAAATCGGTTGGAGGAAATTAACCTGCATTACATCCACGATTGCGGAGGGGTCCGAAACCAGAGGATCTATAATTATGTTGCCAATGGCGCCGCCGGCTAGGAACATTGTGCCAGCGTTTACAGCAATCATGCCCAATCCCATGGGGATCATGATAAGCGGCTCAAGAGTGCCCTTGAATCCCAGGTAGGCAAGCACGAACCCGAAAACTATTAACAGAATCCGGACTATGGAAGTTACCGGGTCCATTACAAAAAGTGTTCCTATGCCCGGAAACAGGTAAGAAAGAAATTCGAGCATGCTTATTCCTCCTTTTCCAGGTCGGCGGGCTTGCTAGTAATCTTGCCCACAAGAACGATAATGCCAACAACGGCAAAGGATATTACAGCCGTCAGGGCATATGTCAGAATTGTATACGTATATATATTCATTATTTCCTCCCACAAATGATTTGAGTACTTTTCAGCGCGGGATTTACGCCTGAGAATCAGAGGGGCATATTTCCTCTTACCCGCCCTTGGCGCTCCTTGGTTTCCAGTACCTCCAAGGCGCTGATGATTTGCTTGCGGGTTTCAGAGGGTTTAATTACCATATCTACATATCCACGGCTGGCCGCAATGTAGGGATTGGCAAAGCGGGAACCGTACAGCTCTATCATCTCTTCGCGTTTTGCCTGCTTGTCTTCGGCAGCTTCGATCTCCTTACGGAAGATGATGCTGGTAGCTCCCTCGGCACCCATTACGGCGATGGCCGCGGTGGGCCATGCCAGAACGCAGTCGGCGCCCAGGTCCTTTGAGCACATTGCAAGATAGCTTCCGCCATAGGCCTTGCGCAGGATTACAGTAATTTTGGGAACTTCGGCCACGGAATAGGTGTACAGCATTTTTGCGCCGTGGCGGATGATGCCCGCGTGTTCCTGATCGACTCCGGGTAAAAATCCAGGTACGTCAACCAGGTTTAACAGGGGAACATTAAAGGAATCGCACATCTGGATAAATCTTGCGGCCTTGTCGGAGGCGTTTATATCCAGGCAGCCGCCCAGCGAATAGGGCTGGTTTGCTATAATTCCCACGCTGCGCCCTGCGACTCTGGCAAAACCGGTAATGATATTGTCGGCAAACAAAGGCTGCAGCTCAAAGAAGCTCCCCTCGTCAACAATTTGCTCAATAACATCCTTCATGTCGTAGGGGAAACGGTCGTTATCGGGGATTATTTCATCCAAGGCCTCGCGCAGCTCGTCACCGGGAGCATAGTCCCTGACGGGAGGCAGCTCATCGGCTGAGGATGGGAGATAGGAAAGGATTTTCCGAGCAAACTCCAAAGCCTCATCTTCGCTTTCCGCCACCAGATGCGCAACTCCGCTTGTGGATGCGTGGGTGTAAGCACCGCCGAGCTCCTCTGCGCTTATTACTTCACCTGTGGTGGACTCCACAACGGCGGGGCCGGTAATGAACATCTGGCTTATTCTGTCCACCATGATTACGAAGTCAGTAAGTGCGGGGGAATAGGATGCGCCGCCGGCACAGGGACCCATTATAACGGAGATTTGCGGGATTATCCCCGAGCACAGGGAGTTTCTGTAGAAAATCTGGCCGTAGCCGGACAGGGAATCAACGCCTTCCTGAATACGGGCTCCGCCGGAGTCGTTAAGTCCGATAACGGGGGCGCCGACGCTTTTTGCCATGTCCATTATCTTGCAGATTTTTTTAGCGTTCATTTCGCTCATAGTGCCGCCTTGGGAGGTGAAATCCTGAGCAAAAACAAATACCGTTCTGCCATCAATTTTTCCGTAGCCGCAGACCGCGCCGTCAGCGACTATTTCTTTTTCGGCCATGCCGAATTCCGCACAGCGGTGGGTAACGAAGCGGTCGGTCTCCACAAAGCTGTCTTCGTCCAGCAGCCTGGCAATGCGCCGGCGGGCTGTGAGTTTACCGAGAGCATGCTGCTTTTTAACGGCTTTTTCGCCGCCGTGAGCCAATATCTTCTCAGTCTTTACCGATAAATCCTTAATTTTATCTGAGGTTGTCATTAGGCTCACTTCCTCTCGCAAAGTTCCAGAAGCACGCCGTTCGTTGCCTTGGGATGAATAAAGATGATTCTTGCGCCGCCTGCGCCGTAACGGGGTGTTTCGTCAATGAGACGAATGCCTTTTTCCTTCAGCTCCGCAAGAGCCGCGTCAATATCATCGACGCGTATCGCTATATGCTGCACGCCCTCGCCGTATTTCTCAATAAAGCGGGCAACGGGGCCGTCCGGGGAGGTGCTTTCCAGGAGCTCGAACTCGCAGTCTCCGCAGGGCATAAACATGACCTTGACCTTCTGTTCCTCCACCTCTTCAATTCCGGTGGGCTTTATTCCCAGAACCGCTTCATAAAACTTTGCGGCATCTTCAAGATTCTTCACGGCAACGCCAATATGATCAAAATGCAGACACTTCATTTTACTCTCTCCTTTATTCACTTGTAGTCCTAAACGGCTTCCGCCGGATAACCTAAGGGCCCGGCGCAGAAGTATTTCTCCTGAATCGTTTAGTTTTTCAAAAACATTATCTATCGAATCGAGAAGCTTGTCTAAACCCATTCCGGTTTCGGCGCTTACCATAATTATTGGTATTTGCTCATATTTTTCACCGGCTGAAAGGCTAATCCCTGCTCGGAGTTCCACGGCCACCCTGTCGGCGCCCGGGAGATCGCTTTTATTGACAACGAAAATATCGCCGATTTCGAGAAGTCCTGCCTTTATGGCCTGAATATCGTCTCCCAGACCGGGGACCGCCAGCACCATCACAAGGTCGGCGTGGTTTATGATTTCGACCTCGCCTTGCCCCACGCCCACAGTTTCAATAATTATGACGTCATAACCGCAGGCGTCCAGCACATTAATGGCGCCTCTTGTGGCGACGGAAAGGCCTCCATAGGCCCCACGGGTACCCATGGAGCGGAAAAACACGCCCTCATCCGGGTCAGAGTTTAAACGTACCCGGTCGCCGAGGATGGCCCCACCGGTAAAGGGACTTGTGGGGTCAATCGCCACAACGCCGACAGTTTCCCTGCGCTGGCGGAATAAGGAAATCAAGGCGTTTGTAAGTGTACTCTTGCCCGCTCCCGGTGGGCCTGTTATGCCGATTACCTTTGCCTTGCCCAGCTTTCCGGCAAGTTTTCTAATAACCTCGGACGAGGACCCCTGCTCCACGCGGCTGATGAGTTTTGATATTGCTCTTTTGTTTCCTTCCAGCGCGGAAGCGATAAGCAGGTCCAGCTCTTCCATATCAGCCGAACCTTTCATTCAGGAACTGGACAATTGCGGAGGTGGGGGTGCCGGGGGTGAATATGGCAGCAACGCCCTTCTCCAAAAGACCGGGGATGTCCTCTTCCGGGATAACGCCGCCGCCAAAAACCATTATGTCCTCGGCGTTGTTTTCCTTAAGCAGTTCAATAACCCTGGGGAAAAGGTGATTGTGCGCTCCGGAGAGAAGGGACAGACCGATTGCGTCCACGTCCTCCTCGATGGCGGCGGTGACAATCTGCTCGGGAGATTGACGGAGACCGGTGTAAATAACCTCAAATCCGGCATCGCGCAGGGCGCGGGACACAACTTTAACGCCGCGGTCGTGGCCGTCAAGCCCGGGCTTTGCCATAAGAATTCTAATTTTCTTTTCCATTTAGATTACCTCCATTGGGCGGTATTCGCCAAACGCACGGCGCAGCACATCGCACATTTCGCCGATGGTGCAGTACTCTCTTGCGCAGTCGAGTATATAGGGCATGAGGTTTTCGTTTTCAGATCCGGCAGCTTTTTCAAGAGCGGCAAGGCAAGCCTCAGCGGCCGCGTTGTTGCGGGTTTCCCTCAGTTTCCTGAGTTTTTCGGACTGACGGATTCCAACCTCCGGATCAATGCGCATGAGCTGGGGCGGTTTCTCGTTGTCTATCTTGAAGCTGTTCATGCCCACGACTATCTTTTCGCCGGACTCAACCTGCATCTGGTAGTTATATGCGCTGTCGGCAATCTCACGCTGCATATAGCCCTGTTCGATTGCTTTTACGGCGCCGCCCATCTCGTCAATTTTCGCTATATACTCAAGGGCCTGCTTTTCAAGGCTGTCTGTCAGGCTTTCTATATAGTAGCTTCCCGCCAGGGGGTCTATTGTGTCTGCCACGCCGCTTTCGTAAGCAACTATCTGCTGTGTGCGCAGCGCAATGCGGACGCTGTCCTCCGTGGGTAGCGCAAGCGCCTCGTCACGGCTGTTCGTGTGCAAAGACTGGGTTCCGCCCAAAACCGCCGCAAGGGTCTGGATGGTAACACGGATAATGTTGTTGTCAGGCTGCTGGGCTGTAAGGGTGGAGCCGGCAGTCTGAGTATGGAAACGCAGCATCATGGAGCGTTCCTTCTTTGCGCCGAAACGCTCCTTCATAATGCGGGCCCACAAGCGGCGGGCTGCGCGGAATTTTGCAACTTCTTCAAACAGGTCGTTGTGTGCATTAAAGAAGAAGGAGAGTCTTCCGGCAAAATCGTCAACGTCCAACCCCGCCTTAATAGCAGCCTCAACATAGGCAATGCCGTTAGCCAGTGTAAAGGCTATTTCCTGTGCGGCGGTGCTTCCGGCCTCACGGATATGGTAGCCCGATATCGAAATGGTGTTCCAGCCTGGAATTTCTTTGGAGCAGTATTCAAAAATATTGGTAATAAGACGCATTGAAGGAGCGGGAGGGAATATATATGTTCCCCTTGCGGCGTATTCCTTCAGAATGTCGTTCTGGATGGTGCCGCGAAGCTTGTCCGGGGAAACCCCCTGCTTCTCCGCCGCCACAATGTAAAAAGCCAGGAGTATGGCGGCAGTGGCATTGATTGTCATTGAAGTGGATACCTTGTCCAGGGGGATACCGTCAAAGAGTGTCTCAATGTCAGCCAGTGAATCTATTGCGACGCCAACCTTGCCTACTTCTCCTGCGGCCATGGAGTCATCGGAATCATAGCCAATCTGGGTAGGCAGGTCGAATGCGACGGAAAGTCCTGTCTGACCCTGCTCAAGCAGGTATTTGTAACGCTTGTTGGACTCCTCCGCTGTGGCAAAACCGGCGTACTGGCGCATAGTCCAGAACCTGCCGCGATACATGGTAGGCTGGATGCCGCGGGTAAAGGGATATTCGCCCGGGTAGCCCAGCTTTTCCTCGTAATCAAAATTCTCCAGTTCCTCCGGGGTGTACAGGCGCTCTATGGTGGTGCCGGAGGAAGTCTTAAATTCAGGCTTGCGCTCGGCTCTTTTAGCCAGAGCTTTTGCTAGCACAGAGCTTTCCCATTCTTTCTTACTCATATTCTCTCTCCATTTCAACGCACTTTTGTTAGTGTTGTTATGAAATTATTGTCCTTGCTGCCTTAAATAAGGGGGTTAAACTGCCTCTACGACAGCTGCCATGCCCATACCGCCGCCTACACACAAAGTTGCAAGGCCGTATCTTGCAGCGCGTTTTTTCATTTCATGTACCAGTGTAACGATTATACGTGAGCCGGAGGACCCAATGGGATGACCAAGAGCAATAGCTCCGCCATTTACGTTGATAATGTCCATGCGGTCGGTTAAGCCCAGTTCATGGATACAGCCCAGGGACTGAGCCGCAAAGGCCTCGTTAAGCTCGATAAGATCAATGTCATCCAGCGAAAGCCCGGTCATCTTCAATACTTTTTGGGTAGCGGGAATGGGGCCTAGTCCCATATAACGGGGGTCAACGCCTGCCGAACTTATGCCACGGATTACAGCAAGGGGTTTCAAATTAAGGCTGGCGGCCTTTTCCGCGGACATGAGCAGCAGGGCGGAGGCTCCGTCGTTTCTGCCGGAAGAGTTTCCTGCGGTAACAGTACCGCCTTCCTTGAACACGGGTTTTAGCGCAGCAAGCTTTTCAGGGCTGGTCTGGCGGGGAAATTCGTCCGTATCAAAAGTTATGGGAGGAAGTTTTTTGCCCTGAGGGACTGTCAGCGGGACAATTTCGTCCTTGAACTTGCCCTCGGCTATTGCCGCCGCGGCCTTAAGCTGTGAGCTGTAGGCGAAAGCGTCCTGGTCCTCCCGTGATATGTCCATTCTTTCCGCTATATTCTCGGCGGTCATGCCCATGTTGAAGCGTCCGTAGATATCAATGGGCTGGGAACGGAATTGAGCCTCGGTAAGGGAATCGCGAAGTTCCGTTGTGCCGGTTCCAACACCCCAGCGGGCGTTGGGGAGATAAAATGGCGCGTTTGACATGCTCTCGGTGCCGCCGGCAATGCCAATCTCAATCTCCCCGGTCCGGATAAGGTTAAAAATGTCGCGGGTGGCCAGCATGCCAGAAGCGCAGGCGCACATAACCGTGCTGGCCGGAATTTCCTCGGGGAAGCCTGCCATTAAAGCCGCATAGCGGGCGGTGTTTGAAAAATCCGAGGATTGGCGGCAGTGCCCCATGGAGATTTCTTCAACCAGCTCCTTTTCGATTCCCGTGCGCTCCACAGCCGCTTTCATTACCTCGGCTGCAAGAGTGTCGGCGTTTAACGGCTTAAGGCTGCCACCAAACTTGCCTACGGCGGTGCGAACCGCTTCGACTATTACTACATCCTTCATTTCACACCATCCTTTAAATACAGGGGGCACTTTTTAACTAGATTTTCTCCTTAATCAAGTGCCTGGTAGTTCTTAATACTTCCATCAGTTTCTTGTCGCGCTCTTTTGAAAGCTCGGCTGCGCTGCGGCCGCTGTAGTCGTAAAAGCCCTTTCCGGTCTTTACGCCCAGCTCGCCTTTATCCACATGGTCGAACAGAACCTTGGGGCGCTTGCTGGTTTCCGGCATTACATAGCTGGCGTTTATAATATTGTTGGCGCTGATGTCAAGGCCGGTGAAATCATAACGCTGGACAAGTCCCAGCACCATGCCTCTGGGCATCAATGAAGCCTTTACTGCCAGGTCAAGCTGCTCGGGAGTGCAGATGCCGTTGTCAAGGAGATAGAAAATCTCGGTGTTGAGCAGTATCTGGATGCGGTTGATTATGTATCCGGGCACAAATTTCTCCAGACGCACGGGGGTCTTTCCGCATTTCTCCAAAAGGTCGATTGCAAGCTGCATTGTTTCTTCACTGGTCTTTTCGCCCTTTGCCACTTCAACCAGAGGGAGAATATGAGGAGGCGCAAACCAGTGGGCGGTTGTGAAGTTTGGAAGTCTTCTCTCAGGAACATACAGAAAGGGATTAAGGGAGGAAGCGTTGGACACTATGACCGCGTCCTCGGGAAGAAGCTCGTCCAGTTGTTTAAAAATCTCGGTCTTAATGTCGGGCTTCTCGGCCACCGTTTCCTGAACAAACTGTGCTCCCTCGACTGTTTCCTCAACACTTCTGTGGAAGGAAATCCGGGATTTGATGTCGTCGGCCTGGGCCTGCGTCAGCTCGCCTTCCTCAACGAAGGTTCCCAGATTGGTCTCAAGCATGACTTTTGCTTTGTCGAGGGTTTCCTGCCTGCGTGTGTATACGGAAACCTCATATCCGCCGGAAGCATAGGACTGGGCAATGCCCGGGCCCATGGTTCCCGCGCCAAGTACCGCAATCTTTTTTATATCTTTCAGTTCCATTTTTACAACCTCTTATACGTGTTTTACAAGGCCCAAAATCTCGCGAGCCTCGGCTGCTGTGGCAATCTCGCGTCCTGCCAGCTCGGAAATCTTTACCGTGCGCTCAACAAGGGATGCGTTAGTTGCCAATACGCCTTTATCCATGTAAATGTTGTCTTCAAGACCTATGCGCAGACCGTCGCAGCCGGCGGAAAGGGCAGCCAGCAAAACGGGCAGGTGTGAGCGTCCGATACCGGTTGCGGACCAGGTTGAACCGGGCTGCATTTTGGGGAGAAGGAAGTTCAGGCTGTCGATATTGCCGTCCATACCGCCGGAAACGCCGAGAACGAACTGATAGTGCAGAGGAGCCTTGAGGAAGCCCTTCTTCAGGTAGTAGTCTACGTTGCCCATCATGCCGCCGTCGAAAATCTCAAGCTCGGGCTTGATTTGAAGTTCCTGTGCCACAAGTCCCAGTCTCTCCAGGAATTGAGGGGTGTTGAGAAATACGTAGCTGTTTGCCCAGTTCATTGTACCGGGGTCGTAGGAGCACATTTCGGGCTTCAGAATAGGCAGGTGTGCCAAGCGCATATCTTCGGGGAACTTTGCGCCGGAGGTGGTCAGGTTAAGAACTATGTCCACGTTGGCCTTGGCGCACTCTTCGCGCACCAGCTCGATAACCTGCACAAAGCGTTCGGTTTCCATGGTGTTCTTGCCTTCCTCGTCACGGACGTGGAAGTGTACTATTGCCGCACCTGCTTTGGCGCAGGCCACTGCGTCTTTTGCGATTTCTTCAGGAGTGATAGGAACGTACGGAGTTTGTTTCTTAGTGGTTCCGGCACCGCATAGTGCTGCTGTGATGATTATTTTCTTTCCCATATTGACAACATCCTTTACAATTAATTTTTTTATTTAAAAAGGTACTCTTGCAGTTTCTATTATACATAAGACATTATTAAATAGGAAATGCCGATATCATATGTCTGTAATACACTTTCATATAATAAAATTAATAAAAAAATAGCCCAATAATCTCTTTATATTATAAAAAAAGCTAATTATATTATAAATAAAAACTAAAGGGTATCACACAAAATCCAAAGCCAGACTACTTGAGACAAAAACGGCCTTGTGATAACCTTAACAGGAGTAAGTATGCTTAATGGGAATAAGTATGTTTTCGATTAGGCGAAATAGATAATTAATGCGTTTTTAGTCACAATGGGGTTGAAAAGGATGAATCAATTCCACTATAATATATAGCAAATATTATGTCTATCCTTTATTGGTAATGGGTGGCTAAGAACAAAAAATGACGAGTAAGGAGTGTTTTATGTGGAACTGAAAAGTTTTGCGGAAATGCTGGCCCTGTCAGGAAGCGGAGTCAAGAGGAAAAGCATTATGGCCGTTGCCGGAGCCGGCAAGGCGGCAGCCATAGACGCGGTACTGGAGGCAATAGACGAGGGTGTAGCGGATGCTGTACTAGTTGGCCCGACCGAGGATATTAAGCAGCTTTTGCGTGAACGAGGCAGAAATGTTTCAGACTTTAACATAGTGGAAACATTGCCTGGACAAACTCCGGCGGACACCGCCGTGGAAATCATCAAACAGGGCGAGGCCGACTTTCTTATGAAAGGCTCGGTGGAAACCTCGGAATTGATGCGTCCGGTAGTAAAGAGAGAAAACGGGCTCCGCACCGGCCGCACAATTTCCCACGTAGCGTTTTACCATTTACCGTTTTACCACAAGCTAATCATTACCACCGACGGCGGCGTATGCGCCTATCCGGACCTGAACAAGAAGCGTGACATACTCCTTAACGCAGTTGAAACGCTACATACACTTGGCTATGAAACTCCAAAAGTAGCTGTTCTGGCCTGCAAGGAAACAGTTGACAACAATATGATAGAGACCCTTGACGCTTATGAGCTGAAGCAAATGTGCGAACGCGGCGAGCTGGGCAACTGCTTTGTGGAGGGCCCCATCTCCTACGACCTGGCCATGAGCGCGGATCGTGCCAAGCTGAAAAAGTATGCTTGCCCACATTCTGGCAACTTTGACGTATTCCTTTTGCCCAACATACACGCCGGCAATATACTCGGCAAGTGCTGGGAACTGATGCCGGGTGTTGAGATGGCAAGCTATGTTGCCGGCGCAAGAATACCCATCGTACTTACATCCCGTGCCGCACCGGCCGAGGAACGCATAAGATGCGTTACACTGGCTGGTATTGTTGCAAGCGGAAAGGAAGGCTAAGCTCAAAGCGGAATACCGCGCTGTGAGCCGCCCTGCACTTGTGTATGTTGAACCATAGACAGCGGAGCTGTTATCGCGCCGATAGCAGCTCCCGCAGCCATAGCTCAACTCAAACTGCGGGCAATGAATTGAGAATCGAAGGAGAATTCTTATGAGTAAACGCGCAATGCTTATAGATGTTTATTATTGTACCGGATGCCATTCATGCGAGGTTGCCTGCCAGCAGGAAAACGGATATGAGGCAAAACAGTTTGGCATTTTAGTAACCGAACATATTTTGAACAAAAAGAATGGACTTACCATTGACTACGTCCCATACATGACCGATTTGTGTAACTTCTGCGCGGCAAGAGTTGCGGACGGCGGAAAGCCCTCTTGCGTAAAGCACTGCCAGGCAAGATGTATTACTTACGGAACATTAGAGGAAGTCATGGAAGAGGCAAAAAACTGCAAAAAGCCCATGATTTTTGTTAAATGATTTGGAGGAAGCAAATGGGATACAAAGACGATGTTAAAATAGTCAGAACCGGCGCATGGTCCGGCGGTCCTGGATGTCACGGCGGTTGCGGCGTTGAGCTGCACATTAAAGACGGCAAGCTGATAAAAGTTGAAGGCGATGAGAGCCATCCCTTTATGCAGGGACGGCTTTGCCCCAGGGCCTTGGCGTTAACTCAATATGCCTACCACCCCAACCGTTTGCAGCGTCCTCTGAAAAGAGTCGGTGCGAGGGGCGAGGGGAAATGGGCGGAAATTTCCTGGGAAGAGGCGCTTGACGAAGTCGAGTACAACATGAACAAGATAAGGAAGGAATATGGCCCCGAGGCCATGGTGTTCGGCCAGGGTACAGGCCGTGACGCCGGCGGCTCCCTCATATTCCTTGCCTATGCCTACGGAAGCCCCAACTGGACTCTGTTTGGGCTTTCCGGCATTTCCTGTTTCACACCCCGTCTCGCGGGCATGCATATGGTTTGCGGAGACATAGTTTTCGAGGATGCTGCCCAGTTCTCGCCCCTGCGCTATGACGATCCGGATTTCGTAGTACCGGAATTAATGATAGTATGGGCCCGCGGTATGCGCGGAAGCCAGTGCGCAGACCACTATTTCACCAGCCACTGGGTAATCGACCTTATGAAGCGCGGCACCAAGATTATTTGCATTGACCCGCGTATGTCATGGACGGCTACACGCTCTGAAAAGTGGCTGCGTCCCCGTCCCGGCACCGACGGCGCTCTTGCTCTTGGTTTCCTGCATGTGATTATCAACGAAGGACTGTATGACAAGGAATTCGTCGAAAAGTGGTGCCATGGCTTTGACGAATTAAAGAAGCGTGTTCAGGAATATCCCCCCGAGCGCGTTGAGGAAATCACATGGGTTCCCAAAGAGGACATCGTTCAGGTCGCACGCATGTATGCCAAGGCAAAGCCCGCATCCATCCGTTTCGGACAGCCCCTTGACTGCAACGCAAACTCCATCGGAACCATGCAGGCTTTAAATGCCCTTTGGGCAATTACCGGCAACCTGGATGTTCCCGGCGGAAATGTAATCGCCAGGCCTCCCTACGGAGTCACCATCTACCCCTATTCCACCCATGAGGTTGTCCAGCTTTACGGACAGGAATTTGTGGATAACATGAACAAGAGAAGAATCGGCGCGGACAAGTTCCCGTTGGTTAAGAACTTCCGTTCATGGGCGCTTTCCGACAGCGTCATCGAGCAGATGGAAACAGGGAATCCATATCCCATTAAGGGCCTGTATCTGTATACCAATAACTTCCTGGCCTGCACCGCGCAGGACCCCAAACGCCACTACGAGGCAGTCAGAAAGCTGGACTTCAACGTAGTCGCGGACATATTTATGACTCCTACCGCACAGGCCATAGCGGATATCGTGCTTCCGGGAACCACCTTTGCCGAAAAGGATTCCGTATTCACCACCGGAATACCCCTCAACGCCATACGCAAGCACATACAGGTGGGCGAATGCAGAAGCCATTGGGACGTCGCATTCGAGCTTGCAAAGCGCTTTAACCCGTCGTCGGTGCCCTGGAACAACCTTAACGAGCTGTTTACCGAGCGTATTGGCAACAGCGGCCTGACCTACGATGAGCTTTCCAAAAAGGTTTGGGAGCTTGCCCCGAAGGATCACCCCTCCGGCACCTGCGGTTACAGAAGGCATGAAAAGGGTCTCCTGCGTCCCGACGGAAAGCCCGGTTTCCGCACACCCACCGGCAAGGTGGAGCTGTATTCCACCAGCTTGGAATCCTACGGGCTTGACCCCCTGCCCTCCCACATGGAGCCGGTTGAAAGCCCCGTCAGCACACCAGAGATTTACAAGGAATACCCGTTAATCCTTATTACCGGACGCCGTATGCCCACCATGTTCCACAGTGAGCACAGGCAGGTTCCCTGGCTGCGCCAGTTTGAGAACGAGCCCATAGTCGAGCTGCACCCCGATACAGCTGCGGAACTGGGACTTAACGACGGACAATGGGTATGGATTGAAGGCACTATGGGAAGATGCAAGCGCAAGCTGAAGATTACACCCGTAGTACATCCGAAGACCGCAATGGCTCCCCACGGCTGGTGGCTGCCCGAGACTGAAGGAGCTGCGCCGAGCTTCTACAGCACCTTTGAGATTAACGTAAACAACCTGATACCCATGGGCAAAAACGGTACAGCCGGATACGGCGGCGCGCCAATAAAGACCATGCTGTGCAAAATCTACCCGCTGTCTGAGGGAGATACGATTCCCACTGAAAACACCAAGATGAATCAGTTGGATTTCACAGATTCTTACGACATTGTAAACGCCCAGGAGGCTTAATAAAGGCCATTATTTAGAATTTGAGGTAATGCTTATGTCTGGAAAAGTAAACGAATTTTTGGAGCTTCTCGGCAGCTTTGACGTGGTTGACCTTACCCACACCATGGAAAACAATATGCCGACGTTCCCAAGCCATACCAAGTTCTTCCTCAACAAGTGGATAAGCCCGGGAGATCCGGCGCTCTTGAACGTAATGATTATGGGCGACCATACCGGCACACACTTTGACACTCCTGCCCATTTCCTGCATGACGAAAGCGACCCCGTAAGAAGGTTCTGCCATGAAATAGAGCCTTTTGAACTGACGGGACGTGCGGTGAAGCTCACCTTTGGTCCATTCCAAGCGGAAAACTGCACAATCAGCGCTCAGGACATAAAGGACTGGGAGGCCAAAAATGTGGAAATCCGCGAGGGCGACATTGTGCTTATAGACTACCAGTGGGCACATAAATGGGCGCTTGTAACCGAAAACAACGACTTTATGGACAAATGGCCCGGCATTGACGAGAGCGCCGCGGATTATCTGCTGGAGAAGAAGATTCGGGTTATCGGCACGGATTGCGCCAGCGTAGACTCCGCCGATGGGGACGGCTTTAAATTCCCCGCCCACCTGAAGCTGCTGGTCAGGGGAGTGCTGATGATTGAAAATCTCAAGAACCTGTCTTCGCTTCCCACAGAATTTATCTTTATGGGCATGCCCCTGAAGATAAAGAATGCCGGCGGTTCACCCATTAGAGCGGTTGCCCTTATCCCCAAAAACTGAACTGTCCAATGTTTTTCAATTAATACCGGCATTTCCTGATTGGGCCGAAGAGGAGTATTGTTCTGGCAGGACTTTTTGCCGGACTCAATCTTGCGGAGGTCTTGCAATGACTATTCAGAGTATGGAATATATCATAGCTCTGTCAAAAATGCTCAATTTCACAAAGGCGGCCGCGGCCATGCGGACGACGCAGCCGGCCTTTAGCAGGGTTATATCTTCAGCCGAGGAGGAACTGGGCGTAGTTCTGTTTGAACGCTCCAGAAGGCATGTACGCCTTACGCCCGCCGGAGAAGCTATGATTCCCCAGCTTGAACGTGCCCTAAAGTGCTATGCCGAGGGGCTGAGGCAGGCAAAGGACGTTTCCGTTACATACGCCGGAGAGCTGAAGGTAGGATACATTCCAGACACTATCAATCAGGATATCCGTTTGCTGGTGGAGAGGTTTTCGGAACGAAACCGACAGGTAAAAGTATCTCTGTTTGAGACGCACTACTACGAACTTCAAAATCAGTTGCTGAGCGAAGAGTTGGACATTGTTATCTATACCAGCATGCAGTCCACTTTCCCCGAGGAATTGGACTACTACCCGTTGTTTGAGACGCCGCTGTGCGCCATAATGCACGAATCCCACCCCCTTGCCTCATGCAGCTCGATTTCGCCTCTTGAGCTGCGGGATGAGCCTTTTATCGTGTTGGAGCATGACGCGACCATGTCGGGCAGCTGGAGTTTTGTCCATCTCTTTGCCAGCGAGTATGGTTTTTCTCCCTGGATTGTTTGCCAGACCTCAATGCTTTCAAGCGCGCTGCTTCAGGTTTCCTGCAATAAGGGAATCTGCATCGCGTCGCAGTTTGCGGGGCATCTGGCGCCGGAGAACGTAAAGATAATTCCCATAAGCGGCAGCAGCAACTGCATCCGTTATGCCATCTGGCGGCGGAACAATCAGGAGCCTGCCCTTAGGGGCTTTGTTTACTGTGTCAAATCCAGTTTTGGCAATAACTAAATTTTGTTAATCCTAATCTTATAAATAAAGCAAGGAGGCAGAAAAATATGCCATACGTAGTTGATCCATACAGTGGGCTGAGACTGTACGAGCTAAGTCATGTTTGGAACAGTGAAGCACCGTCTTACCCCGGTCAAGCGGACGTAATAATGAGGCGTGGAGTAAAACATGCGGAGCACGGTGTTTTAGCTTGGAGAATAAGCACCTCACTGCATACGGGAACCCACATGAACGCCCCTCTGCACATGGTGCAGCGCGGCGCGGACCTGGCATCAATCCCCGTGGAAAGGCTGTTCGGCAACGGTGTTGTTCTTGACATTCCCAAGGGAAGCTTTGAGACAATCACTGCCGAAGACTTGGAGAATGCACAGCCCGTTAAGGAGGGTGACATCGTTGTTATTAACACCGGATGGCACCACAAGTATTCCGATTCTCTGGAGTACTACGGAGAGGCTCCCGGTCTGACCGAGTGCGCGGCACAGTGGCTAATCGACAAGAAGGTAAAGATTGTTGCGGTTGACACGCCTTTCGTTGATTGCCCGCTCGCAACCTCTATGGGGCCCCACCGCGGCGGACCCCAAATGAAGCGCCTGGCCAAAACCTACGTGGAAAGAACAGGCAAGGATCCCAACGCTGAGCACGGTAAGTGGTATATTGCCCACAAGCTGCTGGCCGCTGCCGGAATACCCACAATTGAACAGGTCGGCGGAGACGTGGACGAGCTTTCCGGAAAGCGCGCTACATTTGCGGCACTGCCCTGGAAGTTTGCACATGGCGACGCTTGTCAGATTCGCTTCGTGGCCATGACAGACCCCGAAGGCAAGGTTCGCATTGACAGTGGTAAGGAGGCATAACAATGGCACTGCAATTTTTTGATTTGTCACACGTTTTCACTCAGTTTTCTCCTGAGTGGCCATCCAGTCCCAGCATAGATATTGACGTACTTAAGTTCCACGCTAAGGACGGAGTTTACGAGCTCAACTGGGAAGGCATCATGCACCGCAGCACACATATGGATGCTCCCCTGCATGTTACCGAGAATACTCCGGACATTATGGATTATCCCCTGTGGCGTCTTTGCGGAACCGGTGTCTGCATCAACGCTCCCAAGGACAAGTGGGGAATCATCACCCCCGAAGATTTGGAAGCCGCCACACCCAAAATCCAGGAGGGCGACATCGTAATCATAAACACCGGATTCCATCACAAGTTTGCCGATACCGACGAATATTTTGCATACGGCTGCGGAGCAAACGGCGCCGCTGCAAACTGGTTCGTTGAAAAGAAGGTTAAGATGGTGGGTTACGGCTGCCAGGCCAACGACCATCCCATTGCGACGAAGCTGGTGGATCACGGCCTTGGCCCCACACAACCGCATCTCATTGAAGAATACAAGGAATATACCGGACGTGACCCCAAGGAAGACTTTCCCTACTGGGAGGATGCCCACAAGAACCTTATGGTCAAGGGCGGCATTCCCGGCATAGAGAACGTTGGCGGTCAGCTTGACGATATTACCGGCAAGCGCTGCTTCTTTATGGCCTTCCCCTGGCGCTGGAAGGGCGGAGACGGATGCATAGTCCGCGTTGTGGCCATCACCGACCCCGATGGCGACTTCCGGTTTGAAACAGGCATGTAAGGGGGACTGGTTATGAATTTGTTTGATTTACACGGCAAAACCGCAGTAGTTGTGGGAGGAGCCGGCGGCTTAGGCCAGGCAATTGCCCAGGGCATTGCCGAGGCCGGCGCAAAAACCATTATTGCAAGCAGAAAAGAAGAATCCCTCAAACGCGCACAGGAAGAAATTAAGGCATCTGGCGGCGTGGACGTGGGGTACCTGACAGTTGACGCCACTGATGAAGAGAGCGTTATCCAGCTAGCATCAAAGGCCGTGGAAGAGCTGGGCAGGGTTGACATCCTGGTTTGCGCCCAGGGCCTTAATAAAAAGTTTCCTGCTGAGGATTTCCCCATGGATACTTTCAGAATGATGCTGGATGTAAACGTTGCGGGCGTAATGAACTGCTGCAAGCATTTTGGAAAGCATATGATGCAAAACGGCTACGGCAAGGTAATTATTCTCAGCTCCGTTCGTGGTAAGATTGCCACAAGAGGGGCAGGCAACGCGGCATACTGCGCCACAAAGGGCGCCGTGGACATGCTGACAAAGCAGCTCGCCAGCGAGTTTGGCCCCCATGGAATTACCGTAAACGCTATCGGTCCCACGGTTACCGAAACACCCATGATGACTGCTGTAATTGAGCAGCGTGGTGGTGACAAGTACCGTAAGGAACAGGCGGCACAGCTGCCTATGCGCCGCATGGCCAAGCCCGAGGATTGCGTGGGCGCTGCCGTGTTCCTTGCAGCTCCGGCTTCCGACTTCTTGACTGGCAATATTCTTTATCCGGATGGCGGGTTGACCGCAGTAGGATAATATAAATAGTTCCGAAGGCACGGAGGCAAGTGCATATTAATACGAATGCCTGCCTCATAGCTCTATGTATGTGAGGCGGGCATTTTGGTTTATTGAAAACATATGCATGGCTTGTTTTAGCGGCTGTGGTGATGCCAAGCTGGTTTTACGGAAGTACTTGCCTTTTTTATTATCCTACTGGAAGGGTGTGACACATATGTGTGATAAATATAAGTTTGATAATGTTGTCCGCTCGACTGCATGGTCTCCTGGTCCCGGCTGTCATGGTGGCTGTGGTGTGAAGTTATATGTAAAGGACAATAAGGTTGTCCGCGTTGAAGGCGATGAAGAACATCCGTTTAACCACGGAAGAAGTTGCCCGCGAATGATGGCTCTCACACAGTACATGTATCATCCGGAGAGGTTTCTCTATCCCCTCAAGCGCGTGGGAAAAAGAGGAGAGGGGAAGTTCGAAAGAATCAGTTGGGATGAAGCATTTGACACAATTGAACAGAGATTTAACGAGATTAAAGAAAAATATGGACCTGAGGCGGTAATTTTTGCTCAGGGCACGGGACGTGACATCGGCGGTGCCATATCCTTTTTGTGCTATTCCTTTGGCAGCCCAAACTGGGTTCAACTGGGACTTTCCGGGCAATCCTGCTACACCCCCCGCCTGGGTGCCATGACAATGGTGCAGGGAGCGCCATGTGTAGCTGACTGTGGTCAGTTTTTTGAGAAACGCTACGATGACGAGAGATACCAGCTTCCCAAATATATAGTAATCTGGGGTCAGGACCCCTCGGCCGGATGCCCGGATGCTTTCATGGGCGCCTGGGTAGTCGACTGCATGAAGCGTGGAACAAAACTGATTTGCATAGACCCCAGAAATACGTTTTACACCTCCCGGGCAGAGCATTTCCTTCAAATCCGCCCTGGCACTGACGGCGCCCTTGCAATGGGAATGCTGAACCTTATTATTGAAAATAAGTGGTACGATGCCGAATTTGTCGAAAAGTGGTGCCATGGATTTGAAGAACTGGCGGAAAGATGCAAGGAATATCCTCTGCAAAAGGTTTCTCAGATAACAGGTATACCTCAGGAGGATATCTTTGCCGCAACCAAGGCTTATGCCACAAACAACCCGTCGTCAATTCACTGGGGCGTTCCCATTGACATGTGTCCCGAAGGTACAACCGTGGCTCAGGCAATTTCCCTTTTATGGTGTCTCACGGGCAATCTAGACGTACCGGGTGGAAACGTAATAGCAAGACCTGCCTTTTTGATAACAACATACCCCTATGATACCCAGCAGATGAAAGATCTTTACGGCGAGGGTATCATGGATTTCATAAATACTAAGCGGGCGGGAGCCGACCAATACAAATATTTGGCGAACTTCCGCGGCTGGGCACAGCCGGACCTGATGGTCCAGCAAATGATATACGGTAAACCCTACCCCATAAAGGCCGCCTGGATACAGACTACCAACGTGCTGGGCGGTCAGGCGGCCGACCTGAACAAGCACTATGAAGCCCTTATGAACATGGAGTTTAATGTGGTAGTGGATACGTTTCACAATCCCACTACCATGGCCGTGGCGGATATTATCCTTCCGGCGGCGACCTTTGCCGAGAAGGAGAGTTTTCGTACATGGTATACTCCTTTGCAGATTATCAATCCTGCTGTACAGGTAGGAGAGTGCAAGTCTGACTGGGAAATCAATCTTGAGCTTGCAAGAAGATTTAACCCGTCCATACGGGAGAAGTATCCCACCTTCCAGCATCTTGTTAATGAAAGGATAGGAGCTCACGGTTTTACCTATCAGAAGCTGAGGGATGAGCATAACGGCTGGGTTTATCCCACTGAAGGTCCCTCCGTCCCGTACAAGCGATATGAAACCGGCCTGCTTCGACGGGATGGAAAACCGGGATTTGAAACCCCCACCGGAAAGGTGGAGCTATGGTCCACAAGGCACGAGGAATTCGATATTGACCCGCTACCTTTTTACAAGGAACCGCCGGAGAGCGAGCTTGCCACTCCGGAGCTTTTCAAAGAGTATCCTCTGGTTATGGTTACCGGCAAACGTAGTCCCCTTTATTTCCACGCGGAGCACAGGAACATACCCTGGCTGCGCAGTAAGGACCCGTATCCCAAGGTGGAGGTAAATCCAAAGGTTCTTAAAGAGCTGGGAATCAGTGACGGTGAGTGGGTGTGGGTTGAAAACCAGCGCGGAAAAGTTCTTCGCAAGGTCAAGGCCAGCATTGCCATGGATGAAAAGTGCGTAAGCGTTCCTCATGGCTGGTGGCTTCCCGAGGAAAAGGGAACATACCCCGACTTTTTTAAAGCATGGACACACAACTGCAACCTTCTTGTCCCCGTGGGCAATCAGTCCAGTTCCGGTTACGGCGGTGGAGCGTATAAGACCACACTGTGCAGATTGAGAAAGGTAAGTCCGGACGAGATGCCAATGCTGCCGCCGGAGGTCCATGATGGCGCAAAGGAGTTTTAAAATGAAGAAATATGGACTTCTATTTGACTTGGAATACTGTGTAGGTTGCAAAACCTGCTGTGTAGCCTGTCAACAGGAAAACGGTTTTGATGGGGATTCCTGCGGAATCTTTATAAATGAACATATTTATAAGAAAAACAATGGCCGGGTACAAGTGGATTATCTGCCTTTTCCGACGCAGCTCTGTAATCTGTGTGAAGAGCGGATATCCAGCGGCTTTGATACGCGCCCGTCGTGTGTCAAGCACTGTCCCTCCGCGTGCATAGAATACGGAGATGCCGAGGAACTCTATGAAAAAGCGAAAAAAATGGTCAGACCTGTAATTTATTTAGCTTGAAAGGAAAATGAAGATGGAAAAAGTGTACACAAACTTAACGAACGGCGGCCCGGTGTCCGTCTACGTTAAGGACGGGGTTATTACACGCATCCGTCCCTTGCAAATCCCGGAAACGGATTTTCCGAAGCCCTGGGTTATAGTGGGTAACGACGGCAAGAAATATTCCCCTCCAAAGGCGTTCCGCCTTGCCCCGCCGGTACATGGCGAACGTAACAAGATTTACTCCAAAAACCGCATTCTTTACCCCATGAAGCGCGTGGACTTTGATCCCAACGGCGAGCGCAATCCTCAAAACCGCGGCAAGAGCGAATATGTACGCATTTCCTGGGATGAAGCTCTTGATATTGTGGCCGGGGAAATAAAGCGTATTCGCTCCACATATGGAGATCATGCCGTTACCGGCATGACCTCCTCACACCACAACTGGGGCGTTGTGGGATATAAGATGGGCCCCTTCGGCCGCTTTATGAACATGATTCATTATACCCCTGTTTTTGATAACCCGGACTCGTGGGAAGGTTGGCACTGGGGCGCAACCCACACCTACGGTTTCCAGTGGAGGCTGGGAATGCCCGAGCAGTTCGATTTGCTTGAGGACGCGCTGCAGAACGTGGAAATGATAGTCTTCTGGTCAAACGACCCGGATAGCACCCGCGGTACATATTCCGGACAGGAGTCTCATATCTGGCGTGTCTGGCTCAAGGAAAAAGGTGTCAAGTGCGTATTTATCGACCCATACTACAACTATACTGCGGCTGTTATGGACGGCACTTGGCTTGCCCCCCGTCCCGGATCCGATACGGCCATTGCAATGGCCATTGCCTATGTATGGATAACGGAAGGCACATATGATACGGAGTACGTAAGAGATCGCACATACGGCTTTGACGAGTTTAAGGACATGATCCTAGGCAAGGGCGACGACGGCTACGCCAAAACCCCAGAATGGGCGGAAGAGCAAAGCGGCATCCCTGCCCGCAAGATTATCTCCCTGGCAAGGGAATGGGCAAAGAAGACGACCTGCCTGTCCTCCGGCTGCCGTGGCGGACAGGGAAGTGCCTGCCGCACCGAATACGGTACTGAATGGGCCAGAATGATGGTGCTGCTCCAGGCAATGCAGGGCCTTGGAAAGCCGGGCATTTCCATTTGGGGTACAACAATGGGGGCTCCCTCCAGCTACAAGTGGTTCCCCGGCTATGCCGAGCCCCAGGGCACCATTGCCAAAGCAGACATTGCAAAGCATAAGCCAGCCCTTACCAACCCCACCAAGCAGAGACTGTTCCGCCTGAACCTGCCTGACGCCATCCTGGACGGCCAGTTCTCCTTCCGCGGCGAAGGCTTCTGCGGCAACTCTCTTGAACAGCAGTTCGTCATGCAGCACTATCCCATTGAAGGTCCGGTAAAGATGTTCTACCGCTATGGCGGCTCATTTATCGGCACCATGTCCGACACGAACAAGTGGGTTAAAATGTATCAGAGCCCCGAGCTTGAGTTTGTCGTCAATCAGGACTGCTGGTTCGGTGGCGAGGCCAGATTCGCTGACATAATTCTGCCTGCCTGCACCAACTTTGAACGTGAAGACATCGGCGAGTGGGCCACCTGCGGCGGTTATACCACCAATGCCCATATTGGCAATAACTGGCGTGTGGTTGTCCGCCAGAAGAAGTGTATAGAGCCCCTTGGCGAATCTAAGTCGGACTATGAAATCTTCCGTCTCCTGGCTCAGAGGCTCGGTTTTGAAGAGGAGTTTACCGAAGGCAATACGGAGCTTGACTGGGCCCGCAAATTCTTCGAGACCTCCGATATCTGCAAGGACGGAGACGTTACCTGGGAAGAGTTTAACGAAAGGGGCTATTATCTGATCCCCTGTCCGGAAGACAGAAAGCCCACGCCCAGCCTGCGCTGGTTTGCCGAGGGCCGCGAGTGCGACACTCCCGATACCGGAAACCGCAAGCGTTTGGCCGGTAAGCCAAAGGAACTTGGAACCTATACAGGAAAGATTGAGTTTGCCTCTGTTTCCCTCAGGGAGAACCTGCCCGACGATAAGGAAAGGCCCGTAGTCCCGCACTTTATACCCTGGGAAGAGGGTTACAAGAGCAAGCAGTGGGAGAAATACCCCCTACAGATTATTTCGCCCCATCCCCGTTTCTCCTTCCACACCCACTATGATAATCATGTGGAGTGGCTCAACGAGATACCCATGCACCGTGTGCTTAAGGACGGATACGCCTGGTGGCCGGTCCGCATTAATCCTGTAGACGCGGCAAAACGTGGGATTTCCGAGGGTGATATTGTCGAGTTGTATAATGACAGGGGAAGCGTTCTGGCATATGCTCATGTGACATACCGCGTACCCCAGGGCGTAATTCACAGCTATGGCTGCTCCGCTAAATACGATCCTGTCGAACCGGGCAAGCCCGGCTCCACAGACAAGGCAGGTTGCGTAAACCTCCTTACCCAAAGTAAACTGTTAAGTAAAAATGCGCCGGGCATGACACCAAATTCCTGTCTGTGCGAAGTCAGAAAATGGGAGGGATAAGAAAATGGCAAGGTATTCAATAGCAATAGATGTGTCCCGCTGCAGCGGGTGCGGCTCCTGCTTTCTGGCCTGCAAAGACGAATATATAGGCAATGATTATCTGCCTTATTCCCTTGCACAGCCTGAACAGGGCCACAAATGGATGGATTTAAAGGAAATAGAACAGGGCGAAAACAGCAAGGTTAAGGTGAACTATATACCCTTAATGTGCCAGCACTGCGAGAATCCTCCCTGTGCAAAGAATGCACCGGAGGGCGCGGTCTATACAAGGGAAGACGGAATAGTCCTTTTCGATCCCGAAAAGTCCAAGGGCTGCAGGGAAATTATGGAAAACTGCTGCTACGGTGTCGTGTTCTGGAACGAGAAGGAGAATATCCCCCAGAAATGCGGTATGTGCGCCCACATGCTGGACAATGGGGAAAAGGCTCCTCGCTGTGTGGAAAGCTGCCCCTCGAAAGCTCTGCTATTCGGCGATTTGGATGATCCCAACAGTGAGATTTCACAATACATAGCACAACGCGGAGACTTTGCCGTCCTGAATCCCGAGTACGGCGCTAATCCTTCTGTTGTCTATAGAGCGCTTCCTTCGCCCTTTATCACCGGAGAGGTCATACTGTCCGACAAGATGAGCGAGTGTTGCGAGGGAGCAAAGGTTGTCTGTGAATGTTCCTGCGGCAGCAAATTTGAGACTACAACGGACTTCATGGGCGACTTCCAGTTCAAACACTTGAAAGAGGGACAGGACTATACCATTACCGTTTCCTATCCCGGATATAAGGATTTCACAACGATTGTCACTCTGGATAAGGCCCGCGATTTAGGGCTGATTGTTTTGGCGAAATAGCGGATTATAAAGCAAGGCCGGCTTTCAATTTGAAAGCCGGCCTTATTTTTATATGCAATCCATTAACTGGTTGAAATTTGTCAAAATATTATATAAGATACAAGGGTATTCGGAATTAATGAACAAATGAGAAAGTCTGGAGAGAGTGATTGCCCATGAAGACCTATGTTGGCAGCGGTGCCGTACTGGTTCTGGCATTGTTTGTCATGATTTTTCAGCCTTTTGGGAATGCGCTGAGCCTTCAAAGCCAGCTTATGCTTGGAGGAATACTTATCACCTTTGGAATCTGGATATTTAAGCCCTTTAACATTCCCTTCTCCGTGGGCGCCATGTTTCTCGGATGCTTCGGACTTGCCGTTGGGCTTCCTCCGAGCGTGGTATTTTCGGGTTTTACACAGAGCGCTGTCTGGACCCTGATAGCCGCCCTTTTCTTTGGCTTTGCACTTCAAAAAACCGGACTGGGTTATCGTATTGCTCTGGCCATCCTGCGCCTGTTCAAACCGTCGTACATAAGCCTTGTACTGGCCTGGGCAATCATAGGACTGGCGCTTTCAGTCCTTACTCCCTCAATAACCGTCCGGGTGGCAATAGTAATCCCAATTGCGGTAAACTGCTGTGAGCTGTGCCACCTTAAGCCGGGCTCCAAAGGCAACTCTCTGATTATGCTGACGGCATTCGCAATGGCGATGGTGCCCGGGGGTGGGTGGATGAACGGCGCTTTGGCGGGCCCCATTATTCATGGTGCTTATGAATCGGTGCCGGAGCTTGCCGGCATGCTTACCTTCGACAGCTGGATGAGTGTTTCCCTTGCGCCGGTGGAGATAGCGACAGCGCTTATGCTTATTGGCAGCCTAATTCTTTTTAAACCGAAGGAGCCCTTACCTGCCAAGGCGATAAATGCCATAAAAAGCACGCGGCTTGAGCCCATATCAATGAATGAAATTATCACCGCGGCCATACTTATTGGTGCGTTTATACTGTTTTTTACCGGCAGCATTCATAACATACCTTCAACGGCGGTGTGCCTTGGAGCAACATTTTTGCTGTTCGCCTTTGGAATTATAAAGGTTGATGAAATTGGAACGGGTGTCAACTGGGATAATATTATTTTTATAGGTATAGCGCTGGGGCTTGGCACTATATGCTCCGCCACCGGCATTACGGAATGGATATCAGGTCTCATTGTGCCTGCTTTGACCGGCATCTCGAACAGTCCTTTTCTCTTTGTAGGGGTAATAGCGGTAGTTTTCTTTGCATGGCGTATGATTGATATAGCAAATTTTATGACCACATTTATACTTATCCCCGCCATGCTGCCGGCCATTAATGCCCGGTACGGCGTTCATCCCCTGGTTTTCGTTCCCATGCTCTATCTTGCCAGCAATGCTTTTTTCATGAACTATCAAAACTCGTGGGCGCTTATGGGGCAGGCGGTAGCCAGGAAACGTTCCTGGACCCCGGGGCATCTCGCGGCTTACGGGACAATATACTTTGCAGCCAGCATAATTTCCCTTATGATTATGGTGCCCTTCTGGGTGAAAGTGGGAATGTTCGGTTGATTTTTCGCCATATATGGAATCTGACAGGTTAAAAACGAAGCAAACCCCTTAGTATTAACTCAATCCTAAGGGGTTTATATTTTCTATGAGCTATTATTGCATAAAGTGCATGAATATGGCCGGTATTCGGTTTGGCTATACGGCCGTGAATAATCTATAATAAAACTCGATGTATTCATGCGGATATTTAACGGAGAAAAATATTCAGGCTGCAAGGCGGCATATCTGGAGGGATTTGTTTGTTAGTTTTTGACCCTAATGACAGGACCATAACAAGCACAAGCGGAGGCTATAGCAATGAAGGGCTGCCCATTCGGGATACTTTTGTGCAGTTTACATCCGGTTTGCAAATTCAGCGTGGAATTCTCTATGAGCCGGTTACTCCCTGCGAGAAAAGCAAAATCGGCATCATTATTATACATTCAAATTCTGACTACTCCACCTGGGATATATGCGCTGAACTGGCCAAGCGCGGCTACCGCACTGTTGGCGGCCAGGTAACTGACCCCAATGGCTCCATGGATGCCAAAATACTTGATATTAAGCGTGTGGTTGAATTCATGCGCAGTTACCCGGGGATTGAAAAGGTTGTGCTGCTGGGGCACAGCGGCGGCGCGACGCTTATGACAGCCTATCAATGTGCCGCCGAAAACGGCCCTCAAGTATTCCAGGGCGATGAAAAGCTGATTAAGTGTTCCATTACGGAACCTCTTTCCCCTGCCGATGCCCTTATGGCTTTGGATGCCAACTGGGGCAACGGGGCAATGACGCTTACCAGTGTCGACCCAGCGGTGGTGCAGGATGGCAACGATATTAAACTGGATCCGGAGCTGGATATTTTCTCTCCTGCCAACGGGTTCGACCCGGAGGGCGCCAATTACAGCGATGCGTTTATAGACAAATACTGTAAAGCCCAGGCTGAACGCAACAATAAAATAGTGAAATATGCGCTGGAGCGCCTGCATGCATTGGAAGCGGGCAAGAGCTTTTTTGTGGACGACGAGCCGCTGGTTATACCGGGCGCGGCTCTGTTTGGCCCCTGCAACAAGCTCTTCCCCCAGGACCTGAGACTGCTGTCCCGCACAAAGGGGAAGTATGATTTGCTTCATGGGGATGGCACCGTCACCAACGGGATAATCCGCAGCGTACGGCGCCCCATGTTTACAAAAACCATGACAACCAGCATTTTTTCCACATTGCGGACCACCGTTCGCAACTTTCTGCGGGAAAACGCAGTAATCGCTCTGCCTAATTATCGCATACGCGAGGATGGCATTGAGGGAATCGACTGGACGCGCGGCTACAACTGCCCCACCAGCTGCATAAAGGGAGTATCAGTTCCTCTACTTTGCATGGGAATGACAGCCGGTTACGAGTTTCTGGCCTCCGAATTGCTGTACGAGAACGCGACGACGAAGGACAAAACCCTTGCCTTTGTGAGCGGCGCAAACCATGTTTTCCAAACATGCACCGAATGCGAGGCCTTCCCCGGGCAGTTTGGAGACACACAGAAAACCCTTTGCGACTACGTTGACAGGTGGCTGGCTGAAAAGCTGATGGATTAATCAAGGAGCGTGATGCAGTGCAGACATTAAGCGGAAGAACCTGCGTGTTTGCAGGAGGCGCGGCGGGAGACGGTATTGATACCGTTAAAGCCCTTTGCGCCGGCGGCATGAACGTGGTATTGGCCACACACCAGATAGAACGTGCCGTGCCGTTAATCGAGGAAATAAAGGCCGCGAATTATCCGGGGGACTGTATCGCCATAGCCGGGGATGAAAAAGGCCCGGCGGAGCAGAATGAGGAGGCGTATAAAAAACTCATTGACAAATACGGCTCCGTGGATGTTGTAATCTGCAACACCGGAGGATACGGCCAGGCCGGCGATATTGAAGACATTGACGGCGTTTCTTTTATGAAGGGCGTGGAGCATTTGCTAATGACAAGCTATAACATGCTACGCACGGCACTTCCCTTCCTGAAACAGAGCAGAGCGCCCCGCGTTATATTTATGACTACGGTAGAGGGGTGCCGGGGCGGCACCTTTGAGGGGCTGGCGAATGCCGTGGGCAAGGGGGCCGTCCGTTCCCTGACTTTAAACGCCGCCGCACGTTTGGCGAAGCACGGAATCACGGTCAACTGTATTTCAAAGGGGGCCATCCCCCGTGTGGAGAAGCAGCCGGAGGACGCGCCGAAAATAGAGGCAATATTACCTTATATCCCCTTGGGCAGGCTGGGGACGCCAAATGACCTGGCCCAGGCGGTTTGCTTCCTTGCCAGCGAGGAAAGCGGCTATATTACAGGGCAGATACTTGAACTTAACGGCGGTTTAAATCTGGGGCGCTGAATTGCCGCCGTTGCCCGTTTGGGAGGGTATCCACTCATTTATAATAAACTGCTTTAACCTCTTTGCGCCGTCCGTAAGCCGCACATTCTTTCTGTGGCACAGCGCAAGCTCCGCGGTAATGGCAGGCTCGATATCCACAAAAGTAATTTCCGCGTTAGTGGTTTTTGAAACGCTTTTTTTAAAAAGTATGGAGATTCCAAGCCCGTGTGATACCAGCGTGGCGATGGCGCTGCCCACGTTCGCCCCGGGGCGGGCCTTAATTTTCGGTTCAAAGCCGGCCTGCCGACAGAGGCAGTGAAGGCGCAGGTCGCCATAGGACCCGGAATGGAAGGAGACGAAATCCTCCCTGGCCAGTTCCTTCAGCGCCACGCTTTTTTTGGATGCCAGCGGATGGTTTTTAGACACTACGGCAACATAGCGGTCAGTGGATACAACGGTTGTTGCCATTTCCTCCTTTTCATTTTCAGGGAGATCCACCACCAAAGCCAGCTCGTAGTTATTCAGCAGGCGCAGTATGCTCATATGGCTTGCAAACTCAGGTATGTTTTCAAGAATAACCGGATTAACCGTAACATTTTTGTCGTAATCGTAAAAAGCGGCCAGCAGGTCGTCTATGTAATAATTTGTGGCCAGCTGCACGGTGGTTTCCCTGGATTTTTGGGCTTTTCGCAAGTCTTGGACCCCTTGCCTGTAAAGCTCCACAATCTGCCTGGCGTATTCCAAAAAAATGTGGCCGAAGGGGTTTAACTCTACTTTGCGGGTGGTTCTCGTAAACAGTTCTACCCCCAGTTCATCCTCGATGGCCTTAATGTGCCGCGTAAGAGTAGAACTGGAAATGTTCAGCTCATCAGCCGTTTCCGCATAATTCTTGATTTCGGCCAGCAGCGCGAAATCCTCAAGATACCTAATGTCCATAATTTCACTCCTACCCCGCACGTCGTTTTTAGTGGCTTTGTGACATTATTGCATATTCTGCAGTAATCCGTCAAGAATGTGGTTTGCTACATACACTGACAAGTTTTACAATTAAAATAACCATTATTAAAAAATTATATACTAGTTTCTGGTTATTTTCAATTAGCGGAATTAAATTAATCAGGAGGGAACTATTATGAAAAAGAGGTTTGTCAGCCTATTACTAGCACTGTGCCTGATACTGACACTTGCAGCATGCGGCGGCTCAAAAGGTAAACCAACAGGCGACTCATCGGAGCCTCCCGCAAATGAATCACCGTCTCCCGTTCAGGAGGTAACCCCGCCCCCGGTTGACACAGCTCGCAGGACCACCGCAGACACCGATGAACGCTATCCCAAGGTTGTAATCGGATTAAACAGCGATCCGCAGAACCTGTCGCCCTTTGATCCTAACGCAGCAAGCAAACCCTACATATTCTTTGAATTCTATGAATGCCTGTTTGACCTTGAAAACAATGAATACATACCCGTCATGGCAGAATCCTTTGAACACATTGATGACTTGCACACCCAGGTCAAAATATACGACTATATTTATGACCATGCCGGAAACCACATAACAGCGGATGACGTGGTATTTTCCTATCAAACCCTGCTTGATTCCGGTTTTGCAATCAAGTACAGCGCGTTTGCCGATATTAAAAAAGTTGATGACTACACCGTGGAATTCACCTGGAACTATCCTCTGGACAGCGTCGGCGTTCTGGAATTCCCCTGGTGCCGTACCTTCATCTTCTCACAGAAGGCTTATGAGGAAGGCAACTTTGCCACCAACCCTGTTGGAACAGGCCCCTACAAAGTGACGCACTTCACCAGCGGCTCCAAGGTTGTTCTGGAAGCTGTTGATAATTACTGGCAGAAGGATGAGAGCAAAATCAGTGACCGTCACAAGGCCAAGGTGCAGACCATTGAGTACACAATCAACACCGAGGCGGCACAGCACGTTATTGCTCTTAAATCCGGAGCCATAGACTTCTCGCAGGTCGTTCCGGATGAGAACCTGAAGGATTTTGAAGGAAACGAAGATTTCTCAATCTATGTCACCCCCGCCAGCCGCACCTTCTTTATGACGCCCAACGTGGAGGGGGCCTTTACCAGCGACATCAATTTCCGCAAGGCAGTTTTCTATGCGATTGACAACGAGGCTTTGGCGACCGCCACCGGCGGCACCGTTGCAGCAAAGGCCCTCGGCAGCGGCTTCTTCAGTGATTACCAAAAATCCTGGGAAGATGAGAAAACTTATATAAATACCTATGACCCCGAATTGGCCAAGGAATTGCTGAAACAGACCAGCTATAACGGCGAGACCATCATGATTTTGACCAGCAACGCGGAGCTGCATAAGAACATCGCCACTGTTGTTCAGAATTTCCTTACCAATGTAGGCATCAATTCGGATTTGACACTTGTCGAGCCCGCCCAGCTTGGCAACTACACCACCCAGGAAGGTTGGGACCTCTTTATACATGACCTTGGCGGAGGCTCACAGCTGGGAGCATGGAACCGTGTATTCAACCGTGATGAGTTTGCCAACGGAAAGGCATTTGGATTCATATATGATGACACCCTTCAAAATCTGTACAAGGATGCCTTGAAGGTTGCAAATTACGGTCCTGAGTCAATTACCGAACTCCACAACTATGTTTTGGAAAACGCATATGCCACCACTCTGGTTTGCGGTAAGCTCAACATGGTTTACAACAGCGATATTGCTAACATATTCCTGCGTGAGGGTGCCTATCTGCTGCCGGGTTCTTGTGATTACTATCTAGACTAAATTGACAGTTTCTGCTAAATTATAATTGGCGCGGCATTGCTGTTGTTTTGCCTGTCGGTTTCGGTGCAAACAGCCGCAATGCCGCCCTTTTTGAAAATTGATACTGAAAAAACCGGAGTGATACTTATGGCAGAGTATATCTTAAAAAGATGCCTGGCATTAATCATTATAGTTTTCGCAACGGCGTTTATCATTTTTACCATTCTCTATTTTACCCCCGGGGACCCCGCCCGCGCCCTGCTTGGCGCAAGCGCCAGCGACGCCGAAGTAGCGGCGATGAATGAGGCTTTGGGTGTTAACCGTCCCTATCTTGTACAGCTGGGGGATTTTTTTTATGACACTTTCATCCGCTTTGACTTTGGCGAAAGCTGGGTTTACGGCAGGCCTGTCTACGAAGAACTGGCTGCCCGTTTGCCCCGCACCGTGCTGATTGGCCTTTCGGCTATGGTGTTAAACCTCTTCTTTGGGTTGCTGCTGGGCATCTTCGCGGGAACTCACGGCAGCAAATGGCAGGATTCGCTTACAATGGCAATCGCGATGGTGTTTATCTCCTGTCCCGACTTCTGGGTCGCGCTGATGATGATAGTCTTGTTCAGTCTCAAACTGGGCTGGCTGCCTCCTTACGGTATCGGCGGACCGGAGTATTATATCATGCCGATAATATGCGCTTCTCTTGGAGGCATTGCGGTCAACGCCCGTCAAACCCGTTCAAGTATTCTGGAAGTTTACCGCGAGGACTATATAACTACGGCTCGCAGCAAGGGACAGCGGGAAAGTGTGGTAGTTAGGAGGCACATGCTGCCAAACGCTTTAATGCCCATTATCACGACCATAGGCACGGGATTTTCCCGTATCGTAGCCGGCTCCGCTGTTATCGAGACCGTTTTTTCCATACCCGGCGTGGGAACTTATATGCTTAGCGCAATCAACGGGCGCGACTATCCGGCAGTGCGGGCCAGCGTGCTTTTCTTCGCCGTGTTTACCTGCATAGTCATGTTGGTGGTAGACCTGATGTATGCCTTCGTAGACCCGCGTATCAAGGCGCAATACTCCAGAGTTAGGAGGGCAAAGGTCCAATGACAAAAACTATTGTAAAGCAAGAGAAAACACAGATTGAAAAGATTGAAAAGTCCTCCTTTTTTAAAGAAACAATGCAGCGAATGGTTAAAGGGGCGGGCGCAAAAGTTGGAGTTGCCCTGTTGGCGGTTATTGTAATTTCCTGCCTCCTGGCAGATTATATTGCGCCTTTCAGCCCCACGGAAATGGATTTTACTGCATTGTTTGCAAAGCCCAACGCCAGGCATATTTTTGGAACTGACGGCATGGGCAGGGATATTTTCAGCCGCATACTTTACGGCGGCCGTTATTCGCTGGCACTTGGCCTTTCTGCATCCTTGCTTGGAACCGCGGTAGGTATAATTATTGGCAGTATAGCAGGCTACTTCGGCAAAAAAGTGGAAACCGTCATCATGCGTGTTATGGACATTTGGTCTTCTATCCCCACCTTGCTGCTCAGCATTCTGATAGCCACTGCGCTTGGCGAGGGATTTTTCAATACCATTCTTGCGTTGGCTGTAGGCGAGGTCCCCGTATGCGTACGCCTTATACGCGGACAAATTTTAAAGGAGCGCTGTAAGGAGTATCTTGAAGCCGCTGAGAGTATCAACTGTCCCAAGGCTGTGATTATGTTCCAACACTTGCTGCCAAACGTGATTTCGCCCGTAATAGTACATATGACCATGGGAATCGGAAGCACCATCACAATGGCGGCCACCCTCAGCTACATAGGACTGGGTGTCAAGCCGCCAACTCCGGAATGGGGAGCATTGCTGTCGGATGCCCGGGCACATATCCTTAACTACCCCCACCTTATCATGTTTCCCGGTTTTGTCATTGCCCTGACAGTACTGGCTATAAACCTTATCGGCGACGGTCTGCGCGATGCTCTGGACCCGAAGCTGCGTAGTTAGGAGGGGCGGTTAGTTATGGACAATACTTTTCTTTCCGTTAAAGACCTTGAGGTGATTTACACCTCGGGCAAAAAGATTGTAAGAGCGGTTAACGGAGTCAGCTTTTCCCTGCAAAGAGGCGAAACCCTTGCTCTGGTAGGCGAAACCGGCGCAGGAAAGACCAGCATTGCCAAGGCCATCATGCGAATTCTGCCCAACCCGCCCGGAAAAATTGTGGGCGGAGTTGTTGAGCTGGAAGGCGAGAATCTCCTGGAAAAGAGCGAAGCCGAAATGCTTGAGATTCGCGGCGAAAGGATTGCTATGATTTTCCAGGATCCCATGACGGCCCTCAATCCCCTAATGACTGTAGGAGACCAAATCGTAGAGGGACTGCGCCTTCACAATGACCTAACCTTTGCCGAGGCAAAAAAGCGCGCGGAGGAGATGCTGGAGCAGGTGGGAATTCCCGCAGTTCGTTTTGTGGAGTACCCCTTCGAGTTCTCCGGCGGCATGAGGCAGCGTGTTGTTATAGCCATGGCGCTGGCATGCAACCCCGACCTTTTGCTAGCGGATGAGCCTACCACCGCGCTTGACGTGACAATACAGGCCCAGGTGCTTAATCTTATCAAGAGCCTGAGGCAAAAATACGGTACATCCATGATACTTATTTCCCACGACCTGGGCGTGGTGGCCCAAACCTGTGACAGCGTCGCCATTGTTTATGCCGGACAAATCATGGAATACGGTACAAAGCGGCATGTCTTTAAAAATCCCTGCCATCCCTATACCCGGGGGCTGTTTAACTCCCTGCCCAGCATGAACAGTGACTCGGACAGACTGAAACCTATTGAAGGCACACTGCCTGACCCCACAAATCTTCCGGACGGCTGTCCCTTCCATCCCCGTTGCCCCAGGGCGACGCAGGAGTGTAAAATAGGAGTCATCGAGCCGGTTAAGGTGGAACCCGGACATATTTGCCGCTGCATACATGCCGGCGCAGAAAAATCCGTTGAAGACTCCAAGCGTATCCATAGTGGGGAGGTTTAATCATGGCTCCATTAATAGAGGTAAAAAATCTAAAGAAATTTTTTAAGGTGCCCGCCGGCACGCTTTATGCGGTGGATAATGTATCTTTCACCATTAATAAGGGGGAAACCGTTGGCGTTGTGGGTGAGAGCGGCTGCGGGAAATCCACCCTTGGCCGTACAATTATTAGATTGCTGGACGCTACCGACGGACAGATACTATTGGAAGGCGATGACATTACCCACGTAACGGGAAAGAAGCTCAAGGCAGTGCGCGAGAAGATGCAGATTATCTTTCAGGACCCGTATTCTTCACTTAATCCCCGCCAGCGCATCATCACCACGGTTAAAGAGCCGCTGGCCCGCTCTGGGCGTTTTCCCCGTTCGGTTATCAATGAGGAAACCGAGCGGCTGATGGACATGGTAGGCATCGACGCCAGGCTGCGCCAGAGCTATCCCCATGAACTGGACGGCGGCCGCCGCCAGCGTGTTGGTATCGCGCGGGCATTGGCCCTTAATCCACAGTTCGTCGTGTGTGATGAGCCGGTTTCATCTCTGGATGTGTCAATTCAGGCCCAGGTGCTGAACCTCCTTATGGATTTGCAGGAGCAAATGGGCGTGGCATATATGTTTGTTACTCATGACCTTTCTGTTGTGCGCCATATTTCCGACAGCATTTGTGTCATGTACCTTGGACAGATAGTTGAAAAAAGTCCCGCCAAGGAGCTTTTCTCTATGCCGCTGCATCCTTATACGAAAGCGCTTTTGTCGGCCATTCCTTCCACCAATATTGATGAGGTCATGCAGCAGGTGGAGCTTAAGGGAGAGCTTACCTCCCCCATAAACCCCAAACCGGGTTGCCGTTTTGCTCCCCGCTGCCCGTATGCCAGAGAAGAATGTGAGCAGCCTCAGGAGCTTCAGGAGATAGCGCCTGATCATTTTGCGGCTTGCTGGCGTGTTAAAGAAATAGGCTGATGTTTAAGAAAGAAAACCTGGGTGACAGTGTACGCAGCGGCGGATTTGGGGAGAAAAAATTTTTTGGGCGAAGTCCGTACCACAGGCACTTTGCAGGTTACAGCGAGTATCTTGCGCCCCGCAAAAGCGGCAAAGGCATGCGCATCAAGCGCATCTACACGGGCGATACCTATAAGCTTGACCTGCCCAAGGTGAAGGGGGCTGCCGCCAGAATATCTCAAGCAGTCCTGACGGTTGCGGCCGTATGGCTGTTTGTAAGGTCGGCGACAAAATATCTGCCGGGCAATAGCTTTTGGGCGGCAAACCTAGCCCAAGCCGTTACCATTGCCGCATTTGTCTGGGAGTTAATTTCGCTGATTCACAGCTGCCGCACCAATGTGTATACCGTAGGAGCATTTCGGGATGGGCCAAGAGCCTTGCGCAGGTCCAGCCTTGCCGCGGCAGGTGCGGAAGGGGTGCTGACACTGGTAACCGCGCTCTTTGCCCTGCTGGGCGGCCGGGGGCAGATGGTGCCCGAACTGCTTGGAGCATTACGATATCTAATAGCAGGAGGGATGATCCTGGTCGTGAACTTTATAGAAAGAAGTATCCCCTACACTATATCCTCCGGGACAAATGAAAAGTCAGAAGACAGTGAGGAAATATGGTGATAAAGCAAACCCTCCATAAAACCTGCGGAGGGTTTGCTTATGGGGGGCTGCAAATGGAGCCTTATGCCCTTCTTATATAAATATCCAATGGGGATAATACAGCAGAATTTTTAGATTAAGCCCTTATAATTGTGTAAAAAGAAAATGAGCCACAAACTCATATCCTCGGTTAGAATAAGCCGTAGACCTGGAAAGCGCCAAAGGTGTCCGGGATCAGAGTCGCATTTATTCCACGATCCTGGTTGACAGTGAGCCTCTAGCCGCATGGCTTCTGGCACCACAGGCAGCCCCTGTTCACAACTGCCTACCTGGTCCTAATGGGTGATTAAAAGCTGCCGAGTATTGCCATAAAGGTTGTCCCGTGTTTGGGTGCTACCAGGCTTTTAGCCTACCATGCGGCCTCTCACTGTTCAACCAGGTTTTCGCGGCATAAAAGCTCACGGTTTGTGATACTGAAAAAGTGAGCAGCCCTTAACAACAAACTGATTAATGTGTTACCGAGGAAATTTACACACTAATTGGGACTTGACTGAATTTTTATAACTGATAAAATATGCTAAATTTCTATGTAATAATATGGTAAATTGACTGAGGTGATGTATAAAAATGAGAATTAAATCCTAATGAGCAGTTGTCCAATTTTAGCAAGTGCGGAGAATAACCAACAGGTTCCTTAAAACAACAGGCTAAGGTTCTAAATGAACGAAACTATAGCTTGAAGTTAAGTCCTAAGAACGAAAACTATTACGGCATGAAGCCTGACGTCATCAACAATACCCAGATGGCGGTAAATGGCAGGGCTATTTCGGCAGACGTGTCGGGCTATCTCAGCAACAAACTGGAATCCATGTATGAAGGAGCTACGGCACTATACTTAATGGGTGACGCTGCTGACCAGATACCCCAGAAGACCGCCGATTATTGGCGTGCCGGCGCCGACGGCAAAGCGGAAAGAGTCCAGCTCAGTGTCCAGGAGGGTTTGGCGTTTGTGAAAGATCTGGGCGATAAAATGACCACATCCGCCCTCGGTATCATTAACAAAATTGATTGCAGGGATTCCAGTCCCAACATAAGCCTCACCCCGACCTCGTTCTCATGGCCCCTCAAGAACGGAACCATGGGAAATGTGGATGTGGAGATTATGCGTATCGGCGCTGATTTGACCCTTGTGGGCCTTAAACCGGAAATCAACGCTTTAACCGGCCTTGCTTTGCGTAATGGGTCTCCCTTTAAAAATACGGTAGCCGTGTCCTTCCTGAACGGCGACCAGAAGTATCTGCCGGACGCACAGGCCTATCTTGATAATACGCGAGAAATAAGCCGCACCGACTTCTCCGCAGGCGCCGCTGAAAAGTTTTTGGAGACGGTGTTTGATATCCTGAATGATATGAAATAAAATGTTGAATGAATGGGTTCGTTACTTAGTGGAAAGGCTTTCTTGCGATTCGGATTAAGTTCACGCCCATAGAAGAAAAAGCCCACAAATCGTTGAAAATCAACGGTTTGTGGGCTTTTAGCATAGAAAAATATTTGAGGAAGGATTAAGGGGCAAGGTTTAAAAATGAATCTAATCGTTACATCAGATTAGCCTGGTATGCAGAATTGTTCCAATGCGTCAAAATACTGCTCGTACTCATTCAAGTGACTGATTGTAGACTCGCTGTTTTTCGCGATGGTAAGTGTGATTAGTAATTCCGCTATCATCATTGCCGATATGATGGAGTTATGGAAGTCGTTGCTGATGCTTGGAGCAAAAAAAGCGGTGTCGCTGTATGGGAGAAAGGGGGACTGGGAGGAATCATTGATAGAGATAATCTTCAATTTTTTTTCTTTAATATCTCTGCGGTAGTCAGCAGGCGCTTGCTGTAGCGCGGAACACAGACAAAGATGGCAACATCGTCTTCTTTTACCCTTTTCAGAAAATCAGCCAGCTTGTCATCGTCCGGTACTAGGTCCACTTTCCCTAACGCTCGGTTGAGATGTTGGGCGAGGAAATAAGAAACGCAGAAACTGCCGCGGCTTCCCAGGGAGTACACGTGATTTGCGGACATAATTAAATCATATGCCCTGCTCATGGAGCGAAACATTTCCTGTGTGAAGGTCTTCTGAAGATTGCTCAGCTGGGTCTCATAGGCTTTTGCCAGCAATTCCTCATCCTTTGAATTTACGACAACGTGCAGCTTCATGCGCTTTACGGGGTTGGACTCAGCTTGAATATGCTTGTGAAGCTCAATCTGAAGCTGGGGAAACCCCGCGCCTGTGATGTCCTGGGCGAATCTGACGATGGTAGCCGGGCTTACACCAATTTTTTTTGACATTTCCTTAACGGAGAGGAAGGAGGCAGAGAGAGGGTCCTGGAGAATAGCCAAAGCGACCTTTTTCTGTTTTAGAGAAAGCGATGGCAGTTCTTCTTCTATTTTTCTTAAAATATTTTCCTCCATATTTCTTACCTCTTATCCATAATTGTAATCCAGTATACAAGAAATGGAACAAAGATTTCAAGTAAAAATTTATTTAATTCAAATTTTGTCGTTTTTTAATAATATCGGCACCAATAATTGTTAAAAGTAATAATTTTTAAGCTGCCGATAAATCCTAACGCGCCTATGATGGTTGGTACGGCGATGACGGTGGAAACCGACAACGGCGACAACTTTCCAATTCATGTTGCTACATATTCAGCCAAGCCCGGTTATGTCATGGTTGTAGACGGTAAGAACTATCAGGAACGCCCTTACTTCGGCGACCTTATTGTACACGCAGCCAAGGCTGTCGGTCTGGCGGGAATAGTCATTGACGGCTACGTGCGTGACAGGGAAGGCGTTACAAAGCTTAATTTCCCCGTGTTTTCAAAGGGGCTACTGCAGCGCGGCGTCATAAAGAAGAATCCCGGAATGATCAACTGCCCAGTGAAGTGCGGCGGAATTATTGTAAAGCCCGGCGACTTAGTGGTCGGTGACTCCGATGGTGTTACTGTAGTACCCAGGGAAATTGTCTATGAGGTACTGGAGAAAGCAGAGGAAAAGGCTGCCTACGAAGATGCCAGAGACGCCGTCATTATATCCGCTGTGTGGCGGAGGGCAAGGAGCCTCCCCAGCTGGCACCACAATGGGTGCTGGATATGCTGGACCAGCTGTAAAGTACAAAACGGGATTACGGAGGACACTATGAATAGTTGCGTCAACGTGCAGATTTTAGGATGGAGGAAATCGAAAAGATTATCCTTTATACCTATCCCGCCTCGGAGAAGCTCACTGGCTCAATCCGCTACCCGGCAAGCCAGGACGAGGCCAAATTCAGCCTGACTTATGCTGCGGCAGTGGCATTGCTTACCGCTAACTTCACTTTGGGCGATCTTTACCGCGCTGCGGACATGAACGCCATGGTGCGGCGCCTGATAGGCTTGATGGAAATCCAGGTCCGCCCGGAACTGGAGGACCGGAAGAATATGATCCGGGGCGCCCGGATGAAGCTTATCCTGAAAGACGGCACCAACCGCGAAAGCTATGTAGAAGTACCTAAGGGCGAGAAGAAATTCCCCCTTACTCCGGCGGATATGCGCCGGAAGCTGGAAGCTTGCGGCGAGGGCCTGCTGACAGAAAAGCAGCAGGACCGAATTTTCCGGTGCGCCATAGAGTTCGGAGAGGGAACTAATCTCACGGATCTATTCCTATATACAGTATTACAGTAAAACGGGGTAAATAATGGAGAAAGTACTTGTTGTTGGGCCGTTCAATTCCGCTATGAAAGCGGCGCTTAACGAAGCCCTTTCTGATAAATTTGAACTGGAATACATAACGAGCCGCGAAGAATATGGGCGTCTAATCCTGAATCTTCAAGGGTTCAGGATTATTATTTAGAATTTTTTTTCGTAAAGTTTTGCAGACGGGTCGACAGATTTTTATACTTGTGATAAACTAAAAAAACGCCAGATGTAAAACCTGAGGGGAGCGAATTTTATGAAAACAATCTACAATGGTAAGACAAAAGCAGTGCTTGCAGATGAGGAAAAGGGCGCCGTCTATCTGCTTTTTAAGGATGACCTCACCGGTGAAAATGGGGTATTTGACCCCGGCTCCAACACAGTTGGCGGAAGCGTAGAGGGGAAAGGAAAAATCGGCCTGATAATTTCCCGGCACTTTTTTGAATTGCTGGAGAGAAACGGCATACCCACTCACTATTTGGGCGCGGATATCGACAAATGCCTGATGCGGGTACGGAAGCTGACAGTGCCCAAATTGGAATTCGTGCTCCGTTACTTCACAGCGGGAAGCATGTGCCGCAGGTTCTCCCTGGAAGAGGGGATACCCTTTGAACCCCCCTATCATGAGGTCACATTGAAGGACGATGAGCAGGGCGACCCCCTTATCAGCGAGAGGCTGTGTATTATGAAGGGCCTGCTGAGAGAAGGGCAGTATGATGAGGCCCTGAACCTTTTGATAAGGGTCGGAGAAGTCTTGAAAGCGGAACTAGCTAAAATGGACCTTACCCTGGTGGATTTTAAGATAGAGATAGGCTATGACGAAGAAGGCAAGGTGTATGTGGCGGACGAGATTACCCCAGACATCTGGCGTGTGCGGGACAAAGACGGGAAGATTTCCAACCAAATTGAATGTGCCGGGCTTATCCTGGAAAGGATAACAAAAGGGCAGTAGGCTGCATAAAAGCGGCGTGGTTTAGGAACAGCATTTGCCTGTCCGGACCACGCCGCTTTCTACTTTCATATTTGCGTTAATAAGTTAAATGCCAGGATTTTAAAATATCTCCAAGAAATAGCAATATGCTGGGAATCTTAACCTTGAGTTTTAGCAGTATAGCCAGTGTCAGCGATATGACAAACAGCACAATGAATACAAGTATACAGCGCCAGGAGCGGCTCCTTATGATGGGGAAAATATCAACCAGAGCAAAAATTGCGTATGCTGCTATTATCAGTCCCACAGGCTAAGCCTCCTTCGCTTTTGGCAGTTTTCGTATTTTGGCAAGAATAAAAGTTAAAGTGGGTATTAGAATTTCAAATACGGTCCAGATTACGGGTACTGTTTCCTGGACAGAGGCGGCCTGCTTCTGGGGGCTGGGATACAGGGTGAGTCCGTAGGTAATCATCAGGGAGCCTACAACAAGGACAAGATGGTTATATGACCTAATTTTAAACAGTTGGGATATGGTAAGCACCGCCACATAATACAGTAAGGTGATTTTATAAAACAAAAGCATTATCAGGATTATGGCGAATAGTATTTCCGTGCGGCTAATGGACGGCCCCACTTGCACGAGGCGAAAGGTTATGAGAGAAGGGACTGTAAAAAGGTCCACAGTATTTCCCAGCACTCCAATATCTCTAAGGGTGGTGGACCAGAGGGTAAGCCCGCCCACTGCAAATCCCCAGAACAAACTTTTTCTGATTTCCCGGCGGGAAAACTTTACATTAGGGTGAATCATCAAATAAACCACCATCTCGCCAAAGGGGATGGTTGCTATAATATGGGTGCCTTGAAAGTAGCTTTTAGCCGGAAGCGTAAATATCGGCAGGAAGTTTTCAAGTTTAAACTGGTTTATGACCAGAAAAGTGGAAAGAGTCATGGTAACAATTGCTACAATTACAAATAAGGGGCTGAATTTTGTCACTAACTTGATGCCCTTTCGGACTGCGATGGCAGAGACCAGTATACATACTGCCGACATTGCCGGGGCGGGGGTCCTGAACATGATGGTACCCTTTGTGAAGTCTGCCAGGTCCGTCAGGTTAACCGATGATAGTGTTAGGAAAAACCAAAGGTATGCCAGGCCCAGGATTTTGCCCAACACGGGGCCATAGACTTCGTCCAGAATCTGTATCAGATTTTGTTCCGGGAACATAGCCATCAGCGTTCCGAGAAGCCATAAAAAGGGCAGATAAACTATTGCCCCAAGCAATACTACAATCCAGGAGTCTTGCCTTGTTATTTCCGTTAGGAAGGCGGTTAGAAGCGCCGAGGATTGGAGGAAGCAGGCTACTGAGAACAAAAGCAGCCTGCTAGATATTTGTCCTTTATCTATCCTCATGACTTGCCCCCTCCATTTCCAGGGATATCATACTCTTTCCGGTTTCAGGTATCTCAACTTTCACATCCACGGTCAGGTCGATGTTTGAGAAAACACTGCCCCAGCTGGATTTCATCTGCTCCCATTTCTTGGGGTGTTTGCGGTGTATTTCGGAGCCGATGGCGTATATATCCGCTTCCAGGGACTTTGCTTTCTCGAAGGTTTCGGCAATTTGCTCTTTTATCCGTTCTTCAGCCATTTTAGTGAGCTCCGGGATTACCTTCGGAAAATCCATACCGTTGAAACCCTTGAGTTCGCCAATGCCCAATGCCCCCTCTACAGAGAGTTTTACCTGCACGCCGCCGTCCTGACGAAGCTTAACATCCCTTTTGGTGTCGAGGTTAATGGTGTTGAATATTACATGTCCCTTTTCGCTTTGGGCCTCAATACCGATGAGCTTCACATCGCCCATGGCCAATATATAACCCAGGGTTTCATAATTGTTCAGGCTGTCAAGCATTTTGCCGTCCTTGAATATGGCCATGCCGCAGATTTGCAGCTTTTGCAGGTCTTCTTCGTCATATGCGGCGACCATGGGAATTAAAGCGGAGACCGTTTCCTCCCGCGTACGGGATAAAAAATCCAGCATTCGGACCTTGTAGTAAGGGGATAGTTTGGACAGGTCCTGTATAACTCTGGCCAGGTACATGCCTGCCGACTGTTCCTGTTCCAGGTCCACTGCCAGTATTCTGTCCGTAGGCCCGTCTGTTACGAATACCGGCACCTCCATTCGGGATTCATAGTCACGCAGGAAGAAATCCAGATACTCCTTGAGCCCTTCCCTGGCTAATTCGGAGCTGAAGAGCACTGCCTGGTTGTGTTCATAAAACAGGGAACGGCTGCTGTTGAAATTGAGTCTTTTAATCCCATGAAGAGGGGTTCTACCGGAAGCCTTCAATATGATGGCATTCTTATCCTCCTGGGAGCCCGATTCTGACGATGCGCCGGTTTTTGATTCCGTCTTGCCGATTTGCAGGGTGACAGTTATAAGGTCAGAGTCCGGGGCTTTATCCAGGGCTATGCCCGTGACGATAAAAAGGCTGTCCAGCTCCCGGTTGTCCCAGCAGCCGGAGAGAAGCGTTATTAACAGAGAAGCCAGCAAGACTGTAGCAATAAGACTTAAGCGCTGCCTATTCAACATCTTCACCGCCTTCCGAATCATCCTCCTCCTCGGCAGCATAAGGCCGGAGAGGAGGCACGAAAAAGCGCCGACGGGTCATGTCACCCCGGGCTATATTTGCGGGCCTTTTGACCATAGTCCAAAGAGGCATGCGGACTGCAGAGTCCTGAAGATTCCTTGTCCAGGCAAAGCCCGCAAAAAAGTCTATGCCGAAGGAGGTCAGGGAACCCAGATACAGCAGCAAGGCCAAAAAGCCCATGGCAACGCCATAAAGGCCCAGTATGGAGGATAATATCATTATTAGAATCCTTATAATCGACGCGGATTCGTTTTGCATTGGCACTAAAAAACTCGACACCGCGGTAAGCGCTACGGTAATTACCACCGGCGCCCCCACCAGACCGGCGGAGGTGGCGGCCTCTCCCATAATAAGGGCTCCTACGATACTGACGGCCTGTCCCACCGCCCGGGGCAGTCGGATTCCGGCCTCCCGCAGGATTTCATATGAAAATATCATGATTAGGATTTCAAGAAAAACCGGGAACGGGGTGCCCTCGCGGGCGTTAGCTATGGTAAAAAGCAGGGTGGTGGGAAGCAGTTCCTGATGAAAGGCGGTCAGTGAAATATAAATGGCCGGTGCGAAAATAGTGATAAAGTAGGCGGTCATGCGCAGCATGCGCATGATGCTGGCATACAGGGGCCGGGTGTAGTAGTCCTCCGTAGTCTGAAAGATCTCGATGAAAAGCATGGGGACGGTCAGTACAAATGGGGTGCCGTCCACCACAATGGCAACACGGCCTTCAAGGAGGCGACCGGCCACCACGTCCGGCTTTTCGGTGCTGCCTATGGTGGCAAAGGGTGAAAAGGGAGCGTCTTCGATATATTCCTCAATGTAACCGGACTCAAGAATGGAGTCCACCTTCAGGTTGCTGATGCGGTATTTGACCTTTTCCACCACCTTTTCATCGGCAACGCCATCTAAATACATTAAACAAATATCCGTCTGGGTTTTACGGCCTACAGTCAGCATTTCCGTGCGCAGTTTGGGGTTTTTTATTTTGCGCCTGATCAGGGCGGTATTGGTCCGCAGATTCTCCGTAAAGCCTTCCCTTGGCCCCCGGACCACGGTTTCCGATTCCGGCTCGGCCACGCTCCGCTTGTCCCAACCCTTGCTGTTTACTACAAGGGCATGGCAACACCCGTCTATGAGAATTGCTGTATCGCCGGAGAGGCAGCCTCCGGCCAGTTTTGACATGGTAGAGACCTTTTCCACCTCGCCGGCCCACAGAACAGACTCGGATAGGATGTCCGCTATTTCCCGCATGGACAATGGCCCCTCTTCCGGCTGCCATTCTATAATTGGGCGCAAAATTGCCTCCGTTACAGTGCTGCTGCTTGCAAGCCCGTCAATGAATGCCACTGCCCCGGAGAATTCATACCCCCCGCCAAACTTAAACTTGTGGATTTTCAAATCGCTGCTGTTCACAAACAGCTTTTTCAGGCTGCATAAATTTTCATCCAGGTTATTGCCTATATCCCCTACGGAGGTGTAGGTCCTGTCTTTGTGCTCAGTCTGATAATAGGAGCTGTTGTTGCCGTCCAATAAGAATCTTAATTTTCTGAGAATGAATTCTATCAGCACCTAAATCTACCCTCAATAACACATTTTTTATCTATTATTCCATAAACCACTTGCTTATATATTAAACCGCCCCGCTTAAATAATGGAAATCGGTGTTATTGAAAGAAACGAAAAGGAGTGCGAAAATAAATCGCACTCCCTTTTATGAGATTAATGATTAGTTTCTAATCCTTATGACATATATCTGCGCTGGGGCAACTGCTGCAGCCGCAGGCGGCGCTTTGGCCGCGTTTTTTTCTTTTTACCATGCTGGCTATTATCAGCGCAACGGTAGCCAATAAAACCAGGATGACGATTATTGTTCCGAGGTTGCAAATCAAAAAAGCTATCATATAATGACCCCCTTTAATTAGGTACGCGCCTTGGATGAAAGGGCCCCTGACCGGGTTAAAGTTTCATCTTTTGAGGGGCGCAGAAGGAAGTAGAGGAGCACCGCCACTATAACAAGAGCGACTGCGGTTCCTGTGCCAAAGCCGCCGCTGGCAAAGAGTGTGCCCAACTGGTAAATGCTAAGGGAAACTCCATAGGAGAGAAGGGTTTGATACCCGACGGCAAACAGGGTCCACTTTCCGTTGTTCATCTCTCTTTTAATGGCACCAATTGCAGCAAAGCAGGGCGTGCACAGGAGATTGAACACCAGGAAGGAATATGCGGAAATGGTTGTAAAGTCCCTGGCGAGCAGGCCCCAGATGTGGGCACCCGTCTCGGAGACCTCGCTAAAGCCGTAGAGGATTCCCAGGGTGGCCACAACGTTTTCCTTTGCAACCAGGCCGGTAATTGCGGCGACGGCCGCCTGCCAGTGGCCCCATCCCAGAGGCGCGAAGATGGGAGCAATAACTCCGCCCAGTTTTGCCAGAATTCCGTCGCTCAGGTCTTCAACCATGCCGAAGCTCCCGTCAACGAAGCCGAAGTTGGAAATAAACCAGATTACGATGGAGGAAAGCAGAATAATGGTTCCGGCCTTCTTGATAAAGGACCAGCCGCGCTCCCACATGCTGCGCAGGACGTTTCCAACAGTGGGCCAGTGGTAGGCGGGTAGCTCCATGACAAAGGGAGCCGGATCCCCTGCAAACAGTTTGGTTTTCTTCAGAATAATACCGGAGCAGATAATGGCGATAATGCCCACAAAGTATGCGCTGGGAGCGACCCACCAGGCTTCATTAAAGAGCGCCCCGGCAATAAGCGCTATGATGGGTATTTTGGCGCCGCAGGGGATAAAGGTTGTGGTCATTATTGTCATCCTGCGGTCCCGCTGGTTTTCGATGGTGCGGGAGGCCATGATGCCGGGCACACCGCAGCCGGTTCCAATGAGTATGGGGATAAATGACTTGCCGGAGAGCCTGAATTTACGGAAAATACGATCCATTATAAAGGCGATGCGGGCCATGTATCCGCAGGACTCAAGGAACGCAAGAAAGATAAACAGGACAAACATCTGTGGAACAAATCCCAGGACGGCGCCGACACCGGCAACAATACCGTCAAGGATAAGGCCCTTCAGCAAATCGGCAGTACCGATGGACTCAAGGAAGCCTTCAACGGCGGGGGGGATAATCTCGCCAAAGAGAACTTCGTTTGTCCAGTCGGTTACCCAGGTGCCCACCGTAGTAACGGAAACATAATAGACTATGAACATTACCACGGCGAAAATGGGTAGCGCCAGATACCGGTTGGTGACGACCTTGTCTATCTTATCGGAAGTGGTGAGTTTACCCTTGTTTTTCTTTATGTAGCAGCCCCGGATTATGGAAGCTATGTAAAGATAGCGCTCGTTTGTGATAATGCTCTCGGCATCGTCGTCCATTTCCTCTTCACAGCTTACGATGTCTTCTTCAATATGCTGGCGCAGCTCTTCCGACAGACCCAGCTTTTCGAGAACCTTCTCATCCCGCTCGAAGACTTTTATTGCATACCAGCGCTGCTGGCTTTCGTCAAACATTCCCTGGGTTGCCTCTTCAATATGGGCTATGGCGTGTTCCACGCTGCCGGAAAAAGTGTGTTGGGGTTTTATGGGCACCTTTTGCCGTGCCAGCTCCACAACTTTTTCCGTCGCTTCAGTTATGCCTGTGCCCTTAAGGGCAGAAATTTCGACAACGGGACAGCCCAGGGCCTCGGAGAGGCGGTCCGTGAAAATCGTATCTCCACTTTTTTTGACTATGTCCATCATGTTCACAGCCAGGACCATTGGGATACCCAGTTCTAGAAGCTGTGTGGTCAGGTAGAGGTTGCGCTCCAGATTTGTTCCGTCCACTATGTTTAATATTGCATCGGGGCGCTCATCAATAAGATAATTTCTCGCAATGACCTCTTCAAGGGTGTATGGAGACAGGGAATAAATTCCCGGAAGGTCAATAATAAGGATGTCTTTGTTGTTTTTAAGCTTGCCTTCCTTCTTTTCCACCGTAACCCCAGGCCAGTTTCCCACAAACTGGTTCGAGCCCGTCAGGGCATTGAAAAGGGTGGTCTTGCCGCTGTTGGGGTTGCCTGCAAGGGCTATTTTTATTGGCATTGCGTCTTCCTCCTCAAAGTCTAGCCTATGGTCTCCGGCGAGTTAGCCTATACTAACTGCGGGGGAATAAAACTGCAGGATAAATGCAGACTTGCAAATCCCGCCCTTATTGAACGATTATCATTTCAGCGTCCGCTTTGCGCAGAGACAGTTCGTATCCTCTTACCGTTACTTCTATGGGGTCTCCAAGGGGGGCAACTTTGCGGACAAAGATTTCCGCTCCCTTTGTTATGCCCATATCCATAATTCTTCGTTTAACTGGCCCTGCGCCGTTAATTTTCTTAACGGTAACGGTCTGGCCGCAGGGCACATCTCTCAAGGTATGCATGCTTAACTCCTTCCATCACTTACTACACTATAATTTTATTTGCCATTTCACGGCTGACGGCAATCCTTGAATCTTTGACGTTGACTATCAGGTTGCCGGCAATTTCCGAAATCACGGTTACGTGGCTGCCAACAACAAATCCAAGGCTCTCAAGGAATTTTTTCGTCTCGGCCCTGCCGCCTACTTTCTTGATGAGGTTTTCCTCTCCCACCTTAGTCATGGTTAAGGGCATCATAATTCCTCCCTGCTTTGAGGTCTATTTACAGATTTATTTATGTAATAATTGTCAGTTAGCTGCATCTAACTAATATTAAGTTAGCATAAACTAACCGCCTTGTCAATATTATACTTTCAAATTTTTTATAAAAAAAGCCGCCGGATTCGGCGGCTTTTTCCGTCCTATTGCCGGGCGATTATGGTGTTGTCCACTGTCCGGTCCGTAAGGGCCTGGACAGGATTGGTTTTTGCTTCGGCCCGGTAGTCCACGTTATACGTCTTCTGGTGCTGGACAATCACCTTATGGCTGGGAACCGCATTGACATCATGGTTGACGCAGTTTTGATAAAAGAAGAATTCGTGGTCCCTGGGCAGCTCGGGCACGGGAGTGTAATGTTCACGGTTGGCGGTCAGCAAAATCTGCTGTCCCAGAATGTCCCGGACGTAATCCCGGGTGTCGTGGAACTGCAGGAGCTTGGGGAATTCCCCGCCGGGGATGACCTGCTGCCAGTCTTTGCCCTCATATTTCCTCAGCAAATCGGCGGCCAGGTGCAGGTGCGCGATTTCCTGCTGCAGGTGCAGTTCCCAAACGGATTTCGTATTGGCGCAAATCTCGTCCTGGTAGAATGAATAATAGAGATAGCACTCGGTGTATTCGTGAAGCAAAAGGTTTTCCAGCCATGTGCAGTTGGGGTCAAGGAGGGAACCGTAATGGCTTACGTGCTGTTCCTCTATCATTGCTATCTCCTGATAAAGCTGGCGTCCCAGGTCATTATAATAGGTGTTTCCGATGTTCATATAAAAGTTCATGGTTTGCTGCTCGGCGGAGGTAATGATAAGGGTGTTCAGCTTGGTCCGTACATCCGCCGTCTTGAAATCCACGTGGTTCTTTACGGAGTCGTAAGGAAAACGGTGCTCCGCTATGGTGGGGCGCCCGGGAGTGATGTCCACATAGCTTTTTACAAGCTGCTGCGCGGGAATCTGGGCATCCAGGTCCAGTAGGTTTGCGTAGCGGTACAGGTGGTCGAAGTCCTCCAGCAGGGCGAAGTCCAGAGCCTGCTTAACGTAGGGGTCAGGCTCATTCTGGGCCAGCCAGGCAGTCAGGTCCACGGCCACGTGCTCATATCCGATGGTGGTTTCCAGCGCGGTCTCGTCAATGGGTTTCAGCCAGTTAATATGTTTTTGCTGCTGCTGTTCGATGCGGCGGGTCAGGGCCAGTTCCCGGCGTATATCGTTGTTCTGGCAGTTGCGGTGGAATTGGTGCTTAAATATCGCCGCCTCCACCTCTATGCCGTTCATGAGGATAATGCGGACTTTCGTATAGGGGTCGACGGTTTGTTTATAATACGGCATAGGATATATTTTGCGCCAATCCATAAAGGTGTCTTTTACAGGCATGGGTTTTTGCTCAAAAGGGTTCATAGCCAATCTCCTTTATTTTTTAATTGTGCCATATCAGTTTTTACGAAAATACCGCCAGCTATACCTCCACCTGCCCGATTGCTGCCTGCATAATAAAAAATTATGTGGCAAGACTTAGGTAATGAAGAAAACAGGGCGGTGAATATGGCTTGAAATCCATCGGCAAAAGTATCTGGCGCAAGGAGGCCTGGGACAAGGTAACGGCAATTGCCAAATATACTGACGACCTGCCCGCAACGGGGGTACTTTCTGCCCGACTGCTTACCAGCACCCATGCCCACGCGAAAATTAAAAAAATAGACGTATCCAAGGCACTGGCAGTGCCGGGGGTGAAATCCGTGCTGACCGGAAAAGACTGCCCGGTACTGTTTGGCCCCCTGCTCCAGGACAGGCCCGCCCTGGCCAGGGACGTGGTCCGCTATGCAGGCGAGCCGGTGGCGCTGGTTGTGGCGCAGGGTGAAGCTGCTGCGGAAAAGGCGGTACGGCTCATTGAGGTAGAATATGAACCCCTGCCCTTTGTCCTGACCCCTTCCCAGGCCCTGGCCGAAGGGGCAGTTTTGGTGCACGGCCGGCCGGATGGATATAGGAAAACCGTGACGGACGTTTATCCCGAAGCCGGCACCAATATTGCCAGCCGCTATAAAATACGGAAAGGAAATGTGGAGGAGGCTTTTGCCCGGTGTGAAGCAATAGTGCATGAACGTTTTTCGCTGCCCCCCTCCGACCACCTTGCCATGGAAGTGCGTGCGGCCCGGGCAGAAATATCCCCCGAGGGGAGGGTCTTGATTACCACTTCCTCGCAGGCCCCCTACTCGGTGAGGAAACAGATTTCCGAGGCCTTCATGATACCCGCCGGGCAGATTCAGGTGCGGGTCCCCTTCGTAGGCGGGGGCTTCGGGGGAAAGGTGCCCGTTTTCCTTGAGATACTCGCATTCTTGGCCTCACGCAGTGTGGGCGGGAAGTCTGTTCGCTTAAGCCTCCCCCGGGAGCAGGATATGGCCTCTGCCCCCTGCCGCATCGGACTGGAAGCGGACATTAAGCTCGGGGCGGACAGGGAGGGGATTATTAGGGCCGCCCAGATGACTTTCCGGCTTGACTGTGGTGCCTACACCGATAATTCGCCCTATATGGCAAAGGCCGTCGCGGTGGATTGCACCAGCCCTTATCATATTGAAAACCTTAATTGCGACTCCCTGTGCGTTTATACCAATCATACTTACGCCACGTCCTTCCGGAGCTTTGCCCATGAATCCTATACCTTCTGCGTCGAGCGGGCCATAGATATGCTGGCCCGCCGCTGCGGGATTGACCCGCTGGAAATGAGGCTGAAAAACGCCATCCGCCCGGGCAGCCTAACTCCCACCCGGGTGATGTGCACCGGTAGCCTTACGGGCAATCTTACGGAATGCTTGAAAAAAGTGAAAGCTCTTTCCAAATGGGAGGGAGGAAAAGCAGTCAAAATCAAGGAAGACACGGTGCGGGCCAAAGGGGTGGCCTGCCTGTGGAAAACTCCGAACCCGCCCACCGACGCAGCTTCCGGGGCGCTCATAACCTTTAATCCCGACGGGAGCGTCAACCTTAACACCGGCGCGGTGGAAATGGGCTCGGGAGGCCAGACCAACCTGGCCCAGATTCTGGCGGAAAAGCTGGGCATGGACCCGGGCATGGTGCATGTGGTTATGGACGTGGACACCCGGACCGCGCCGGAGTACTGGAAGACCGCCGCCAGCCTTACGGAATACATGGTGGGCCGGGCAGTTATGCGGGCGGCCGACGATGCATTGGGGCAGCTTCGCCAAAACGGCGCCCAGGCACTGGGCTGTCCTCCCGAAGAAATTGAAGTTGCAAACGGCCGGGTATTCTCTAAGAAAAATCCGGAGAAATTCATAGCCTTTAAGGATATAGTGCAGGGGTACAAGACAGATGCGGGGCTGTCCATTGGAGAGCCAGTTCTGGGCCGCGGCGGTTTTATGCTTAAAGGATTGAGTAAGCTTGACCCGGAAGCAGGTAAAGGGAAGACCGGCCCTTCCTGGACGTTGGGGGCCCAGGTGGTGGAGGTAGAGGCAAGTCTCAAAACCTTCACCTACCGCATTATTTCCGCCTCCACGGTAATGGATGTGGGGAAAGTCATAAACCCGGAACTGATGCGCTCCGTCATAGCAGGCGGCATGTCAATGGGCGTCAGCCTGGCCAGCCGGGAGGCCTTTGTCTATGACCAAAAAGGCATTCCGCAAACTCCCAATTTGCGGACATATAAGTTGCTGCACATAGGGCAGGAGCCGGACTATAGGGTGGATTTTGTGGAAACGCCGGAAGAGGGCTCGCCCTATGGCGTACGAAGCTATACCGAACACGGCATCATCGGTATTCCGGCAGCTCTGGCCAATGCCCTGTCCGCAGCCTTTGGAAGAGAAATCTTATCCCTGCCCCTGACGCCGGAGAGGATTTGGAGGGCCGTTAAGGAGGACACAGATGATTCCCTGTGACGTTGTATATTACCGCCCCGGCACACTTATGGAAGCCTATGAGGCTTACAGACTGCTGCAAATTGAGGGAAAGAAGCCCCTTTATTACGCCGGCGGCAGCGAAATCATTACCATGAGCAGGGCCGGAAGCATTAGGCCCTCCGCCATCGTCGATATTAAAAGGATACCGGAATGCATGCTTTTATCCGCAAACGACGAGGGGCTCCATATAGGCTCTGCCTGCACCTTAAACCAGATTAAAGAGTCAAGGCTGTTCCCGCTACTGGGCTCATCCTGCGGCAGAATCGCGGACCACACAAATCAATGCAGGATTACATTGGGGGGCAATTTGTGCGGGACTATAATTTACCGGGAGACCAGCCTGCCCCTGCTGCTTTCGGACGCAAGGGTTTCGCTGTTCGGGAGCCAAGGCATGCGAACCGTGCCTTTTCAGAGTGTTTTCCACGGGCGCATGCGACTTAAACCTAGTGAAGTTGTTGTGCAGATACACGTGCCCGGGTGGGCACTGAAAGCTCCGTTTTTTCACGTGAAACATACAACAAACGAAAAAATAGATTACCCTCTGGTAAGCGCGGCGGCTCTTTGGAAGGATGGGAATATGCGGATTGCTTTTTCCGGCCTATGCTCGTATCCCTTTCGCAGCTCTAAAATAGAAGCCGTTTTAAATGACTGGTCTATGCCTGTTTCCGCCCGGGTGGATAAGGCGGCGGAGCTGCTGCCGGAGGAGCCTTACAGCGACGTGGAGGGCTCCGGGGAATATAGATTGTTCGTACTAAAAAATATGCTGCATGCCCTTTTGGAGGACTACACAAATGGTAAGATATGAAGGGAAAACGGTAATCACTCTCAATGTGAACGGGCAGCCGCACGAAGTGATGGTACGGCCGGCTGACCTGCTTTTGGACGTGCTCAGGGAACAGCTGGGTTTAACCGGAGCCAAGCCCGGGTGCAAAAACGGCGACTGCGGCGCCTGCACCGTCATTATTGACGGCTGGCCGGCAAAATCCTGTCTGGTCCTGGCCGTGGAAGCGGAAGGACATGTGATCTTAACCGTGGAGGGCCTGGAAGGAAAAGCCCCGATCCAAAAAAGTTTTGTAAAAGATAACGCCTTCCAGTGCGGATACTGCACCTCCGGTTTTTTGATGGTCTGCCATGCCCTGCAAATGCAGCACCCCGATATGCCAGAGGAGCATGTGATTGAAGAATGGCTTCAGTCTAATATCTGCCGGTGCACCAGCTATCAGGAAATACGAAGGGCTGTGCATGGCATGTATAATAATAAGGGGCTGTAGCTTTTTTTGCTACAGCCCCTTAAAACATGCCGCCCGTTGAACGGGCGCGCTTATCACCCATAACGGCGCCCGCATTCGCAATGAGTTTTATAACGCTCAAAACCAGACTTACACTTACGTTTTTGGGTTTAGAAACAAGTAAAAATTGACAAGATTTTTGTTACCAAAAAACTTTTTGCTAGTTACAAAGTCTTGGTTATCAGCACCTTTCTCGCCGTAGGGCCCTTCGTAAGTGCATTTTGCATAAGTAATATTTATAATTACTTAAAAAAGCTGTACTTTACAAACAACATTTAAGGTGCTATTCTTTAAGTCACAGATAGAATTATGTTACATATTGTATTAATAAACAGTTTTTTGTAATTTTTAGCATTCCTAATCATTACAATTTGTAATAAAAGATGGGGGAAATAATGGCTATTCAAGTTGGTATTCCTCAGGCGGCAATGATTTCACTTACCGATATGGTAGATAATTGCGCGGAAATAAAGCCCGGTATGGAGGCATTGATTCTTGCCCACAAGGATGGCCTTTATGGCGGAATAAATCTGGTGGACGAGGAGGCAGTCGCATGGACCGCATCCGTAGTCCGGTCCCGAGGGGCAAATTGCTCCATCCTTTGGATAGATGACCCGCAAAAAACTCACCAATGGCGCTACCCGCCAGTTGTCAAGGGTGCTGTTTCAGGTTCCGATGTGCTTCTGAACTTTTCCTCCGAGCTGACAAATGAGGAGATTTCGGAATTCCGGATGCATATGCGCGAGGCGAATACATGGAACATCCGTATATTTGCCGTAACGGCCCCGCTTTTGATGAGCGAGTGGGCTCAAACGCCTTACGAGCTGGTCAGCAAGATCCGCCAGGTGAGCTCCAAGCCGTTGATGAAAGACAATTCCAAGTTCGTAATGACGGACCCGAACGGCACTTATCTGGAGGGATATCTTATAAAGCCCGTGAAGCGGGAAGGCATCCCTGGAGTGCAATACGGAAAGCCGCGCAAGGAGACGGGCCGCTACGCGCCGTGGCCGGAGTGGCTGCATACGCAGGTAAGATGCAAAGATGTCAACGGCATATTCAGGTTTAACTGCATGCTCGGCTGGTGGGCAAACCATATGGGCATACCGCCGGAATGGGAAACACCCATAACCATTGAAGTCAAGGACGGACGCATGGTAAAGTTCTCCGGCGGGCCGGAGGCGGCTGCCCTAAAGCGCTTTTTGCATGAATTGGAAGGCAAAGTGGGCGAAGGCATTTGGCTTTTCGACACCTTCCACTTCGGCATCCATCCGAATGCGAAAGTAACCGAGTACCAGTGTCCCCATACTTTGCACAGGCGGCTTATCAATCATTCGCACAGCTCCAACCTGCATTGGCATATAGGTTCTGCCCCGGCGAATGAGAAATATCCCTACTGGCCGCATATCACCGGCGACATCCGCAACACAACGCTTAAAGTTGAGGACACCCTTGTCTATGATAACGGGTACCTGTGCTGTCTGGACGACCCAGAAGTTCTGGCGGTTGCGGCTAAATATCCCGATCGTCCCGGTTTGCCCGGCAGACCGGAATAAAATAGTATCCCAGGCAGACCGAAAGATGCCCATATGCATAAAATTTATTTATAAATACTTAAAATTGTTGTGCTTTTTAAATATAGACTTTTATGTTACATTCAAAATGGGTAACGCCGTTTGGGCAAGACACGGCTGCGGCGGCACCGGATGAAAATACGCGACGTTAAAGAAAGAGGGGGATTATGGCAATTCAAGTTGGCATTCCACAGGCCGCAATGGTTTCGCTTATCGACCTGGTGGACAATTGCGCCGAAGTAAAACCCGGCATGGAAGTGCTAATCCTAGCACATAAAGACGGCCTTTACGGCGGGGATGACTTAATCGACGAGGAAGCTGTGGCATGGACTGCGTCCGTAGTACAATCGCGGGGAGCCCGCTGTTCTATCCTCTGGATTGACGATAAGCAGGACATGCATGAGTGGCGTTATCCTCCCATTGTTAAGGGCGCCGTTGCCGAGGCAGATTTGGTGATTTGCATGCTGTTTCAAATCACGACAACAGAATACGAGGAGTTCAGGAAACATTTTGAAGCCGCAGGCACATGGATGGTGCGCATGTTCCCTGTAACAGCCCCGCTTCTGATGAGCGATTGGGCCCAAACACCGCATGAGCTTGTCAGCACGATTCGTTACGTAAGTTCCAAACCCTTTATGAAGCATATGTCCAGGTTTGTTTTAACCGAACCAAACGGAACTCACATTGAAGGTTATACTCTGGATCCGGTAATGCGGCAGGGAATCCCCGGTTTGCCTTATAACTCACGGCGGAAAGACGTCAGGAAGGTTTCTTTCTGGCCGGAATGGGTGCACCCGCCGATAAATTGCGCGGAAGTAAACGGAGTATATTATTTCGACCGCATGCTCAGTTGGTGGTCGCGCTACATCGGTATCCAGCCCGAATGGGATGAACCGATTCGGATCGATGTCAGAGACAGCCGCATTGAAAAAATCTCCGGCGGCCCCGAGGCGGATGCGCTAAAGCGCTTTTTGGACGTAATGGAAGAAAAGGTTGGAGAAGGCATTTGGAACTTTGACACCTTCCATTTTGGAGTTCATCCGAATGCAAGCGTTAAGGAATACCAGTGCCCCAACATACTTCACAGGCGTCTGATAGATCATTCCCATACGTCAAACCTGCATGTACATATTGGTTCTGCTCCTACAAATGAGAATTATCGCATCTATCCGCATATTACCGGCGATATTCGCAGAGCTACGCTGACAGTGGGTGAAACGCTCGTCTATGATGATGGCTACCTTTGCTGCCTGGATGATCCGGAAGTTCTGGAGGTTGCCGCCAAGTATCCAGACCGTCCCGGTTTACCTGGTAGATGATTTAATAAACTCAAGCAGAAGTAAGAAAGAAACGAGAAAGAACGGAACAGTAGCAGGTAACAACCCAAATTGATAGGAGGATGAAAATGAAAAAAGCAAAGAAATACCTGGCTATCTTACTCATCCTTGTAATGGTCCTGGCACTTGCGGCCTGTGGCGGAAACAAGGAACAACCCAAGACCCCCGACGCATCTAACGGCGGTAATGTCGCAGATCCTTCCACATCTTCAAAGCCCGATACCTCGAAGCCTGAAGATTCGGGTCCAAAAAAAGTTAGAATAGCCGTAACAGACGTCGCTTCTAACGTTTCTCCCTGGGCAGGCACTGCAACGGGTCGTCACATGATTATCTACAACCTGTATCAGCCCCTGCTTGAAAGAGACAAGCCCACTGGCGAAATCAAGGGCATTCTCATGGATAAGTATGAGAAGGTTAGCGCAAACACCTATCATGTAACCATCCACGATAACATTTACGACGGTGAAAACAACCACGTAACAGCTGATGACGTTATTTTCTCCATTGAGATGGCCATTAAGGAAGGCAACATCTCCGGCCTGAAGTTTATCGACAGCGCAAAGAAGGTTGACGACTATACTGTTGAGATTGTAATGAAATCCGAGATGGATTACCAGTTCGCATCTTCCGTCGGCATGATTAACATTGTTACCAAGGCCGCATATGAGGCCAGCCCCGATGGCATGTCTACCACTCCTGTTTCCACTGCACCCTATGAGCTGACTGAATGGTCTCCCGGCACCAGCGCAATTCTGACCGCCAAGAAAGACTACTGGGGAGCAGAACTTGCAGATCCCTCTGTAAAATCCGCATGGCATTGGTTTGCACAGGATATCGACGTTGCTGAGTACACCAAGATTAGCGAACCTTCCCAGATGTCCATAGCTCTCGAGACTGGCACAATTGACATAGCTCTCTTCCTTACTCAGAATGAGGCAGAGCGTTTCATGAGCAATCCCGACTATAACGTCCACGAAATCCAGGACACTCTCGCTTATAACCTCTTCTTTAACTGCGGTGATAATAGCGTCCTTTCCGACAAGAAGCTCCGCCAGGCCATCTGCTACGCCATTGACGCTGAGGCCGTCCGGCAGGCAAACGGCGGATACGGAACCATGTGCTATACCTTTGGCAGCAGCGAGTTTGTCGATAACGATCCCAGCTGGAAAAACGAAGGATACTATGAGTATGACAGAGATGCTGCCGAACAGCTTGTCAAAGATTCGAATTACAATGGTGAAGTTGTCAGAATCATGGTCTCCAGCGCTGACAGCATGCGTACAACAGTGGCCGAGGTTGTTCAGGGCTTCCTGCTTGATGTTGGCATAAATGCCCAGATCGACCCTTACGACAGCGCAACCTTCGCGGCAAACAAGTATGACGAGACACTGTACGATATAAGAGTCGACACAAACTCCTTCGAGTGCCTTGCGGACCTCTGGAACCAGTTCCTGTCAGCCGAAGGCCACAAGGATGGCAAGAACTATGGCCACTTCTACGACGAGACACTCCAAGGTCTCCTTGATAACCTCACTAAGGCAGATACCTATACTCCGGAAAATATAAAGGCTGCTCACGAGTATATTAAGGAAAATGCATTTGCATATAGTCTCTACTCAAAAGTGAACTTCCATGTTTCTACTAAGTTTGTTGAAGAATATGTAGGAACTGCCAAGCTTTATCCCAACGTTGGCGCATGGGGATATAATTTCAGTGCTTGAGCAGAGCTATAGCTCGCATTATTTAATACCGGCTAAGCATGAATTAGTCTATTAGTTTAATGCCCTATGCATCAGAGTGTTTCACCCTAATGCATAGGGCGATTCCAACACAAAAGTTGTACGCAGAGTAGTTGGTAAAGAAATCTAGTGAGAGGCTTTATTATGTGGAGATATGTATTAAAAAGATTGCTTTGGATGATACCGGTTGTACTCGGTGTAACCATTCTAATCTTTACAATATTATATTTTGTACCGGGCGATCCGGCGCAAACTATACTTGGAAGCGATGCCACGCCAGAGGAGCTGCAGGCCAAGAGGGAAGAACTGGGCCTGGACGACCCGTACTTTGTCCGTTTGGGACGTTATCTTAAGGATGTTTATATTAACTTTGATTTTGGCAGGTCGTACATAAGCAATCAAAGTATTACGCAGGAACTCATGGCGCGGTTCCCCCGCACATTAGCTCTGTGCCTGGCGTCCATGATTGTCGCTATGTTGATTGGAATACCGCTGGGGGTAAACGCTGCCGTTCACCAGGGCAGCGCCTGGGACACCATATCCATGGTCATAGCCCTTTTGGGTGTCTCAATGCCCACGTTCTGGGTAGCCCAGCTGCTTGTAATGCTGTTTGCCCTAAAACTGGGGTGGCTGCCCCCGGTCGGGTATCAAAACTTTTCAAACTATGTTCTGCCATGCATAGCCAATGCCTTTAACGGCCTTGCGATGCAGGCAAGACAGATGCGTTCCGGTATGCTGGAGGTAATACACTCTGACTATATTACCACGGCAAGGGCTAAAGGATTGTCAGAACGCAAGGTTATTTTCCGTCACGCACTTCCAAACGCCTTAATTCCAGTTGTTACTGTCGCCGGTACCACATTTGGAAAAATGCTTGGCAGCACAGTTGTTATAGAGTCGGTTTTCTCAATTCCCGGAATCGGCGGCTATATGATTAACGGTGTTAACGCTCGTGACTATACTGTTGTTCAGGCTTGTGTTATCTTCCTTGCCATCTTTTTCAGCATTATCATGCTGCTTGTTGACTTGATGTATTCTGCTATTGACCCAAGAATTAAGGCACAATACACAAGAAAGAGAGGCAGGCGCTAATATGGTTAAAAACGTACATGAAACTGTTGTGGAACCCACAACCAAACAAAAGAAAAGCAGTCTGTTCAAGCAAACAATGAAAAGACTGTTTACCAACAAAGGCGCAGTAATTGGCCTGGTTGTCTTTCTTATAATAGTGTTTTTATCAGTTTTCGCGCCTCTAATAGCGCCCTATGGCTATACGGATATGGATATTGCCAGCAGGTTTGCCGCCCCTTCAAAAGACCACTTGTTTGGTTGCGATTCAATGGGACGTGATATCTTTTCACGTATTCTTTATGGAGGAAGGTACTCACTCCAGATTGGAATCATAGCCTCCGGTTGTGCCGCCATTATGGCTGTCTTTATAGGCTCCGCTGCCGGATATTTCGGCGGCAAGGTTGATAATGCCCTGATGCGTATTCTTGATGTAATTCAGGCTATTCCAGGTATGCTTTTGTCAATCGCAATATCCGCAGTGCTTGGAAACGGATTGTATGAAACAATTATTGCCCTTGCTATCGGTAACGTCTCAACCATGAGCCGTATATTGCGAGGCTCCATACTTACTGTTAGAAAGTCAGAATATATTGATGCCGCTGTTGTGGACAACTCAAGCAATCTGCGTATAATCAGGAAACATATTCTGCCCAACTCAATATCTCCTCTGATTGTTCAGATAACCATGGGATGCGCTCACGTCATTCTTGTTGCGGCAAGCCTGAGCTTTATCGGACTTGGCGTGCAGCCGCCTGAACCTGAATGGGGTGCAATGTTGTCCGCAGGACGAAGTTATATTCGCGACTATCCCCATATGACATTGTTCCCGGGCATTGCCATCATGTTGACCGTCTTATCGTTGAATCTATTGGGTGATGGCCTGCGAGATGCTCTTGACCCTAAACAGAAGAGATGAGAAGGGAGCATATTATGTCTAATAACAATGTAAAAACAACAGAACCCGTGGTCGGAGTTAACGATAAAGAAAACATTAACGAACCATTTCTTAAAGTTGAAGACCTTGTAGTTGAATATACCTCTTACGGGGAAATTATTCATGCTGTCAACGGGGTTTCACTACAGCTGGAGCGGGGAAAAACCCTTGGTCTTGTTGGGGAAACGGGAGCAGGAAAGACTACCATTGCCAAATCCATCCTGGGAATACTGCCGAAATTCTCATCAAGTATCAAGCGGGGCCAGGTTTTCATAGATGGACAGGATTTGCTTTCGCTGCCCGAAAAAGAAATGCAGAAAATCAGGGGCAACAAGATTGCCATGATATTCCAGGACCCCATGACCGCTTTGAATCCGATTATACCCGTTGGAAAGCAGATTTCAGAGGCAATACAGTTGCATTATAACGTCAGCGCGAAAGAATCCGCGGAGCGGGCAATTGAGATGCTGGAAATGGCCGGTATCACGGGCGAGCGCTATAACGACTATCCTCACCAGTTTTCAGGCGGCATGAAACAGCGCGTTGTTATCGCCATGGCTTTGGCTTGCCGCCCTGAACTGCTCCTGGCAGACGAGCCGACAACGGCTCTTGACGTTACAATCCAGGCGCAGATTCTGGAGATGATTAAGGAATTAAGAGATAAGTTTAACATGGCGCTGATTCTCATTACCCACGACTTCGGCGTTGTTGCCGAACTGTGTGATGAGGTAGCTGTCGTGTATGCAGGAGAAATTATTGAATCCGGCACTAAGGAAGACATTTTTATTCATCCTACACATCCTTACACTATAGGTCTTTTTGATTCTATTCCTCATATTGATTCAGACGCCGACCGCCTTAAACCCATTGCGGGACTTCCGCCCAACCCTGCCGTTTTGCCCAAGGGATGCCATTTTTCGCCGCGCTGTCCCAAGGCTACCGACGAATGCAGGGATCAACCTATACCAATGGTAGAGACTTCACCGGGTCATTTCTGCCGTTGCTGCCACATATAAGAAGGGGGTAGAATTATGAACACATTAGTTGAGGTAAAAGATCTCAAAAAATATTTTAATACTCCCGGTGGCCAGCTTCACGCTGTTGATGGTGTTTCCTTCAAAATCCAGAAGGGAAAAACTATGGGTGTAGTAGGCGAGTCTGGCTGCGGAAAAACAACTTTGGGACGTTTGATGGTTCATTTGGAAGAGAGCACAGGCGGCAATATATACTTTGAGGGCAAGGATATTACCCATGCTAAGGGCATAGAATTAAAGAAACTGCGCCAAAAAGTACGTATAATCTTTCAGGACCCGTTTTCTTCATTGAACCCCAGAATGACAATTAGAAGTTCCATTCAGGAACCTCTCCGTATCGCCAGAAATCCTGTAGAAGAAATGGTTATGCGCACGAACCAGCTTATGGACATGGTGGGCATTGACACCCGTCTACACCTTTCATTTCCCCATGAGCTTGACGGCGGCCGCCGTCAACGCGTGGGCATAGGCCGTGCGCTGGCGCCAAATCCGTCTTTCATCGTTTGCGACGAGCCGGTTTCGGCCCTGGACGTATCCATTCAGGCGCAGGTGCTGAACCTGTTGCAGGACCTGCAGCAGGAGTATGGAATTACATACATGTTCATAACCCACGACCTGTCGGTAGTGCGCCATATCTCAGACGATATCTGTGTCATGTATCTGGGGCAGCTGGTGGAAACAAGCCCATCCAAGGAGCTGTTCAAAAATCCGCTGCACCCGTACACGAAAGCACTTCTGTCAGCGATTCCGTCCACTGATATTTACAAAAAACCAAAACGGATTATGCTGAAAGGCGAGCTGTCCTCTCCCATTAACCCAAAACCCGGCTGCCGCTTTTTGCCAAGGTGCCCCTACGCTACAGACGCCTGCAGGGAGCCGCAAAAGCTGGAGGAGATACTCCCCAACCATTTTGCATCTTGCTGCCGCGTCAAAGAAATCAACGACTGATTTTACTGGCAGTAATATTTGCACTTCTTCATTCTTCTTGGCATAGCAATACCCCCTAATGTAGTGCTCCTGTATTCCTACATCAGGGGGTGTTGTACGTTGTCCGTTTTTATTGGTTTGTATCAGATCCCGAGTTACCCAGCTTCAGCCCGAGGGGCATCTTGCAAATGCATAAACAGGCTCGGATTTGTCATTATTTTTGGATAGGGCTTTTTGCCAGGATGTAATCGGTTAGAATTCGCAAATTTCTGCTCCTGAACTTGTCCTTATTCCACACAAGCGCAAAGTTTATAGGCACTTTTTCCTTCAACGGAATGGCTATAATCTCCGGGAGCGATTCTGCTAGTTCTTTAGAGAGGAAAGTACCGGCTTTACCCGAATATACGAACTGTTTAATAAGCGGCAGCTGTACCGCGTATAGAAGAATATTCGGAACCAGACCCTCATCATAAAACCGCTTTTTAATTTGCCTGGTCATAAATGACTCTTCATGGTTTAAGATGAGCGGGTGGGATTCAATTTCTGCCAGAGACAATTCTTTTGCTCCCGCTAGAGGGTGACTGGAATTGACACAGAAAACAAACTCTGATGAAAAAACCCGGTGCATCTCCATGTTCTCGGGGAGTGTTTCCGGCTCCACAACTATTGCCGCATCACAGGTACCGTTATTAAGAAATTTAAACGCGACAATTGAATTGCATTGCTTGACTTCAAAGAAAATGTCGGGATATTCATGATGGAAGTCTCCCATGAGCAGGGGAAACAGATGTATTCCCGTGAAGTTAGGTATACTGAGGCAAAGCCGACTCTGCTGACTTCCGATGTCAGCCATCTGTACCTCCAGAGCATTTATTCGATTGAGAATATCTTTTATGCGCTCATAGATGTATATGCCTTCCTGGGACAGTTTTAGCTGCTTATTCTCGCGATTGAACAATACTATACCAAATTCCCTTTCCAGATCTTTTATTGCCATAGAAACGGACGGCTGTGATATAAAAAGCGCTTCTGCTGCTTTAGAAATGCTTCCGTACTCACAAACGGCGGCGAAGTATTGCATTTGCTGGATAGTCATCTTAGCCCCCCTTTCTTTAGATCTGTGGTTATAATTTGGTTTTCAGTGTTTAATGACATTATAGCATAAAAAATTAATAATATCAAATTTACTGAACTAATTATATTTTTTTCATATTTTACATTTTAAAGTATAAATGCTATCCTCGATTTAGAAGTAAATTATTTTGGTGTATCCTTTTATAATTTCGGGGTGTTTTCAAATGAGCGATTCAATTATAACCGGCGCCTATGATATGCATATACACACGGGTCCAGATATCATGGATAGAAAGATGGACTACCTTGAACAGGCAGAACGTGTGGTAAAAGCAGGCATGGCGGGTTTCGTAATCAAAAGTCACTATTTTACCAGTTCCTCCTGGGCCAAGGTAGCAAACGCGAGATTTCCGGAGTGCCAGACCTTTGGCAGCATTGTTCTAAACAATTCCGTAGGCGGCATGAATCCTTTTGCAGTTGACGCAGTCGCGCGCGACGGCGGAAAGGTAGTCTGGTTCCCCACGGTTGACACGGTCGCAGCAATTAAAAAGACGGAGCACTCTGCCGAGCAAGGCGGTCGCCGCCCCCACTGGCTCGACGTACTGCTGTCAATACAGGCGGACGGAATAGTGGAGCTTAAGCCAGTCCGCATACTGGACGATAACGGCAAACTGCTGCCCGAAGTCATCGAAGTTATTGACGTCATTGCAAAATACGACATGATTCTCTGCACCGGGCATATCTCTCCGCGAGAGGGAAAAGAAGTCGTAAAAACCGCATATGAGCGGGGAGTCAAAAGGATTATATGCACTCATGTGGACTCTGAGCTCTGTTTTTACGAAATTGAGGAGCAGCTTGAACTGGTTAAAAAGTACGGGGCATACATGGAGCATTGCACCAACAGCTGCACCACGGGAAAGGTGTCATGGGATGTATGCCTGGCCCAAATCAAGGCTGTCGGATGCGATAATGTTATCATCAGCACCGACCTGGGCCAGCTTAAACACAAGTATCCGGACGAGGGCCTTTTGGATTTTGCGCACTGGATGCTGGAAAACGGAATATCGGAAACGGATGTCAGAAAGACGTTTTACGATAATCCTCGCAAGCTTCTATTTGGATAATGCTTTTTTGGAGGCGATAAACAATGTTTAGTGATCAACGTCTATTAGTAGTTTCAGCTCATTCTGCAGACTGGGTATGGCGCAGCGGCGGAACAATCGCCAAGTATTTGGCAGGCGGAGCCGCGGTATATGTGGTATGTCTTACGCACGGCGTCCGCGGGGAGTCCGCCCAACTGTGGAAAGACCCGGATCAGGTGGCGGAGAATGTCAGAAAGATTCGGAGTCAGGAAGCAGCAAACGCTGCCAAGGTTCTTGGCGTAACCAATCTTGAGATGTGGGATTTCAACGACTGCATGCTGGAAGTTGAGCCAAAGATTCTGCAAAAGCTTAATGAGAAAATCCGTCAGGTACAGCCTACTCTGATCATTACTCACGACAAGCGTGACGTAACCAATCCTGACCACGGATTTGCAAGCGAGATTGTCTACCGTGCGGTAATCATGGCAAAGCAGAACGGAATTGACTGCGGCGGATTGAAGCCCGCAAAACCCTGCCCCGTTTACGGCTTTGAGGCGTCGGAGCCTGAGAGAAGCGGCTTTGTTCCCGCCGTTTACATAGACATTACCGATTTCTTTGAAAAGAAGCTCGAGGCAATGAAGTGCATTGAATCTCAGACAGAGGGACCCTTCATTCACACCAGACTGAGCACCCACAGAGGATGGCAGGCATCCCGCACCATAGGCGACAAAAACATTAAGTATGCCGAGGCCTTCACAATGAGAGATCCGCTTGTTGTAGCCAAGTTACCGGTGAGGAAGCTTCAGAATTTTAATTAACATGGAAGGAGGATTGTAATGGGAGCATTAACTCCTGAACTAAGGGAACGCCTGTACAAGCTTAGTACTACCAATATTTCAGACGCAATGGACGCTTTAGGATTTTCAAACGTCTGTCATGGTATTGTGCCCCTGTACGAAAGTTGCAAGAAAATTGTTGGTGAGGCGATAACTCAGAGATTTATCCCCACGGACCACCTCCCCAAGCAGAAGCATGGCGGCATGGAGGCAATCCAAAATGCAGCCCCGGGAAGTATTATTGTGGTAGAAGGTAGCGTGCGCACCGATATGAACACCTGCGGAGGAATCGCGGCTACTGCAGCCAGCGTGAACGGCCTCGCGGGCTGGGTGTCAGACGGCCTTGTACGAGATGTGGATGAGATAGTCGACCTGGGTTTCCCTGTGTACTGCAAGGGAAGAACTGTTTTAACCACCCGCGGACGTTTTATGGAAGCCGCTATTAATGAGCCCATCTGCTGCGGCGGTGCCCTGTGCCGCTTTGGAGACATCGTGGTGGCCGACAAGAGCGGCGTTGTGATTATTCCTCAGGAAAGGCTGGAAGAGGTTACGGTTAAGGCCGAGGAACTCGCCGCCAGGGAAGATGCTATGATCCGCAGCATCAAAGAAGGAGCGGCCCTGGGCGATGTAGATGTTAAGTCAAACTATGAAAACATGCTTAAAAACTAACTAAACAAGGAAAGGGGTTTTTTCATGGAAAACAGGATTTTACCTCCGGAGATAATAGAGGCATTTAAAGAGCTTGACACTTCTGAAGTTGCCGATGCAGTCAACCGTTTCGGCATAAATACAGGTATGTTTGGAATCAAGAGCGTTGTCCCCGGCACAAAACTCTGCGGCCAGGCCTTTACCTGCCTGTTTGGAGTATGCGCCGCCGGTCAGGAAGGCAAGATGGATTACCTGGATGACGTTCCGGCCGGACATGTTGTCGTTATTGATAACGATGGACGCCTCGATTACTCTTGCTGGGGCGATCTGATGAGCCGCGTTGCCATGCGCAACGGCGTGAACGGCACTGTTGCCGACGGCATTGTCAGGGACGTGAATGACATTCGTGAAATGAAATATCCCACATTCGCCCGCGCAACGCATATGTGGACAGGCAAGATGCATTCTTACCTGGAGGCTGTACAGGTGCCCATTCGTATTGCGGGCGTCAAAGTCAATCCCGGCGACCTGATAATTGGTGACGATACCGGCGTTCTCAGCGTTCCTTTTGAACTGGCAGAGAAGGTTCTTGAAGCCGCTCAGGAAATCAGGGAAAGGGAGAAGGTTATCGAGGGCTTTATCCAGCAGGGCATGCGTCTTGACGAGGCTCGCGAGGCAACCGGTTACTATTTCCTCCAAGAAGCAAAAAAGGCACAGAAATAGGAGAACATCATGTCTAATGTTGGGTTCCGTCGATTTACGAACATAAACCGTCCTGACAAATCCATAGTAGAGCTGTTCAGGGGGCTCCCGACGCCCAATATCTGCGACAATATGAGCAGGCTTTACGCTCTTTCGGGGCTTAAACCCTACAACAAGGCGCCTCTGCTTGGCACTGCTTTTACGGTCAAGGTGCCGGCCGGCGAGAATCTGATGTTCAATCATGCCATTGATTTGGCTCAGCCCGGCGATGTGCTTGTTATTGACGGCGGGGGTTCAATGGAACGCGCTCTCTGCGGCGAAATAATGATTAGCCACGCAAAGCACCGGGGGCTAGCCGGATTTATAATCAACGGCTGCATAAGGGATATTGACGCCATTGCCGATATGGATTTCCCCGTGTACGCGTTAGGGGCCAATCCTAACGGGCCGTTGAAAAATGGGCTTGGGGAGATTAACGTTCCTGTTGTCGCTGGCGGAATGGCAATATTACCCGGTGACATTTTGATTGGAGATGCCGACGGTATTGTTGTTGTCAGGCCGCAGGATGCAGTAGAGGTCGCGGCCAAGGCCGCCAAGCAACATGAGGGTGAGCATAAGCTACTTGAAATCATAGCAGCAGGAACATGGGACAGAAGTAGTATCGCCACCGCTCTAGCTGAGAAGGGCTGCGAGATTATATAATTTAAACTTCATGTAACTCATAGAAAGGCTGCAACACACGGTGCTCAGAACGTTTGTTGTAGCCTTTCGCGGATTGTAAATGATTCAAAGGAGGATTGTTAGTGAGACGCCTTTTGACAGGTAATGAAGCGGTTGCCCGCGGAGTGTGGGAGGCAGGCGCGGGATATGCGGCCGCATATCCGGGAACACCCAGCACCGAGATTCTGGAAAACATAGCAATGTATGACAAGAAGGATATTACAGCAGAGTGGGCGCCCAACGAAAAAGTCGCTGTTGAAAGCAGCCTGGGCGCTTCAATGGCCGGAATTCGCAGCTTTGTTTCCATGAAGTGCGTGGGCGTAAACGCTTCAGCGGATCCGTGGATGTGCATGTCCTACTCCGGCTGTAATGCCGGTATGGTTATTGCCGTGGCAGACGAGCCGGGGCAGCAGTCAAGCGGACAGACCGCTCAGGACAACCGCACTTTTTTCAAGTTCGCGAAATACCCGTTCTTCGAGCCATCTGACAGTCAGGAAGCCAAGGATATGGTTAAGGAGGCATTCCGTATAAGCGAGGCCTCGGACACGGCGGTTGCAGTTCGACTGACAACCCGCGTATGCCATTCTAAAACCATTGTAGAGCTGGAAGATAGGCAGGAGTATGAGCCCCGAAACTATGAGCGCAATCCCGCAAAATACGTTCCCGTGCCGGGACACTCCCCTGCGCTTCTGGAAAAGGTTATGAGCAAAGCCGACAGGCTCAGGGAATATTCCGAGAATACCCCATTTAACCGCGAGGAAATATATGATACAAAAATCGGTATCATCTGTTCCGGTGTCAGCTATTGCTACGCAAAGGAAGTATTCGGCGAGAACGCGTCATATCTGAAAATCGGGTTTCTGAACCCCATTCCCATGAATAAAATCAGGGCATTCGCGCAGAAGGTTGACAAGCTTTACATCATCGAGGAAACCGACCCGATTATTGAAGACGAGGTGCGCCTTGCCGGAATCCCCTGTCATGGCAAGGATGTTCTGCCGAAAACCGGCGAACTGCTCCCCGATGTCCTGCGTGAAAAGATTTTAGGCGTTGAAATACCTAAAGTGGACGTTGACCGCGGCAAAATTCTTCCCCGCCCTCCCATGCTGTGTTCCGGCTGTCCTCATCGCGGGTTTTTCTATGAGCTGGGCAAACTAAAGAATGTCATGGTTTCGTCCGACATCGGCTGTTATACACTCGCCTGGGGCGAGCCTTTCCACACCGGCGACGCAGGCATATGCATGGGTTCGAGCCTTAGCGTTGGTCATGGCTTTAAGAAAGGAATGGATAAAAAGAACGGAAATACGAAAGTGGTTTCCGTCCTGGGCGACTCCACCTTCCTGCATACGGGCGTACAGTCGCTGATGACGGCGGTATATAACAACAGTGATACTGTTAATGTGATTTTAGATAACAGAATAACTGCCATGACCGGGCAGCAGGAGAACCCGTCCTCCGGCCTTACGGCCCAGGGGGATGCGGCGGTGGAGACAGACATTCCCGCACTGTGCCGGGCCCTGGGAGTAAAACATATTGTGACAGTCAATCCAAACGACCTGCCCGCGGTCAGAACTGCCCTGAAGGAGGCCCTTGCGCGCGAAGGAGAGGGGCCCTCGGTCATAATAACCCGCTGGCCATGTGTCCTGAAGAAATTATCTCAGGCGGATAAAGAGGAATTCCCCAGCCTATACGCGGACAAGTACGACATTGATAAAGACAAATGCATAGGCTGCAAGCAATGCTTAAAGGTGGGATGCCCCGCCATCACATTTAATTCTGAGACTAAAACGGCAGAAATTAATGATGATTGCAAGGGATGTACGGTTTGCTGCCAGGTTTGTCCCAAGCAGGCAATGTACATAAAGGAGGCTCGAGCATAGTGACAAAAAGTGTATTACTTGTGGGAGTCGGCGGACAGGGAACTATAACGGCAAGCAAGTTGCTGACCCTCGGTCTTCTGGAGTCGGGCTATGACGTGAAGATGAATGAAATCCACGGAATGAGCCAGCGCGGCGGCTCGGTCTCCTCAGATGTGCGCTACAATGACACCGGAAAGGTTCATTCCCCTGTAATTAGCCTCGGAGGAGCAGATATTCTGGTGTCATTCGAGGAGATGGAGGCGCTCCGCTGGTGCGACTATGTAAAGCCGGAGGGCGCTATTATAGTTAGCACCGAACGTATTGCGGGGCTCCCGATTATGACCGGGCGCATGGAATACCCGGAGGGTATTGTTGACGAGCTCAAGAAAGTGGCCAAAACAGTTCTGGCCATTGACGGTCCTGCCGAAGCCGAAAAAATCGGCAACAGCAGAGTGACGAATGTAATACTCCTCGGTGTCATTGTCAAATACATGGGCCTTGAGAACATTGACTGGCATAAAATCATACGGGAAAACATAAAGCCGGCTTTTATTGATTTGAATATTAAAGCCTTTGAGCTGGGCAAAACCCTGCTTGACCGGTAGTTTAAGCGGGACTTCCAGCAAAAATCCAGACATTTCTAATTCAAATGGAGGAATTTATTTATGCCTCAGGTGCATGATGTTTCAATAGTAATAGATACATATCCCCAAACCCGCACCATTAAGGAGGGCGAGCTGACCAGCCCGATTCTTAATTTGAAGTTTACGGAATACAAGCCCATCAGCAAGGCCTTTGATGATATGCTCAAGGACCAGCCTTTCGATGTGTGCGAAATGGCCCTCGGGACATATCTGCAGGCTCTTGATGTCGGAAAATCCGTAAAGCTTTTGCCCGTAGTAATGGGCGGAGAGTTCCACCACGGCAGCATTTGGTATAATCCGGCCCTTGGTCATCTAAGTCCATCAGACCTGAAGGGCAAAAAGGTTGGTGTACGCGCCTATACCCAGACCACAGGACTGTGGGTGCGCGGAATTATTCAGGAACAGTTTGGCGTGCCGTCAAATGAGGTCACCTGGGTAACCACGGAGGCCCCCCACGTCGCCGAATACGTCTGCCCATCCAATGTGGAGCTTATGGAGGGTGCAGACCTTGCCGAAATGGTCCGTGCAGGCGAACTGGCGGCTGTCATAATGGGCTCAAAGCAGGGCGGCCCCAAGGGCCTGGAGAGGCTTATCCCGGATGTGGAAGGCTCAATAGCCCAGTGGTACGAAAAACATAAGGCTGTGCCCATTAACCACATGGTGGTTGTAAGCGAGAAAATGGACCCTGCTCTGGTCTGCGAGGTCTATGACCTTCTGTGCAAGGGACTCGAGCTGGCATATCCCCCCGCAGACCGGAAAGAAACCTTTGCGCTACGTAACGGCGTTGACGAAGTCTGGAGCGCCGTCGAGCTGGCAATTCAGTATTCATATGAACAGGGCCTTACTTCCCGCGTGTTTGATAAGAGCGAGGTTTTCCATAAAGTCTTTAACGAATAGTTAAATGGTCATCAACTGAAGCTAATCAAAAAAACAGAGCCGTCGCGTCTGCTTTCACAGCCGCTTCGGCTCTGCTTTTTTCAGGCTTCCTGACCGTAGACCTGATAAAGGGGCAGCAGGGCTGAACCTAGAATTGCGCCGGTTTCGTTAAAAGCCGAAACCCGTATAGGTACGCCCTCGTATCCGAAAAAGCGGGAGTTGAGCTTTAAATCGTTTACGCCGTAGCTCACTATGTCTTCCATGAGCTCCCCCAGGTCGCCGCCGATAATTACCTCATCGGGGCTGAGGGAAAGAAGTATAGCCTCAATCCCGCGGAACAGAAAGCGCGTATACTCCCGAACTGCCATTATGGCCGGGGATTCACCGTCCCTGAACGCCCGGTGGAGCATTTGAAGGAGGGTTTTGTCATCCGCGGCAGGGATGTCCCCGGCCTGTTCCCTGTAATAGCGCAGCAAGGCGGTTTTGGATGCGTACAACTCCCAGCAGTCGGTTCGCCCGCACTTGCAGGAAAGGCCTTTGTCAGCAACTTTTATATGCCCGAATTCACCGGCTTTTTTATTGCTGCTTTTGTATATGTCCCCATCGATGAAAATACCTGTTCCTATACCCTCGGCCACCGAGATGTAGACGAAGTTTTTTCCGGCAGTGGCTGAATCGATAAAACGCTGAGCCAGGGCGGCGGTAATGGCTTCGTTTTCCAGGAAGAGTTTAAACCCCAGTCTGTTTTCGAAATCTCTAAAGCAATAGCTGCGCAGGCCGATGTTTGGAGCGTACTCCACAAACTTTCTTTCCGAGTCCACAACGCCGGGGAAGGACATGCCGACCCCCAGAATATGAGAGGGGTCAAGTTTTTTCTTCTTAATAATATCCCCTATAACATTTTGGATTGCTTCCAGGGTCTCCTCAAAAAGAGGGCTCGGCACGATAGTGCGCCGGGCAATTTCATGCCCGGGCAGGTTCACCGCCAGAATCACTACCCTTTCCGGGGCGAAATACGCCCCAAAGAAATACCGGGAGTTTTCGGCGAGCCTTACCATCACCGGCCTGCGGCCTCCCGCGGATTCTCCGAAACCGGCGGTTTCCACAAGCCCCTCTGCCGTCAAGTGCTCTATATAAGTATTTATTGTGGTATGGCTGAGCCCCAGAGCCGCGGACAGCTCCAGCTTTGTCATGTCGCCCTTGTTGCGAAGCAGGTTTAGCAGTTTTTTGTGATTCAGGTTTTCCATGTTTAGTCTATGAGGTTTTTGGCCTGGACATAGTTGAACACCGGGCCTTCCTGGCAGACATATATGCCGCCGATTTTGCAGTGTCCGCATTTCCCGACGGAGCAGGACATCTTCCGCTCAAGGGAAACCCATATTCGGGATTCGTCCACGCCGTTTTTTAAGCATTCCTTTGCAGAGAAGTTAATCATCGCAGGAGGGCCGACAATGACTATATTATAGTCTGAGAATGTGGCGAAAGGAACTTCTTTTATGTATTCCGTTACAAAGCCCTTATTAAAACCTTCAGCCTCCATGTTGTCAAGGCAATAGAAGGTTTCAAATCTTTGCTTGAACTTCTCCAAATCATCACGGAACAGCACGCAGTCAATGTTCCTGAAACCGGTAATAAGGGTTAGGGAATTAATCTCCTCCGGGTTTGCGTAGAAATGCTGAAGCATGCTGCGAACTGCCGCAAGGCCGGTGCCGCCTGCAATTACCACAAGGTCTTTACCTTTAAAATCCTCTACAGGGAAGGAGTTGCCATAGGGTCCTCTCATGAAAATGGTATCCCCGGCGTCCATTCCGAAGATGCCCCCCGTGAGACGGCCGACCTTACGGATTGTAAATTCCAGCCATCCGTTTCCCATAGAGCTGACGGAAATGGGGGCCTCGCCAATTTTGGGGATTGACAGGACATAGAACTGTCCGTGCTCAACCTTTGCGTCGCATTCCACCCGGAAGGTGTATTCCGCATTGGTTTCATGGGTGACATTCAGGATTTTATGTGGTGTAGGCATCAATATGTTTTTCATACACCCGCTCCTCCTTCCGCTTTAAGTTGCTTCACCTTATCGGCAAGGGTGTTGACAATATCGGAAAATCTTATATCCCTGGGGCAGCGCTCCCCGCAGCGGCCGCAGCCGACGCACATGTGGGTCTCTCCAAAGCGCTGGCGGAAGTCGTATATCTTGTGCATGACTTTAAAGCGCATCCTGTCGCCAGCCCTTTTGCGGACGTTGTGCCCTCCCGCCATGGCGGTGAAATCCTCACGCATGCAGGAGCCCCAAACCCTGCGGCGTTCGCCGTCAAGGCTGGTTTCGCTGTAAATTACATCGATGGTATCGAAGCAGGAGCAGGTGGGGCACACAGCGGTGCAGCCGCCGCAGCCGGCGCAGTTTTCGTCAAAACTCCGCCAGTATTCAAGCTCAAAAACATCCTTTACAAGGCTCTCGTCAATATCCGGCACAGTAACGGACTTCTTATTCTCGCTTACAAATATGGGCTCGGACTCCATGTCAATTTTACCGTCGCGGAGAATGCCTTTGAAATTGTCAGTTCTATTCGTGCCCATGGACACGCAGAAACAGCTGTCGAAACTGTCCTTGCACTCAATGAGCACAAAATTTACTTTGTCCCTGAGTCGTTTGTAATAGAAATCCTCATTGCCGCCGTTTTTTAGAAAAATCGTGTCCAGCCTCTCAATGGCGTTTATATCGCAGGCCCGGGCGAAAATCAATATTTCCCTGTCGTCTTCAAGTTTGCTTTCCGCGCAGTGACTATTTTCAAAGTAAAAGACTGTCTGCACTATGGGGAGGTACACTTCTTTTGGGGAAAAGTGGGACTTTTCGTCCACTACTATTTCCGAGAGAGAGTCTATTTCCCCATATCGTATAGACCCGTTAGGGAACCTTTTTGGAGCGAAAACTCTATACTTCTCCTTGAGCTTGGAAATCATTTCTTCCACGGCTCTTCCTCCTTCCATTTGGCGCCCCGCAGGATGAACCTGCCGGAGGGTTTGTTCCCTTCGTCAGGAAGGGAATAGACATTTTCTCCTGCTTCACGGATAAGCTTTGACACTTCGCTTTCAGGGTCATTTATATCCCCGTAGTAAATTGCACTTCCCGCGCAGTTTTTCACGCAGGCGGGTTTTTCGCCTTTTGAGCGAAGTTCGGAGCAAATGTCGCACTTATCCATGACGTGCATTTCCTTATTAAAATTCATGGCCCCGTATGGACAGCTTTGTTTACAGGTGCCGCAGCCAACGCAGCGGTCGGTGTTGATTTTAATGACTCCGTCCTCGGTATCTTTGTGGCAAGCGCCGGTGGGGCAAAGATTAACGCAGGGCGGGTTTTCGCATTGTTGGCACATTACGGGCAAAAAGTACATTTCCAGCTCCGGATAGCGCCCGCTTTCCATGGTGTACATCTTTGACCGGGAATCACCCAGGGCAGTGCCGTGCTCAAGTTTGCATGCCACGCGGCAGCCGCCCAGACAGCCGATGCAGCGGTCAAGATCAATAACAAGGGTATATTGTTTGGACATCAGCGCACCTCCTTTTCCGAAAGGGGAAGCCAGCTCTTGAATTCCTCCGGCTTTTGCCAGATCCCTTCGGGGGGACCTTCGGCCTTGTATACTTTTACTTGGAATCCCCTGAGCGTGTAAGTGCCCACTACGTCGTTATAAGGCGCGCTTGCGCTGGTCAGGATATTTACGTTCATCTCTTTCCAGCCGTGGGTATCCTTGTTCAGGGTCTCCGGGGTCCAGAAGCGTTCCATATGGACAACTCCGGGCAAAATGCCCTCGGTAACCCTGGCCTTGGCCCGTGTTTTGCCACGTGGCGACTCTATCCATACCCAATCGCCATTGCTGACTCCATACTTTTGAGCGTCTTCGGTATGTATGGTAAGCTCCGGCACGGGATAAATCTCGCGCAGGGCGGGAATGTTGCGGCCCGTTGAGTGGTGGTAGAAGGGGACGCGCCCGCCTGTGTAAACAAGGGGGTATTCCTTGGCCAGCTCGCTGTTGGGGCTCTCGAAAGGCTCAATGAAATAAGGCAGGGGCTCGTAGTCCTTGGAGGCCGGGGGCAGTTCAATGAGACTAAAGGGCTTTCCGGTCCGGGAGAGGGTAATCATGCTCTCAAGGTAGACCTCCAGCTTTTTGGAGGGGGTATTGAAGCCCTTGGGCCTTCCGTTTTCGTCCGGCTCGAGATACACGTAGTAGCTTCGCCATTCTTCCTTGGGCAAGTATTCAAAGGGAGCCTTTGCCTTAAACTCCTCCCATGTCAGGCCAACTTCTTTGGTAAAGTGGTTAAAGAACTCGTCCATGCTGTCCCAGTATGCCAGGTCCTCGCCCATAAACTCGGGGTCAAAGGACTTCCGGCAGCCCTCGTGGCCCAATTCGGCGCAGCGTTTGGCAAGTTTTGACCAGAACAACGTCTCGTCCATGGTTTCCCAAAGATGCACCACCGCCTGCCTTGCCACCAGGGTGTTGCAGGTTTCCACAATCATGTCGGTTTCAAGCCATTCCGCCGCAGGGAGCAAAATGTCCGCATATGCGGAAAATGAGGTCTGGCAAACGTGCATATGCACGATAAAGTCCAGCTTTTCAATGGCCTTTGCCCACTTCTGGCTTTCCGCCACAACGCCCAGCTTGTTGCCGGAGCGGTCAATCCAAACCCGGGGCTGACAGGGCTTTCCTGTCAGAATGGCGTCCAGGATGCTGGGGGGATGCCCCGCATACCAGATATGAAGCCCCTTATGCTCAATGCCGCCCAAACGCTTTTTAAGCTGCTCAGGAGGCAGCATTTTCTCGGCTACAGGTACCGGATAGTTAGGAACCTTCAAAACGCCGCTTGTCCTAAATCTCTGCAGCAGTGACCCGGGCCGCTCCACGTTTCCAAGGAGGATATCTAGGGTTGCCGCCGCCATAGCAGCCTGAACCGAGTTGGCGGTCTGGTCGGTCGCCACGCCTATTGCCAGACCGGAGGGGGTGTTTTCAGCGAAAAGCCTGATTGCTTTTTCGATTTTCTCCGCATCCAGCCAGCAGGTTTCCGCAGCCTTTTGGAGAGTAAAGGGCTCTGCCCGTTCCCAAAGCAGCTGGAAGCCCGTTTTATATTCCCTGCCGTCAATGGTGAAAGTGCCAAACATGGCGGGGGCGAGATTTTCGTCCCAGGGATAAGGCATTGTCCTGGGGAAATTGCTGTTTGTGTCCCAGACCACAAAATCCTCCCCGTCACGCAGGAGCATTTTTGTTTCCGTGTCTACCAGGAAAGGCAGGTTGGTCCACTTAAGCACAAACTCCCGGTCGTAAAGCTTGTTTTCGATTATGTAGCGAATCCATGCCAGCATCAGGGCAACGTCCGTGCCGGGGCGGATGGGCAGCCACACGGTGGCCTTTGCCGCGTCGGGAGTAAACCTGGGGTCAACAACAACGGTCTTCACGCCTTTCGCACGCAGGTCAACCACAGCCCCGCCGCCGCTGGAGGGGCAGGAATAGGAGGGTGCTGTACCCCACAAAACCAGGGTTTTGATGGGGGTGTCCTCCGGAAAATACAGCTCAAGGGCATTTGAGTCGGCAATGCTGGGGTCGGTTCCGCCGTACATCATGGTATAGGCCAAAACCCGGGGCAGGTAACACTGGGCACAGCCGGGCTCGAACCAGTTGGGCGTGCCGAAAATATTGCAGAAGCGGGCGATACTCCAGATTTCCGGGTTTCCGCCTCCGCCGGTGGAGCAGAAAACTGTCTCTGCCCCGTATTTTTCACGGGTTTCCATTAGTTTTCTGGCAATAATGTCCAATGCCTCATCCCAGGAAATGCGCTCCCACTGGCCGCTTCCTCTGGGTCCTATACGCTTCATGGGATATTTAATCCGGTTGGGGTTATAAAGGGCCTGGATTCCGGCAAGCCCCTTGGCGCACAGGCGGCCCTTGCTCATGGGGTCCTCCGGGTTTCCCTCCAGCTTTACAACCCTGCCGTCCCGGACATGGGCAATTACTCCGCAGTTTGCTATACAAGCCCGGCATGCGGTTTTAACATACCGGGTCTCCTTTTTAGATGTCTGGTTGCTGGGCAAACCTAATCACCTCTTTCGGGTATTATCGACAATATTATAACGCAGTCCCCCGGACTTTTGCAACCCACTTTCAAAAGTCTACACAAAATATTAGTTATAATAGTTATGCCAAAGTTGAATAAAACAGCGAAAGTGTAGAAGTTTCTTAATTATTTTTGAATTTTCTCCATGGGAATTTCATTTAACTTCCAGCGGTTTGTAACGGGATTTCTTTCTGACGGGTCATAATCCGCCCAGCATACGGCCTCTGCACTGTACAGCAGGGCGACACCCCGGCGGACACCTTTTTTAGGGGCGGTTCCGGGGTTTTGAGAGAGCCATTTTATAGCCTTGGCCAACAGCTCGTCGTCCCTGCGCAGGCAAGACGGCAGGCCGCCCGTTGAGTTGGTGGCAAGCCTGTCGCGTACAAGAAAATCCCTTAAAGTCTCCTCGTCCACATTATGCAGGGCAGCCCAGTATTCCTGCAAAAATGCCGTATAATCGTCCAGGGAAATCCCCCATACAAGACCTGCCCTGTGGGTGGCAATACCCAGATTGGTGTAAAACTTAAAAGGGGATTGGCCGCTTGCCCTTAGCACATAATCTGCCGTCAGGCGGAAACGACCGCTGTTATACACCCGCTCCAGGGCATTTTCCGTATGGTGCAGCAGCCGGAGTTCTTCAGCGGAAATCCAGGGTGTGGAGCGCACTTCATAGGGCGCCTTTTCATCGAATTCACAGGGGTAAGCCTGAGGCTGGCTCCGCATGGCGCTGCCGTGGAGCAGTTTTAAAAAGCCCAGCTGCAGCATATGCGCGCCCAGGGCATAGCCTTTGTTGAAACTTTCGGCGAAAATTGCCTGGGTCTCATAGGGTAATCCGGCAATAAGGTCAATATGGATATGCATGTTGCCCATGGCCACCAGTCGCCTTATGTTTAACTGCAAAAGGGCAATATCCGTTTTACGATTTACCGCCTCCAGGGTTTTCTCGCAGAAGGACTGGATGCCGATTTCAAGCTGCACCGCGCCCGGGGGCATTTGCTCAAGGAGATTGAAGGTCTCCTCCCTTAAAATATCCCCCGCTATTTCAAAATGGAAGCAGACGCCCCGGGGAATATCTTTGCCGTAGCGCTCCAGGATAAACCGCAGGATTTTATTAGCATGGGCGGCATTTGCGTTAAATGTGCGGTCCACAAATTTTATAGTTTTAACACCGCTGTTTGCAAGGCGCAGCAGGTCGCCAAAAAGGCTGTCCAGTTCAAAAAAGCGGGGTTTGCCGCAGTTACCGGACAGGCAAAAGGCGCAGGAGTAGGGGCAGCCGCGGCTTGTCTCAAAATAGGCTATGCGGCCCCGTACTGCCCGGGTGTAACCCGCTGTGAGAGGGGAAGGCACCGCTCCATCCAGCACACAGGGGCCACTTTCAAATACGGTGCCGTCAAGGCGCCGCCCGCAAAGACCGGCAATCAATGCTTTTTCGGGAATGTGCTCGGGTCTGTGAGCAAAAACGGCTTTTAGGAACTTAGGGAAACTCTCCTCGCCCTCCCCGGCCAGGATATAATCTATCTCCGTATTGTTTTGCAGCACATCTTTCGCACAATAGCTTACCTCCGGCCCGCCTAATACAATAATCACATGGGGCAGCGCCCTCTTTAGCTGCCTGCAAAGGGCCAGGGTGGCGTCAATATTCCATATATAGCAGGAGAATCCAGCAACCGCAGGCGCTGCGGCAACAATCTGTTCCAGCACTTCTGCGGTCGGCTGGTTTATATGAGTCTCTATTATGCGTATGCGGCTGTATAGCTCCGGCGCATTAGCCTTTACGCCCGCCGCCAGGCACCAGGGGGCAGGCGATACGTGTACATATCTGGCGTTAAGTGCGCAAAGCACCACTGTTTTTTCCACAATAAATCCTCGCTTTTTGGTTGTTCATTGCGCCTTTTTAAAAGGCGGACTGCTAATAAATAATTGTATCAAATTTCATGTTGTTTTCAAATATTTCTTGTCCGCGCATCAATAATTTTATTAAAACCATGTCTATAAGTGCCGTTTGGCACCTGACAAATAATCAGCAGCTATAATGAGTATAGGCGCGCTTATTCGGCGCGCCTTGTTTTATTTTGGAGTTTATTCCTTGGAGAAGCGTTTTTGAGACAGAATCTCGAAATTAAACTTCTTCTGCAAGGTGCCCACGATTCCGTCCGGAAGGAACAGTATGACCAGGATGGCAATAAGGCCCAGAACGATATTGGTCCAGCCACCGGGCAATTTAGCCAGTTGCTCTTCCAAAATAACGTATATAATGGAGCCAAGAACAGGGCCTGCCATGGTGCCTATACCGCCGATAATGACGATAAAGACTATGGATACGGTCCAGCTGATGCCAAAGCCGCCAGCGGGGTAAATTGAACCTTTGTTAAGATAGAATACTCCGCCTGCAAGAGCGGTAAAGATAGCACAGATTACAAAGACAAGTAACTTGGATTTAAATATATCCACGCCTACGCTGGAAGCCGCGTCCGCATCGTCACGCATGGCGGTGAGGCCAAGCCCGACTTTAGATTTAAGCAGGAAGTAAATGACTACAAGTGCGATAATGCACAGGGTCAGGGCAATCAAATATATCGTAGTGGTGCTGGGATAGGGGCGGGCGGCCACAGTCATGCCGGCCCCCTGCCTGACGAATTTCCAGCTGGTAAAGAAGGTGCGCAGGGCCTCGGCTATAACCCAAGTGGCTACGGCAAAGTACATGCCGCGCATCCTGAACAGGATGATGGCCAGAATCAGCGAAACTATGGCGCTGATTACGGTACCCGCCAGGAAACCCACCCAGTAGGACATGGCATAGGTGGCGGTCATGACAGTCAGAGAATAGCCGGCAAGGCCAATGAAGGTTTGCTGGCCGAGGCTGGTCATGCCTGTATAACCACTCATCAGGTTCCACATGGAGCCCAGGGTGCAGTACAGGAATATTTTCAGCAGGTAGCGCTGGGTATTGCTGTTTAAGACACCCGCGGCACCAAGCACATATAGCGCTGCTACGATAACGATACAGGCAATGAGCATGGGCATGCCGTCCAATACCCGGACCTGCTTGAGGCCAGAGGTTATCGATTTAGTGTTAGCGTTCTTGCGACCAAAAATGTCTAGTTTTTTCATTTTGTTTATTCCCCCTTATTTCGAGAACAGGCCCTGGGGACGGACCGCCAGCATGAGGATTAGAAGTATATAGCTGATGAGCATTCCGTAATTGGCGCCGCCGATAACCTGAGCAAGACCGAAAATGAGGCCGGCTACCAATGTGCCGGGGATGCTTCCCATACCACCTATGACCACAACGCCAAAGGCAATGAGCAGATAATCTCCGCCGGAGCTCGGGTAGAAGGTCCAGCGCATGCCCACGCCCAGTCCGGCCACGGCAGCGGTCGCCATTGCAATGCCCATGGCTATGCCATAAGTACGCCTTACGCTCACGCCCATCAGAGAGGCGGCGGCTGTGTCATCGGAAGTGGCCCGAATGGCGCGGCCCATGTAAGTGTGGCGCAGGAACAGGGTCAGAATAAGTATGGTGGCCAGGCTTATGGCAAACACCACAAGATCCAGCACGGCTATATGAAGTCCGGCGGGAAGCCGGATGGTGGCGGTGCTGTAGGGAACGTTGGCGTGCCGGGCGTCTGCCGTGAACAGCAGCAGCATGGCGTCTTTCAGAATTATAGACAGGCCGAAAGTGACCAGAAGGGCGGGTTCGGAGCCCTGGAGCATAACCCGGTTAATGAGCACCGTCTGGAGCAGAACGCCCGCAATGAACATCATGGGGACGGTGATAACCAGGGTGAGAATAGGGTCAACGCCCAATGCCTGGGCCAGCAGTGTGGAGCCAAAGGCGCCTATGATAATAAATTCGCCATGTGCCAGGTTGGTGAGCTTGACTATGCCGAAAATCATTGTCATGCCTACACCTAGGAGGGCGTACACACTGCCCAGCAATATTCCATTGATTAACATCTGAATAACGGTAGTCATGTGTCCATTCCCTCCTTACAGACCGAAGTAGGCCTTTTTTATTTCTTCCTCGCCCAGTTCCTTTGAGGGGCCGGAAAGGACGACTCTGCCCTTAAGCATTACGTGGGCGATTTCAGAAGTGCGGATGGCCCGGTTTGTATCCTGCTCGACAAGCACCACGGTGGTGCCGCCGGCGTTGATTTCTTTAATACGAGCGTAAATGTCCTTAATGATAGTGGGAGCCAGGCCCAGGGAAATCTCGTCAAAGAGAATAAGCTCCGGGTCGGCCATCAGGACGCGGCCGATAGCCACCATCTGGCGCTGTCCGCCGGACAGGGAACCGGAGAGCAGGTGGCGTTTCTCTTTCAGCACGGGAAACAGCTGATAGACGTGGTCCAGGGACTCCTTCATCTTGGCGCGGGCGTGCTTGGGGTAGCTGCCCATGATAAGGTTGTCCTCTACGGACATGCGCACAAAGCAGCGGCTGCCCTGAGGCACAAGGGACAGGCCGCGCAGCACTATCTTCTCGGCAGGCATGCCGGTGATGTCCTCGCCTTTGAAGTAGACTTTTCCTGCGCTAGGCTTGTGAATGCCGGCAATTGTGTCCATTAAAGTGGACTTGCCCGCGCCGTTGGACCCGATGACGGAGACGATTTTTCCTTTGGGAACGTCCAACGTGGCGGATTCTACCGCCAGGAAGTCGCCATATTTGGCCTGAAGGCCTTCTACTTTCAGAATGGGCTCACTCATCTTCCGGCACCCCCAGATAAACCTCTTGCACCAGCTTTGAGTTCATGACTTCCAGCGGTTTGCCCACCAGCAGGTCGCGGCCTTCGGCCATGCACATCAGCGTGTCGGTGGAATTGACCATGGTTTCGATTACGTGTTCAATCCAAATGATAGTGTAGCCGGCAGCCTTAAGGTTGGCCACCATCTTCGTAACGTCTTTGACCTCTGCATCGGTGAGGCCGGCAGCCACCTCGTCCAGCAAGAGCAGTTGGGGCTCAGTACCCAGAGCCCGGGCTATCTCCAGACGTTTGCGGTCCAGCAGGGTCAGCTCCCCGGCACGGACCTCGCGCTTATCATACAAATCGGTGAGTTTCAGGGCCTCCAGCGCTACCTGGCAGCCATCCTTCTCGCTGTGACCGGCGCCGTGGACAGCGGCCACCAGTACGTTTTCAAAAACGCTCATCCCCTCGAAAGGACGGGGCACCTGATATGTACGTCCAATGCCCAGGCGGCAACGGGCGTTAGCCGGCATTTTTGTTATGTTATGACCGTCGAAAATAATCTCGCCCTTGGTAGGCATTATCAGGCCTATGAGGGCGTTGAACATTGTAGTTTTGCCACAGCCGTTGGGACCTATGACTCCGAAAACCTCGCCCTCTTTGACTTCAAAGTTCAGGTCATTTAGGATTTGTATACGGCCGTAGCCTGCATTTACGTTATTAAAAACCAGTTTCGTTTCCATATTTCCATCCCCTTGAGGAACTATATCAGGCGGGGGCTGGAGGCTCCCCGCCCGATATGAAGAATAATTTTATTGCAGTAGAACCGAAATTACTTCTGGGTTGCGTTACCGGGTACATACTCTCCAGTAGTAGGCACTTCGGGATAAACGGAGTTGTCAATAATTATCAGGGTCAGCTTGCCGTCAACCATCTGCCACTGGCCGCCGCTGATGACCGTGTCGCCATAGGTCAGGCCGCCCATCTGCTGGTCATACTTAATGGGGCCGACAATGGTGGTTGTGTCCATCTTACTCAGAGCATCACGAACGGCTTCCTTGTCTGTGGTGCCGGCATTTATAAAGGCCTGGACAGCCAGCTCAAGAGCGGCATAGCCGTATCCGGCGGGCTGAGGCATGGCGCGGCCGCCGTTATCCTTGGAATACTTCTCGCCCAGCTCGGAGCAGGATACGCCGGTGAGAGCGGAGGTGTAGGGGTTGGTGGGAGCCCACCAGACCTCGGTCAGGATACCCTCTGCCTTGTCACCCAGAGCGGCGACGTCGCCTTCCAGCAGGCAGCACTTGCCCATAGTCACGCAGCCAACTTCAACGCCGGCGGCTATCATCTGGTTAAACAGGTTAGCAAAATCGGGGGGAATATTGGTTCCCGCCAGGATGTCGATGTTCTCGGACTTGAACTTGTTGACGATATTGGTAAAGTCCGTGGTGCCGGAGGGATATTGGCCGGGGTCAACCAGCGTGTAGCCGTCTTCCACTATTTTCTGAGTGAAAATGTTGTACCAGGCAGTGCCGTCAGCATCGTTTGCAAAGGCAATTCCTATCTTTGCACCGGAGCCGGGCCCATAGCCTGCTACGGTCCACAGGGCTTTGTACTGCTCATAGACCTTCTCAATGGTCCAGAAGGCGTGGTAAGTCCACTCGTACTTGTCGGCAGCGCCGGCAACGGCGTTAACCGGAGCCTGAATGGCCACGCAGGGTACGCCGTAGCGCTCTGCCTGAGCAGACACGGGAATTACGGTTTCGGGAGTCTGAATTGCGATAATCAGGTCTACCTTGTCTTCCTCGCAGAGCTTCTGAGCCATCTCTGTGCATGTTGTGGTGTCGGACTGGGAGTCGTACACGATAACTTCGATGTTCTTCTTGGCTCCGTCAACCTCAATGCCGCCGATGCTCTTTACATAGTTTTCAATCTCGGAGACCAGCCAGTCAACGCCTTCGCCGTTTCCAGCCAGGGGGCCGGTGGTGGGGTTCACATAGCCGATCTTGATTGTGTCGCCTGTGGAAGGTTTGCCGCCGTCCTTATCGCCGCCCTTGGCGTCGCCACCCTTGCCGGCACAGCCTGTCAGCAGGCCCAGACACAATACGAAAACCAGTAACAGTGCAAGAATCCCCTTCTTCATCATTTTTGCTCCTTTCATAATATTGTTTTGCCACGTAATGTTTTTGCGACCCATAAATAAGTTTTGTTACTTTGAAGTGTCTTATGTAGTTTAACAAAATATTAACGTTTAAAACCTTAAGAAAACCTTAAGACAACCTTAATTATTCTTTAAACTTGGCAACAACCATAGTTTGGCATCTTTTCTTCTCGCTTCCTTTGTGAGAAACCGCTAAAAAACCAAAAAGAGGACGCAGAAAGGCGTCCTCTAACTTCATCTTTCTTGTTACTTTTTTACTTTCGCGGTTTGAGGGGCAGGGCGACGGTAAAGACGGTGCCCTTGGGATGGTTGTGCTCGGCCGCAATTTTTCCCCCGTGGCGCTGGGCGATAAGGCTGGCAATGTACAGTCCCAGCCCGCTTCCGTCCGACTTGGCCCGCTGCCTCTCCTCCCGGTAGAATCGGGTGAAGATTTTACTCATGGCCTCGTCGCTGATACCTACACCCGAGTCTGAGACGGATATAACCATATCGTTTTCCGTGCTCCACATCCGCAACCGGATGAGGTCGCCCGCCTCGGTGTATTTCAGCGCGTTCTCAAACAGGATGGCCAGCAGCTCCGTAACCAGCTGGCGGTCAACGGTTGCCTTCAGGCCAGGCTGGATGTGGTAATCCAGCACCTTGTTTGCCTCCTCCGCCTGGTAGCAGAAGGGCTCGATAAAGTCGCTCACCAGTTCTTCCATGTTCACGGTCTCATAGCGCAGCCGCATCTCGGAGGCCTGAAGCTGCACCATCTCCAGAAGGTTGGAGGTCATTTTGCGCAGGCGGCTGGTTTCCATCAGAGAGTTCATTATAAGGTCGCTGCGCTCTATAATCTTCGCGCCCGGCGTCTCCAGCAGCATTTCCAGGGAGTTGTGTATGACGGCCAGGGGCGAGCGTATCTCGTGGGAGGCGTAACTGATAAACTCATCCTGCTTCTCCCAGGCCTCAATGACGCCCTGAACCAGGGACTTGCTCAAATACCACCCCGCCACCAGCGCCAGCAGCAATGCGCCCGCGGTGCACAGTAGCAG
>DUOX01000003.1 GCA_012838665.1 Clostridiales bacterium
CTCAACACCAGCAGTAAAACTACACTTCTTTTCATTTTGCCTGTCACTCCTTAAAATTAATAATAAAATAAAAGCGGCCCATGACACTACGACAGCATCATAGACCCCGAAATTTGAATGCGGCAGGCCGCAGGACAAAATTCAGTTGCTATGATAGCTCTCCACACATGATATGTGACAGTATTTTGCATATTCTGCAGAATCCCAGCACAGCTCCCCGTGGCAACAGGAAACAGTACTTCGGCGGTGACTCCTTTCCCGTACGGCGGCTTGCCAGCCTTTATGCCGCAGGTACTCTTAGTTACCGCTCCTCTATCATATTTGCATGGGCATTCCACGCTTATTTTATTATAAAGGCTTGGCCCCTAATTGTCAACATTTTTTAAAAGGCAGTAGAGGCCGGCGCTATCCGCCGGCCTGCTTTATGCTAAGTGAAATCCTGTTTTTATCCGTATCCACTGCCAGTACAACCGTATTTACGATTTCCCCTACCTTTAGCACCTCCGAGGGGTGCTTAACATACCTGTGGCACAGTTCGGAGATATGGACCAGTCCGTCCTGGTGCACGCCGATATCCACAAAAACGCCGAAATCCACTATATTTCTGACTGTTCCCTGCATTACCATGCCGGGCTTTAAGTCCTTTATATCCAGCACGTCCCTTCGGAGCACGGCGGCAGGCAATTCCTCCCGGGGGTCCCTCCCCGGCTTTAGTAGCTCGTCTATTATATCCTTTACCGTTGGTACGCCAACTCCGCTAAATTCGGCCACCTTTTCCAGCCCCAGTTCTTCCGCCCTTTGCGGCAGATTCCCGACTTTCCCGTCGGCCACGTCTTTCAAGCTATAGCCGCAGATTTCAAGTATTTTTTCCGCCGCGGCATAGGATTCGGGATGAACTCCGGTATTGTCCAGTATATTTTTACTCCCCGGTATCCTCAAAAAGCCGACGCACTGCTGAAAGGCCTTGGGTCCTATTTTCGGAACCTTTTTCAATTGATTGCGGCCGGTAAACACGCCGTTTTCCTCGCGATAGTCCACAATGTTTTTTGCCGTTGCGGCTGTAAGCCCCGAAACATAGGACAGAAGCGTAGGCGAAGCCGTATTTAGGTCCACTCCCACAGCGTTGACGCAGTCCTCTATCACCGCTTTAAGGGTTTCGTCCAGCCGCTTGGGGGGCATATCATGCTGGTACTGGCCCACGCCTATGGATTTTGGGTCTATCTTCACCAGCTCCGCCAAGGGGTCCTGAAGGCGCCGGGCAATAGAGACGACGCTGCGCAAAGACACATCGTAATCCGGGAATTCGGCGGCTCCAAGCCTGGAGGCGGAGTAGACCGAGGCCCCGGCCTCGTTTACCACCATATAGGCAACGTTCTCTAAATCCTTGAGCATGTCCGCTACAAAAATCTCCGTTTCCTTTGACGCGGTGCCGTTGCCGATAGCTATAACCTCAACTCCGTGCCGTCTTATCAGATCTTTAAGGATTTTCCCGGCCTCTTCCTTCCTGCTGTGCGGAGGCGTGGGATAGACTACGGCCGTTTCCAGGGGCTTGCCGGTGCCGTCCACTACGGCAACTTTGCAGCCGGTGCGGTAAGCCGGGTCGATGCCCATGGTCACCTTATTCTTTACCGGCGGCTGCATCAGCAGCTGCTTTAAGTTAAGGCCGAACATCCTGATGGCCTGCTCTGCGGCCATATCCGTAAGCTGGTTTCTTATCTCCCTCTCCACGGAGGGGAAAATAAGCCGCAAATACGCATCCTTAGCCGCGTTTTCCACGAACCCGGTGGAAATACTGCCGGGGCGCAGAACCCGTTTCTTTATAATATCCAGTGCTAGCGCCTCTTCTATCTGCACGGATACCTTTAAGAATTTTTCTTTCTCCCCACGGTTGATGGCCAGAATCCTGTGGCTTTGAAGCCGGCTTATGGGGGATTCAAAGTCGTAATACAGCCGGTAAACCGAGTCCTCCTCCGTTGCGGCCTTGGACACCAGGCTGCCCCGGCGTGAAATCAGCTCACGGAGGCATTTTCTGATTTCCGCGTCGTCGGATATCTTCTCCGCAATAATATCGCTTGCCCCGGCCAGGGCGTCCTCCGCCGACTCCACGCCCTTCTCAGGGTCTATATAGGGGGAGGCCAATTCATTAATGTCGCCCTGTTTCAGATTCTGTTGGAAAAGCAAATCAGCCAGCGGCTCCAGCCCCCGCTCCCTTGCCACGGTAGCGCGGGTGCGGCGCTTTTGCTTATACGGCCTGTATATGTCCTCCAGTTCCGCCAGAGTGGCCGCATTTTCTATAGATTTTTTCAGTTCCTCCGTCAGCTTCCCCTGGTTTTCTATGGACGATAGAATCTCCCCCCGCCTTTCGTCAAGGTTGCGGAGATATTGAAGCCTCTCGCCTATATCTCTGAGGAGCTGGTCGTCCATAGAGCCGTGAAGCTCCTTGCGGTAACGGGCGATAAAGGGGATGGTGTTCCCCTCGTCAATAAGCTTTATCACGTTTTCGATATGCGTTGTTTTCTGGCCGAACTGGGCGGCCAGTTGAGCGATTATCCTGTCCAAGTTATTACTCCTGTCGTTTACGGATTTGCGTCAATTTAAGAGAAATTGCTGCACGGTTCCAAGGAACCATGCAGCTATTATAAATCAATATTATGATTCTCCTCTCATAATCATTGACTTTAATGGCTTCTCTAATATCATTATATACACAAAAATATTAGAGAGTAAAGTATTTTTATGGAAATTCCAAACGATTCTCACTAAGACAGAAACCCCCGCTTTGCCTAATAGTCTCAGGCATAAACTCCGTTGTTTTTCCTGGGCCGGCTGTGATATAATTAGAAAAAATTAAATTAGGGGGAATCGCGTTGGAATTTGACGTGAACAGTCCCATATTATTTCTTCTGAGCGGAGTCGTGATTGCCGCCGTTTTGGCGCAGAGCGTCTTTTTCTTGGTTAAGGCATGGAAACGGGGCCGGGAAATTGGCATGGCACCGGACAAGCTTAAAAAAATTGCCGTGACCGCCGCCATATTTACTATAGCCCCGGCGGTGGCCATAGTAATCGGCGTCATCACCCTGTCCAAGGACCTGGGCGTTCCCCTGCCCTGGCTCAGGCTGAGCGTGATAGGCTCCCTGTCCTATGAGACCATAGCCGCAACCAATGCTGAAAATGCCATGGGTCTTACTTTTGGCTCGGTCACAAGCCTTACTGCTAGTCAATATGTCACCATTGCCACCGTCATGACCATCAGCATCATGGTGGGAATATGGCTGGTTCCCGCTGTGGCAAGGAAGGTTTTGGGCGGTATGATAAACCTTGAAAAGCGGGACAGGAAATGGGCCGAAATTTTCTCCAACTCATTGTTTATCGGTATGATTGCCGCATTCCTGGGCTTCATATTCAGCGATGTTTCCACCGTATTTCAAGGCTCTACCGCAGGTCTGATACCCGTCTGCGTTATGGCGGTGTCCGCCCTTGTCATGTGCCTGGCGGGCTTGGCCGTTAAAAAATTTAAATATCATTGGATATCCGACTATGCCCTGCCCGCGAGTCTGGTATTGGGCATGGCAAGCGCGATTCCCATCACGGCATGGCTGGGTTAGGAGGCTGAACAATGAAGACTTCTTATATAGATCGTGTACATAAATGGGGCAGAGCCTGGAACTTTTCAATGCTGGTAATTATGCTGATTTTTCCGGTAGCCGTGGGAATAATCTTCAGGGCTGTTCCCGACTCTAAAGGCCTGATTCTTGGTCTTATCGCCACAGCTCCTATGTATTGGGCAGTGGGAATAGTCGAGACTTTTACTTACATACCCATGCTGGGCGCCGGCGGCTCTTATCTCTCCTTCGTCACCGGCAACATCTCAAACCTCAAGCTCCCCTGCGCGCTCAACGCACTGGAACAGGCCGGCGTGAAGGCCAACTCCGAGGAGGGCGAGGTTGTATCCACAATAGCCATCGCCGTTTCCAGTATAGTGACAACCCTAATCATCATTTTGGGCGTAATTCTTATTACCCCGCTGACTCCAATACTCCAGGCACCGGCGCTCCAGCCCGCCTTTGCCCAGCTTATACCGGCGCTCTTTGGCGGTTTGGGCGTGATATTTATCTCGAAAAACTGGAAGATTTCCGTAGCTCCCGCTGTTTTGATGCTCTTGCTGTTCATCTTTGTACCCGCTCTGAATGCAGGGACAGTGGGAATTATGGTTCCGGTAAGTGTGCTTTTCACTCTGGCGGTCAGCCGCTTCATGTATAAAAAAGGAATGCTGGATTAGGAAAGGAGACAATAAAATGGTTGTGCTCTATATCATTCTTGCCCTTATCATCGCATTTTTTGCGATAATCCTGATTAGGGCTGCCATGTTTAAGCCCCCGGCGGAAAAAACCCGCCAGCCGGAGGAAATAAGCTTTGACCGTGACGCAGCCGTAGCCGCATTGCAGGAGCTGGTACGCTGCCGCACTGTCTCCTACTACGACCCCTCCATGGAAGATGACGCCGAGTTTGAAAAGTTCATCGGTCTCCTTCCAAAGCTTTATCCTGAGGTGGCCCGCGTATGTACCATGACCCGCCTCCCCGACAGGGCCCTTTTGTTTAAATGGGAGGGCATAGAGCACAGCGAGCCCTCGGTCCTCATGGCCCATTACGACGTGGTGCCCGTAAATGAGGAGGGCTGGACAAAACCTCCCTTTGACGCCCTTATTGACGAGAACGGCATAATATGGGGCAGGGGATGTCTGGATACCAAGCTTACCTTCAACGGCATAATGTACGCCGCAAACCACCTTATTTCCCAGGGCTTTAAGCCAATGCAAGACATATATCTTGCCTTCTCCGGCGGCGAGGAAGTCAACGGCCCCGGGGCCGCAAACATCGTAGATTGGTTCGAGGAGCAGGGCATCACCCCGGCTTTCGTGCTGGATGAAGGCGGCGCCGTGGTTGAAAATGTCCTCCCCGGAGTCAAGCGCCCCTGCGGCCTGATTGGCATTGCGGAAAAAGGCATGATGAATCTGGAGTTTCGTGTCTCCTCATCCGGCGGTCACGCGTCTTCTCCCAAGCCCCATACTCCCATCGGCATACTTTCCAAAGCCTGCTGCAAAGTGGAAAACCGTCCCTTTAAGATGCATATCACCGGCCCGGCGGCGGAAATGTTTGATACCCTCGGCCGCCACTCCACCTTTGCCTACCGCCTGATTTTTGCCAACCTCTGGTGCTTTGGCGGTATTCTGGACATGCTGGGCAAAAAGTCGGGGGGCGAGATGAATGCCATGCTGCGTACCACCGTGGCCTTTACCCAAGCCTCGGGAAGCCAGGCCCCCAACGTCATCCCCCCTTCGGCTTCTTTTGTTGCCAACCTGAGGCTGAACCCGCACGACAGCATAGACAGCGCCGTGGAATATATCAAAAAGGTTGTCGACGACGGGAATGTGCAACTTACGGTGGGCAGGAACGCGGTTAACCCCAGTGTAATTTCGGAGACCCGCTGCCCTGTCTGGGATAAGCTCGCCGAAACCGTGGAGGAGACCTGGCCGGGCTGTATCGTCAGCCCTTATCTGATGGTACAGTGCTCCGACAGCCGCCATTACGGGCGCATCTCCAATCATGTATACCGCTTTTCCGCCGCCGACCTGACCGCCGAAGAGCGAGGCAGTATTCACAGCAACGACGAGCACATCCGGGTCGAGGTGGTAAAACGGGCTGTGGAATTCTATATTCGACTCATAAAGAAATGCTGACAGGCATAAATTACAGTTTTAAATAAAATTAGGTTTAAATAGAATTAGGGATGCGGCTGCGCCGCATCCCTAATTCTATTATCAGGTATTAATAATTTTCCTTCCTGAGCTCGAAGTACGCTTGAGCATAGCCGCAAACAGGGCAGACATCCGGAGCCTTCTTGCCTACGGCCAAGTGCCCGCAAATGCGGCACTCCCAAACGGTTTCCGCTTCCTTTTCAAAGCACCCCTTCTTTTGAACATTCTCCAGTAAGGCAAGATAGCGTTCTTCGTGGGCCTTTTCTATGGCGCCTACAGCGCGGAATTTTCGTGCCAGTTCGGGGAAACCCTCTTCCTCAGGAGTCGGCAATGCGCTCCTGCTATGCCTTACTGGCAACCAGGGACCGTATTGCGGATATGACAGGCTCCGTTTTCTTCTGCTGGGGCGGATATTCCCGGGGAACCAGGGAAATTGCGTGAGACGGGCAGGCGTCAACACACGCACGGCAGCCGCTTATACACTTTGCTGCGTCAATCTGGCCAGTCTCTGTATCTGTTGCGCCTGTGGGTCAAACATACAAACACAGGCAATCCTTTGTACATAATCTGATATTTCTGACCGCATGCATTATGCAACCCCCCTGTCTATCTTTCTTATCTTCAGGCTCGGAACCTTGCATACGGGGCAAATCTCAGGAGATTCATCTCCTATATACACAAATCCGCAAATCTCGCATACATAGACTTTTGTATTCTCCAGCAGGCCATCCCCCTGCTTTTCGTATCTGTTTAAAAGAGAATACAATATGCGTGTAACCTTTTCACTCCAGGTAAGAGCTCTCAAGGCCCCCCTATCGGCTTTTTCAGCGGCAATTGCATTGGCCGCAGGGTAAGCTGCGTTCAAATCCTCCACTGCCAGCCGGCCCAAGTCTTCGAATTGTTTGTTGTCACAGAAGATGGAATTATTACCCCCCCTTGCAACTCTTTCTCCCGCGTGACAGCTTTTGTTATTTTATTCTTTACACCAATTTTTTCCCTGCGCGAAAGATTTTGACAAAATAAAAGAAGAGAAGACTGAAATTTCAGCCTCTCTTCTCGAAAACAGTCTCCTGCCGGACAGCCGCCGAAAGCCGACCAACTTATTTCACTTTGTCCACGGCGGCCTGGGCGAAGGTATTGTTAACCACCTTATCAAAGGGGGCCTTCTGCTTTAATTCTCCTGCCTCGCTCATAATAGTCTGCAGCCGCTCGAAGGCCTCCTCCCTCATCACGGGAGATGTGGCATAGGCCTCAATGTCCTTGTAACGCTGAATTGACGACTCAAGCATTTTTATGTCCGTGTCCGGGAAAGAGGGAGCTACCACCTCTGCTATTTCTTTTGCGCTGTGCTCCTGCACCCAAAGCTGAGCCTTGTAAATCGCGTTGACAAATCTTTGGATAAGGTCCGGATTTTCCTCTATAAAGCTCTTGGTGGCAAAGTATGCCGTATAGGGAATTTCACCGCCCTCCTGCCCTATGGAAGCCACTATGTAGCCTTTTCCTTCCGCCTCTATCATGGAAGCTGTGGGCTCAAAAATCGTGACGAAATCCCCGTGCCCGGAGGTAAAAGCGCCTGCCATGAGGGCAAACTGTATGCTGTCGTCAAAGGTGAGATTCACCCCCGGCACCAGGCCACGGTTTTTGAGCACATATTCCAGGGTCATGTATGGAACTCCGCCTTTCCGCCCAGGAATTACCAAAGAGCCCTCCAGGTCTGACCAATCAAATTCCTCCGCCGGTTCCCTCCCGACCAGGAAAGAACCGTCTCTTTGGGTCAGCTGGGCAAACACTTCCGCGTAATCCTCTTTCCCCTCGTTGTAAACGTAAATTGCCGCCTCCGGACCGGCAAAGCCGATATCCACGGCGCCGGAGATTACCGCAGTCATTACCTTGTCGGCGCCCTGTCCGGTTGTGAGTTCGATTTCTATTCCCTCTTCCTCAAAAAAGCCTTTGTTGATTGCCACATACTGAGGGGCATAAAAAACCGAGTGGGTAACTTCGTTGAGTGCAACTTTATCTGCTTTTTTTGTATCCTTGGAACAGCCTAAGGCGATTCCGCATATCAGGAGCATCAGAATTAAGACCTTTAGAATCCCTAATTTCCTTTTCATAAAAAACCTCCTTATTTATTTTGATGAAAACTTCAAAATGCGGTTTGAAAACTTCTCTAGCAGCACAACCCCCTGGTACATCAGGGCCGCCACGGCCGCAAGTATGATAACGCTGCACATTACCAGATCCATCTGAAACACCTGACCGCCATATACGATTAGGTAGCCGAGGCCTGCCTTTGATACAAGAAACTCTCCTGCTATAACTCCTACCAGGGACAGGCCTATATTTATCTTCAGGGAATTAAACAGAGTGCCTATATTGGACGGAAAAACAATCTTTGTGAAAACCACTAGTTTGTTTGCTCCAAAGGTTTTCACCATCTTTATTTTTTCGCCGTCTGTGCTGATGAAGCCGTTAAGCATTTCGAGAATGGTAACAATTAAAGAAATGGCAATTGCAACTACTATAATCGCCTGCATTCCGGCTCCTACCCAGATGATTATTACAGGCCCCAGCGCAATTTTAGGCAGGCTGTTAAGTATAACCAGAAGGGGCTCCATTACCCTGGACATAAAATTACTCCACCAGAGGAGCACCGCAACGAGGGTGCCCATGGCTGTGCCAAGAAGAAACCCGATAAGAGTTTCAAGGCAGGTAACACCGATGTGTTTCATTAAACCGCTGGACATCATGTTTATAAATGTGTCTACGATACGTGATGGCTGGCTCATGATAAAGCTGTCAATTATTTTTAGTCTGGCTAACACCTCCCATAAGGCAATAACACAAATAAGGCCCACAATCCGCGTAATTGTAATCACAGTCTTCCGTTTTTTATTTTGGCGCAGATATTCCACGCGCTCTTTGGATAAACCGTTATACATGGACATCAAGCTCTTTCCATATTGTATTGAAGTAATGTCTGAAATCGGGATGATTCCGTCGCTGAAGCGGAGTCTTGGCATCCTCCGGGAAGTCTATTGTGTGCATGCTTTTTATCTTTGCCGGCCTTTTTGTCAGCACAATAATTCTGTCAGCCATACATATGCTCTCCGCTATGTCATGTGTGACCATTAGAGTGGTCTTATTCTCTTTCTTTAGTATTCTATAAACATCATCCGTAAGCTTTAGCCTTGTCTGATAGTCCAGCGCTGAAAAGGCCTCATCCAAAAGGAGGATATCCGGCTTTACGGCCAGGGTCCGTATCAGCGCCACCCTCTGCCTCATCCCCCCAGAAAGCTGGGAGGGATGCTTATCCTTGAATTCATATAGTCCATAATTCTTCAGCAGGCTTTTTGCATATTCAATTGTTTCGGAGTTCAGCATCTTTCGTATCTCCAAGCCCAGCAGAACATTTTTCCATATACTGCGCCATTCCAGGAGATTATCGCTCTGCAGCATATAGCCTATATCCTGTGTCACTCCTTGTACCGGCATATCATTTATATAGATTTTACCGCCGGAGGGTTCAAGCAGCCCCGCGATAATAGACAGCAGTGTAGATTTTCCACTTCCGCTGGGGCCTACTATGCTTATGTATTCCCCTTCGTCTACAGTAAAACTGATGTCTCTGATGGCCTCGATTTCCCCGTTTTGGGCTTGATAGGTCTTGCAGATGTTCTCAACCCGTAAAATGGTTTTCAGATGAATCACCTCGTCTCCTTGCGTATATAACCATTATACAGCGGTAAGGCCGTTTTGGTGTTAGACCCGGGAGGGCCGCAAATATTCAAATGCGTATTTAACATCCCCTCAAGAGTAAAGCGGCGTCAAAGGTAAATGTGCAAGTTGAAGTTCAGGCCATATATGTCAAAAAAGAAGCGCCCAAGCTATTTGCTTGGACATATTTTTTCTCTCACCGTATAAGTATTGCGGCGCGAATTTTTCAGAAAAAAGTTATGGCCGGGCCAAACTGACATACTGACACGCAAATAAGCCGGCCCCGGAAAACTTCCAGACTCGGCTTTATTTAAAGGGGCTTGAAAATCATTTTTTTAAACAAAAAGAAAAGAACGGCTATTCCAAAAATAGCCGTTCTTGGTTGCGGAGGCAGGATTTGAACCTACGACCTTCGGGTTATGAGCCCGACGAGCTACCGGACTGCTCCACTCCGCGATATTACCTCTTGTGAGGACGTGTTTATAATAACATAACCCCGCAATGAAGTCAAGGTCCGCGGCCCAAAATGTCCGAAAATTCAAAATTTCTTAAATATTTGACCTTCGCTCCTGTTCTTCGACATCACCTTGTTTCAATAACAAACGGTATTTTGCATTTTGCAAAATCTGTTACTTGTGTTAGATTAAATATAAACTTGATTCTGTTATATAATCCCGGCAGACCAAAAGTAAACGTTGATGGATTCGAAAGCCTTTACGAAAAAACACAAACCGGAGAATTAACAGTAAGTAAAGCCGCCCTTCAACTTGGTATTAGTCGTAGAACATGGTATAATTTGGTTATGGAGGTGGAGAAATGAAGAAAATTGTGGCAATTCTCTTAACGTTCTTTTTGTTTTTTGGATTAACGGGCTGTGGCAACAGTCCAAAACAAGCAGAATCCGACTCGACCGCTCAGACAGAACAGACCGAATCCCCAAAAATCGAAGTGGAAAAAGAGCTTTTTGATGTAAAGCTTAATCTTCCTGCTTCTATGTTCGAGGGGCAGGATATGGAAACAGTCAAGAAGGATGCTCTTGCCGAGGGAGTCCATGAGGTAATAGTGAACGATGACGGCTCAGTAACATACATAATGAGTAAAAAACAACATCGGGCAATGCTTGAGGAAATAGATAAATCTATTAGCGAGAGCGTGACGGAGTTTTTAGCGGAAGAGGAAAATAAGGCTATATATAAGGCAATTGAGTTTAATAAAGATTATACGGAAATGACAGCAAAAGTTGACCCGGCACAATATGTCGCATTTGCCAATCTAAATTTGCTCGGTTTGGAATTTTCAGCAGTTATGTATCAGATGTTTAGCGGAATCAAAGATGCGAAGGTGAAAGTAAACATCGCAAATCACTCAACCGGAGAGGTTGTAGAGTCGTATAATTTCCCTCTCGAAGAATAGCGATTCATATTGACTTCCATCATCAATTAGTGATATAATATTGGCAAATAAATTAAATATGGACATTAGAGCACCTATGAGAGCCAAAATTTCTTGGAATTCATAAGGTGCTTTTATTTTGGAAAGGAGTGACAGTGAGTGTCAACCACAATCGATAGTTTACAAATAGAAATAACTCAAGAATCACAAAAAGCGGTGAGTGGTTTAGATGCACTCACTGCTACAACGAAAAGCTCACTGTATCTAACACTAAGACCAGGAAGTCATTTTGGACATTAGCAAATGGTATGCGCATGAGCGCATTGTATTTAGCCTTAAATC
>DUOX01000004.1 GCA_012838665.1 Clostridiales bacterium
CCCGCGCCTACTCCGGAACCTACTCCTGCACCTACTCCGGAACCTACTCCTGCACCTACTCCGGAACCTACTCCTGCACCTACTCCGGAACCTACTCCTGCACCTACTCCCGCGCCCACCCCAACGCCCGGGCCTACACCCGTCCCAACGCCTGAACCCGTGCCGGAGAGCGGTTTCAAAACGCTAATCGTGGGCGACTACAGCTGGGAGCAGGCTTATGAAAAATGTCTTGAGATGGGCGGCATCCTCCCCATTATTAACTCTCAGGAGGAGCTTGACGCCCTCATAGCCGAAGCTGAGAAAGCAGGCGCCAGTTTTGTCTGGTTGGGCGCAAAGCGGGACGAAAACGGCGAATGGATATGGATAAACGGCGAGCCGGTGGAGTTCTTCCTCTGGGATGTAAACGAGCCCTCCGGCACCGACCTTGACGGCACTCTGGAGAATTATTTAATGCTCTGGAAGGTGAGTTTCGACGGAAGAAACACGGGCTGGGCATATAACGACTGCAGGGCAAACCCCGCGGCGTATAAACCCTCCCGGTTCAAAGGCAAAATAGCCGTCATCTGCCAGTATCAATAAGTTTTCCAAATCAAAGGCATTTTTTAAGGTTTGTCGCCAATATTGGTGACAAACCTTTCAGCTTTATTTAGATTTCAATATAATCCTTTTTAGCAGGGTTCAAGACCTCCATTATTACTTTTCCAGATTTTTATCTGTGGGTTTTGCGCATCTTGCTGATAGAATGGCCATAATTCTGTAGAAAATACGGCTTTAATTCTGAAACACCTGATATTATAATATGTATAGCTTATTGAAACGGAGGTCAGTCCGAGTGTGGAACTGGCGTTAGATTTAAAACAAGGCCTCTTCCTGTCGCCTCAGCTTATCCAATCCATGGAAATGCTTCAGATGAGCGCCCAGGAGCTGGCGGAATACATAAGCGAAACGCTTCAGGAAAATCCCGTTTTGGAAACTGACGACAGCCACAGCAATACGGAGGAGTTTACCCTCAGGAGCCGGCAGCTGGATTGGCTGGAGGACAGCGACACCCAAAACTACTGGTACCACAAGCAGGACGCTGGGGATATTGACCCTCTTGCCAACACGGCGGGGAAGTCCCCGGAGGAAGAGAGCCTGTACCGCCATCTCATGCTCCAGCTTAAAACCTCAAAGCTGCCTCCTGCCGTGGCCAAAGCCGCCGTATATATAATCAAAAGTCTGGACAGCAACGGCTATCTTCCAGACAGCATCCCCGCGATAGCAAACGAGCTGGGCTGTACGGAAGACCAGGTTTCCCGGGCCTTGAGAGAGGTGCAGGCCCTTGATCCTCCGGGAATTGCCGCCGGCAGCCTCTCCGAATGCCTCAGCATCCAGCTCCGGCGCATGGGAGAGACGGGGCTGCCATATCAGATTGCCGCTGAATTTCTGGACGAGGTGGGTAAAAACCATTACAACTACATAGCCCGGAGGCTGAAGGTCCCAGAAAAGGAGGTGCGGCTTGCCTGCCGGGTTATCCGCTCTCTTGACCCCAGACCCGGCGCAGCCTTTTCGCCCCCTGAAAAACCGGAATATATCCTCCCTGATTTAGCAGTGCTGTACTATCCGGAGCATATGGAGCTGATCCTCACCAGCGGTTTTATCCCCTCCCTCCGTATAAGCCCCTATTACAGGAACCTTATGCAGGAGACGGATGACCCCCGGGTCAAAGAATACCTGTCAGGAAAACTGGAGGAAGCCAACTGGGTGGTACGGAGTATTGAAAAACGACACAGCACTCTCCTTGCCTGTGCCAAAACAATACTTGAAAAGCAGGAAGACTTTTTCCGAAAAGGCCCCGGAAATCTGCGCCCCCTGTCTTTGGCGGATATTGCCGACTCCCTGGGAATGCACCCCTCCACCGTCAGCCGGGCAATTCGGGGCAAATACCTCCAATGCTCCTATGGGGTCTATCCCCTCAGCAGTTTCTTTTCCCGGGCATTGGGCGAGGACAACAAATCACCCGATGCGGCCAAAGCCCTGATTAAGGAGCTCATTCAGGCAGAAAACAAGAAAAAGCCCCTTTCCGATCAGAAAATCTGTGAGCTTATGGATGAAAAGGGCATATCCCTCTCCCGCCGCACAGTAGCAAAATACAGAAGCGAGCTAAAAATTCCCTCAGCTGCGGGCCGAAGGGAGCCTAAATAAAAGCACTGCCGCAAAATACCGGAATTCGGTGCCTTGCGGCAGTGCTTTTATTTAAGTTTTTTTCACCTTAACCCCGGGAAGCATGGGCGGTTTATAATTTTGAACAGAAAAAACTTCCAAAATGCTCCAATAAAAAAATGGCTGAATATGCAAATAAATCTGGCAAATACTAATTCCAGTCGGAACAACATTTTACAGGAGGATTTCATATATGAAAGCTACAGGCATCGTACGCCGCATTGACGACCTGGGCAGAGTTGTCATTCCAAAAGAAATTCGCCGTACCATGCGAATCCGGGAAGGCGACCCTCTCGAAATATATACGGAAAAAGACGGAGAAGTCATATTTAAGAAATACTCGCCTCTGGGCGAACTGTCTGACTTTGCAAACCAGATCTGTGAGTCCATGCATAAGACCACTGATTGCGTAACAGTCGTCTGCGACCGCGACAGCATTATAGCCGTGGCGGGAACCAACCGCCGGGAGTTGTTGGACAAGCGCATCAGCTCGGATTTGGAGCAGATTATGGAGGCCCGGCGGATATACCGCCTGGAGCAGGGCTCAAGCAGCATCCCAGTTGCCGAAGGGAATGAAAAATACTGCATCTCCGTCGCCGCTCCCATACTCTCAGAGGGTGATGTATTAGGTTGCGTGGTTTTTGCCACTCCTAAAAACAATCCTCCCACGGGAGAGATTGAGTATAAGCTTGCGCAAACCGTGGCCACATTCCTGGGCAAACAAATGGAGGCTTAAACGGCAAAAAGTCTATAAAAACATAGGCCGGCGCATGCGCCGGCCTATGCTTATTACTGCTTTTTTAAACAATGTCGCTTATATTACATATCGGAAGCGGAAATCAGTCCGTAACCGCCGTTTTTTCTGCGGTAAACTACGGAAAAGGAATCGTCTTCCTGATTTTTGAAGGCAAAAAACTCATGCTTTAAAAGGTTCATTTGAAGTATTGCCTCTTCAGGGCTCATCGGCTTGAAGAAGAATTTCTTTGTCCGCACAATTTTGAATTCGTCCTTGTCGCCCTCTCCTTCCTCCATGTCTTCGGAGACTAATTTGGGCTTTATCTCACGTTCAAAGGCGCCCTCTCTAAGTCTCTTTTCCAAACGCGCTTTATTCTTGCGTATCTGCTGCTCAATGGCGGCGCAGGCAGAGTCGATGGAAGCGTACATATCGCTGGTAAGCTCGCTGACCCTGTAGAACATGCCGTTATTGTGGAGAGTCACCTCTGCCCTGTATCGGCCTCGTTCGGCGCTGAAGGTTACGAAGGCTTCCGTGGTCTGATTTTTGAAAAAGCGGTTCAACTTTCCGATTTTTTTCCTTGCGTAATCTTTAATCTCATCGGAAACCTGTATCCTCTTCTCCGTAAAGGTAAACTTCATTCCCTCACTCCTTTGTGCAGATTTTGGTCTCGCACTGATCCTTTCTATCTCCTAGCAATTTATACCTTCTTTGATGCCATTATATCACAAGTATATGGGGAAATGAAGTATTAATTCAATATGGTTTGTGTCAAGTAAACGTGGGCAACTATGCTTTCCCTGTAATTCAAACAATAAATAAAAAATTTCTTTGAATCTGAACAGGTGTGTCCCCATTCAATTCCCGTCCTGGAAGATGAAACCCAGGG